>NZ_CP104302.1:1227360-1534200 GCF_025215495.1 Mycolicibacterium brumae | reverse complement strand
TTTGGGTGGGTTGATCGCGGCGGTCTCGGGTAGGTCGATGATCTTGGGTGCGCGGTCTTGGCTGAAGCGGTGCCGGTGGCGTGCTCGGGCCTCGGCGAGCACAATCCGCCGCTGGGTGTCTTTCTCGGCGGCGAGGCCGTAGAAGACGTCGGCGGGGGTGTGCAGGCCGATGCCGCTGTGCCGATGCTCGTGGTTGTACCAGTCCACGAACTCATCCATGAAATCCCTTGCGTGATGGATGGATTCGAACCGGTCCGGAAACGTCGGCGCGTACTTGAGGGTCTTGAACCACGACTCGCTGTAGGGGTTGTCATTGGAAACCTTGGGCCGCGAATGCGAGCGGGTCACCCCCAGATCGCAGAGCAGGCCGGCGACGGTGTTGCTCGTCATCGAGGTGCCCCGGTCGGCGTGCACGACGTGTGGGATGCCGTAGGTTCCGAAGATCTGCTCCATCATCTCTTTGGCCAGCACACCGCATTCGCGGGCGTGCACGTGCACCCCGACGATGTAACGCGAGTAGATGTCGATCATCACGTAGGCGTCGTAGTAGAGGCCCTTGGCCGGGCCGCGCAGCTTGGTGATGTCCCAGGAGTACACCTGCCGGGGCGCGGTGGCCACCAACTCCGGGCAGACCGCCTTGCGGTGCCGGGCCAGCCGGCGCCGCTCCTTGACCTGCTTGTTCTCGTTCAGCAGGCGATACATCGTCGACACCGAGCACAGGTAAGTGTCCTCATCGAGCAACGTGGCCCACACCTGGATCGGGGCGGCATCGACGAACCGGGCACTGTTGAGCACCTCCACCACCCGAGCGCACTCGGCGGCGGACAGCTTGTTGACCGGCGCCGCGGGCGCCCGCGCCGGCCCGGCCGGCGCGGGTGCGGCCCGCCGCAGCGCGGTCGAGCGGTGCATCCCGGTCAACACCGCCGCAGCCCGGGTCGTGACATGCAGGCCGCGCAGAGCGGTCCAGGTGTCCATCAGCGCTTGGTCGGCTTGGTCGGCGGCTCCGCGCTCTCGGAGAGACTTTCCAAGAGCGCGTGTGCTTTTCCCATGATGTCCAGGGCGGCTTCGGTGGTGGCCAGCCGCTTGGTGGTCTTGTCGAGTTCGCGCTTGAGGCGGGCGATCTCAGCCTGCTCGGCGGTCAGCCGCCCGACCTTGGCACCGGCCGGTTTGCCCTCCAACACCCCGGCGTCGCGCTGCTTGCGCCACTCGCTGATCAGCGACGAGTACAAGCCCTCACGGCGCAGGTAGGCGCCACCATCATTGGTTTCACAGGCCTGCTCGTAGGCCACCAGATGCGCCAGCTTGTCGGCCGGGCTGAACGTGCGCCGCCGCTGCGGCCCATCCGAGCGCGGATGCGTGGAATCCATCTGCACATTCTCCCCAGCCACAGCCAGGTTGGAAATCGTCATCGTTAAGTCGATCCGTATCTCGCCCTGCAGGCGGATTTGCTATGAACCACTGGACTCAACTCACCCTGACACGCAGGGATGGGGCACATTGACTTTCGATCGCTAGTCCTGCATCAACACGTCAACGGTAAGAGCCACAGACGCGCAGCACTCAACCGTTGTACTCAGCTCGCTTGCTCCCGTGGTCGCGCTCCCGCGCTTCGGCTGCTTTATCAGAATCGGATGAGTCCTCGGATGTTGCGGCCCGATCGCATATCCGCGTAGCCTTCGTTGATCTGATCGAGGGTGTACTCACGGGTGATCAGCTCATCCAGCTTGAGGTGTCCGGCGTTGTAGAGCTCGACGAGCCGCGGGATGTCGTGGGCGGCGTTCGAAGAACCGTACAGAGCGCCGCGGATCTGCTTTTCATACAGCGTCAATTCCAGCAGTGAACCCGACATCGAGGTGTCTTCGGGGTGCCCGATCGCGGTAACGACCACACGGCCGCGTTTACCGACCAAGGACAGCGCCTCGCCGATGTAGGACCCTTCGGCGACATCGGTGGTCAAGACGCAGACATCGGCGAGTTTGCCGCGGGTGATGTCACTGATCAGTGACCAGGCCTCGTCGATCGTGGCAACGGCATGCGTCGCACCGAAACCGCCGGCTTGTTCACGCTTGAACGCCACCGGATCGACAGCCACGATGTTCAACGCGCCCGCGATGCGGGCACCCTGAATCGCATTCATGCCGATGCCACCGGCTCCGATCACCGCCACGGTATCCCCGGCACGCACCTCACCGGTGCGCACCGCCGACCCGTACCCGGTCGTCACACCACACCCGATCAACGCCGCCTTGTCCAGCGGTGTCCCCTGGTCGATTTTGACCAGAGACGCCTTGGGGACCACGGTGTATTCCGAGAACGTGCCCAGCAGGCACATCTGGCCGACGTCCTCACCCCTGGCATGGAAACGGTAAGTGCCGTCGATCTGGGGTCCCATCATGAGCGCGGCACCCAAGTCGCACATGTTCCCCATCCCCCGCGCGCAATAGGAACAGTGCCCGCACGACGGCAGGAACGTCAGGATCACCGAATCGCCCTCGGCGACGTTCTCGACACCCGCACCCACTTCGACCACGGTGCCGGCACCCTCGTGGCCACCGACGACGGGCAGCGGAATGGGCAGGTCGCCGGTCACGAGGTGTTCGTCGGAATGGCACAACCCGGTCGCGGTCAGCTGGACGAGCACTTCATCGGGGCCGGGAGGATCCAACTCGATGTCCTCGACTTCCCACTTTTCTCCTAGGCCCCACAGCACTGCAGCACGTGTCTTCATGTGTGTCTCCTTAACGTCAGTGTTTCGGTCGCAGTGGATTGATGATTCACGCCAGCGTCTCGATGATGAGGTCACCGTCGGCGAACTGGCGGCGCAGCTTCTTCTTGTCGAACTTGCCAGTGGAAGTCAGCGGAATGTCGGTGACGAACGCCCACCGTTCCGGTAGCCACCACTTGGCCACCCGCGCACGCAGAAATTCGGTCAGCTCCGCCGCGGTGGCGGTGCGGTCGGCAGCCAGGACGACCACCGCCAGCGGCCGTTCCTGCCACTTGTCGTCGGGCACTCCAATCACCGTGGCGGTGCGCACCGCAGGGTGAGCGGCCAACTCGTTCTCCAATTCCACCGAGGAGATCCATTCGCCCCCGGACTTGATGACATCCTTGGAGCGGTCGGTCAGCGCGATGAGCGCGTCCGCGCTGATCGTCCCGACGTCCCCGGTACGCAACCACCCGTCCGGCGACGCCGCCGGACTGTCATTCTCGTAATACGACTGAGTGATCCACGGGCCGCGGACTTGAATCTCCCCCACCGATTTTCCGTCCCACGGTTGTTCTGCACCGCTGTCATCGACGATGCGGGCCTGCACACCGGCCACCACCCGGCCTTGGGTTGCGCGCAGGTGAAGCGACCTCTCCGGGGTATCAGAACTCCGCGGCAGAGCGACCGAGGCCAGCGGGGAAGTCTCAGTCATCCCCCAAGCCTGCACAATGCGGATGCCCAGCTCGTCATAGGCGGTCATCAACGACCGCGGAACCGCCGAACCACCGCAGGCCACCATCTTCAGCGAACTCACGTCATGGCCAGGATTGTCGCGCAAGTAATGCAGAACATCGGTCCAGATTGTCGGCACCGCCCCCGCCATCGTCGGCCGCACCGCCTCGATCATCTCCACCAAAGGCCCCGCCTGCAGGAAACGGTCAGGCAGCAGAAGCTGCGCGCCGGCCATCATCGCCGCATACGGCAACCCCCACGCGTTGGCGTGGAACATCGGAACGATCGCCAACACCGTGTCGTCATGACCGATGCCCAAGGCATTCGAGGTGCACGCCGCCTGAGAGTGCAACCACGTCGAACGATGGCTGTAGACAACACCTTTCGGGTGCCCGGTGGTACCGCTCGTATAGCACATCGCTGCAGCCGACCGCTCATCGACATCGGGCCACTCGAACGTACTCGACTGGGCGGCCACCACATCGTCGTACCGTAGGACGTCCTTTCCGCACCCCTCGACCGCGGCAAGATCGCCGGTTCCGGTCACTAGCACCGTGCGCACCGAGGTCATCGACGGCAACGCCGCCGCCAAAAGGGCAAGCACCGTACTGTCGACGATGATCACCCGATCCTCGGCATGATTGGCGATCCACGTCAGCTGTTCCGGCGGCAGCCGCAGGTTCAACGTATGCAGCACCGCGCCCATCGACGGCACCGCCGCGTAACAGTCCAGATGCTCCTGGTTGCTCCATTGCAGCGTCGCGACACGCTCATCTCCACGGATGCCGATCTGGCGCAAAGCATTTGCCAACCGTGCCGCACGCTCACCCACCTCGCGATAGGACACCCCAGAGATCTGCCGGGGTCCGCGCGCAGTCAGCACCTCGCGATCGCCATGGACTGCCGAAGCATGGGCCACGATCGCGGGCACAGTCAACGCAACGTCCTGCATCGTGCTCCTCATCGCACACCCGCCCTACAGCCCGCGGTGAGGCGAGGGTCACGCATCGATGAGGTCCTGCCGATTCTGGCTCTCCAGCATCAACCGGTACTCGGGGAACAGGTTCTTGGCCTGCGGGATCAACTTGATCAACTTCGGCACCGGACCTTTCGCACGTACCGTTCCCTTGGCCATCGCCATCGTCAAGTTCACCTTCCCCAACCAGAACTTGTTCCCCGTGTCTGCCGACATGAACAACTCCACGTTGGGCACCGCGGTACTGGCCGCTCCGGTCTCCACCACCTTGTTCGGCATGTCCACCGTCACAACCGCATCCGGATCTGTGTAATGCACCCGCAACACCACACCCGAATTCGCGAGCTTGTCCGCCAGACCCTCCTTCTCCAAACCCCGCCGAAAGATCCCGCCCAGGAAGGCATAGACCTCGTCCTCGTCCCTAAATACCGCCACCGTCAACCTCAACTAACCTCAATCTTTCGTGCGGTTGATCTCCCTGCTTGTCGGGGTTCGGATTGTGTTGCTGCGGGCTGATTCTTGCTGGTGGGTGTGACAGGGTCGCCGGGTCAGCGGGTTCTGCCGGGTTCCACTTCCCGGGGGGTCTTTCGTTGGTCGGCGTTATCAGTGCTGGTCTGTCCGGTTATCCGGGTTGCAGCTTGGCGGTGGCGGTGACCAGCAGTTCGGACCAGGGCGCGGTGGCCGAGAGGGGTAGTCGTGTCCTTCGGGCGTGGCGGGTGATCCTCGCGGCGACGCTGAACAGGCGCAGGCGGAGGCGTTTGGGTTCCCAGCGTCGGGCTTGGTGGCCGGCCAGGGTGATCATCTGGGTCCACGCGGTGAGCTCGCAGGCGAGTTGGACCAGGGCGCACCAGATGCGGTTCTGATCGAACCCGTGCAGCGGGAGATTGGCCAGGCCGGTGTCTTTGGCGGCCCGTATCCGGTCTTCGCAGCGTGCGCGGCGGCGGTGCCGCAATTCCAGGTCGGGGACTTGTCCGCGAGCAGTGTTGGTGGCGAATGCGGTCAGTCGCAGGCCGTTTCGGTCGGTGAACCGCAACTGGGCTCCCGGGTGCGGGCGTTCCTTTCTGATGATGACGCGCATCCCGGGCGGCCAGCCGGCCAGGGGGATCAGGCCCGTGAGCTCGGCGACCCACGCCCCGTCGCGCACGCCGCCGGCGCTGTCATAGGCCGGGGTCCACGCCTGCTCGGGTATCTGGTCGACGGCGGCGGCTATGGTCTCGGTGAGCCCGAACCCGACCGAGTACGCCAGCCGTCGGGCGTGCAGATAGTTCAGGAATTCATGGGTGCCGCCGGCGGTGTCAGTGCGCACCAGCACCGTCTTGCCCACCCGATACCCGCTGATCCCGGGGATTTGTTCCAGTGCCTGTTGGAGCACCGTCTTGTGGTCGGCGGCGGTGTTCGCCCCGGCATTGCCACTGCGGAGCATGATGGCCAGGGGTTCCCCCGTCCCGTCGGGGCCGTGGTCGGCGAACGCGCACAACGGGTGAAACCCATAGCCGCGCTTATACGTTGGCGCGGCGGACTCTTTGTCCGAGTGCGCGGTGACCAGGGTGGCGTCGATGTCGATGGCCAGCGGATCAGCGACTGTGCGCCCGTGATCGGGGGCGTTGTCTCCGGCGGCGGCCCAGGCGGTTGCCCTCGCCTGGGCGCGGGCGGAGTCGATCGCCGACAACGCCGCCGGGGCGTCGGCGGCCAAGGTGGCGATCAGCCGTGACACTGTCGGATCTGAGGCCACCCGCCCGAAGACGGCGGGTTGTTCGCGCAGCACCGCGATATCGGCCAGGCAATCCCCACCCACAGCCAGGCTGATCGCCAGATCGAGGAGGACCTTGCCCGGATCGTGAGTGGCCAGGGGTTTGCGCCACGGTGTCAACGCCCTGGTCAAGGTGCTGCTCAACCCGGTCGCATCGGCGGTGCGTGTCAGCAGAACCGCCCCGGCATGAGACACGATCCCGGTTCCGGTGGCCTCCACGGACAACGCAGGATAGGACGACGTAGACTTCTTCACCTGAAAGGTGCTCCGGCTTCTGGTGGAAATTCAGATCTTGACAATCCGAATTATCCCAGTTCAGAGCACCTTTCTCTATTCACGACACACCCCGCGTGGCGACTCACGATGAAAGCGCGAGGCTAACCTCATTGTCAGAACAGAACAGAACAGAACAGGCACCGACTTCTGACGCTGCTCCTCCGGAAAGAATCGTCATGCTCGTTGGGAAACCCCACTAGCCTCAATCTTTCGTGCGGTTGATCTCCCTGCTTGTCGGGGTTCGGATTGTGTTGCTGCGGGCTGATTCTTGCTGGTGGGTGTGACAGGGTCGCCGGGTCAGCGGGTTCTGCCGGGTTCCACTTCCCGGGGGGTCTTTCGTTGGTCGGCGTTATCAGTGCTGGTCTGTCCGGTTATCCGGGTTGCAGCTTGGCGGTGGCGGTGACCAGCAGTTCGGACCAGGGCGCGGTGGCCGAGAGGGGTAGTCGTGTCCTTCGGGCGTGGCGGGTGATCCTCGCGGCGACGCTGAACAGGCGCAGGCGGAGGCGTTTGGGTTCCCAGCGTCGGGCTTGGTGGCCGGCCAGGGTGATCATCTGGGTCCACGCGGTGAGCTCGCAGGCGAGTTGGACCAGGGCGCACCAGATGCGGTTCTGATCGAACCCGTGCAGCGGGAGATTGGCCAGGCCGGTGTCTTTGGCGGCCCGTATCCGGTCTTCGCAGCGTGCGCGGCGGCGGTGCCGCAATTCCAGGTCGGGGACTTGTCCGCGAGCAGTGTTGGTGGCGAATGCGGTCAGTCGCAGGCCGTTTCGGTCGGTGAACCGCAACTGGGCTCCCGGGTGCGGGCGTTCCTTTCTGATGATGACGCGCATCCCGGGCGGCCAGCCGGCCAGGGGGATCAGGCCCGTGAGCTCGGCGACCCACGCCCCGTCGCGCACGCCGCCGGCGCTGTCATAGGCCGGGGTCCACGCCTGCTCGGGTATCTGGTCGACGGCGGCGGCTATGGTCTCGGTGAGCCCGAACCCGACCGAGTACGCCAGCCGTCGGGCGTGCAGATAGTTCAGGAATTCATGGGTGCCGCCGGCGGTGTCAGTGCGCACCAGCACCGTCTTGCCCACCCGATACCCGCTGATCCCGGGGATTTGTTCCAGTGCCTGTTGGAGCACCGTCTTGTGGTCGGCGGCGGTGTTCGCCCCGGCATTGCCACTGCGGAGCATGATGGCCAGGGGTTCCCCCGTCCCGTCGGGGCCGTGGTCGGCGAACGCGCACAACGGGTGAAACCCATAGCCGCGCTTATACGTTGGCGCGGCGGACTCTTTGTCCGAGTGCGCGGTGACCAGGGTGGCGTCGATGTCGATGGCCAGCGGATCAGCGACTGTGCGCCCGTGATCGGGGGCGTTGTCTCCGGCGGCGGCCCAGGCGGTTGCCCTCGCCTGGGCGCGGGCGGAGTCGATCGCCGACAACGCCGCCGGGGCGTCGGCGGCCAAGGTGGCGATCAGCCGTGACACTGTCGGATCTGAGGCCACCCGCCCGAAGACGGCGGGTTGTTCGCGCAGCACCGCGATATCGGCCAGGCAATCCCCACCCACAGCCAGGCTGATCGCCAGATCGAGGAGGACCTTGCCCGGATCGTGAGTGGCCAGGGGTTTGCGCCACGGTGTCAACGCCCTGGTCAAGGTGCTGCTCAACCCGGTCGCATCGGCGGTGCGTGTCAGCAGAACCGCCCCGGCATGAGACACGATCCCGGTTCCGGTGGCCTCCACGGACAACGCAGGATAGGACGACGTAGACTTCTTCACCTGAAAGGTGCTCCGGCTTCTGGTGGAAATTCAGATCTTGACAATCCGAATTATCCCAGTTCAGAGCACCTTTCTCTATTCACGACACACCCCGCGTGGCGACTCACGATGAAAGCGCGAGGCTAGGTCCTGATGCGCTGCGCCAAGGCGACCGCCGGGCAGCCGCTAGCGTTCCTTTGCCAGCGGGGCTGGATGGCAATTGTCACTGAAGTACCTCTCCAAGACACGCGTCGCATCCGCCGTCGTCGTTCCCACCGCCTACGCACCGCCGGCACCTCAGTCCGAGCCGGCGAGCACCAGTTCGGCCCGTTCGACGGCGACTTGCTGCGTGATGACCCGCTTGCTGAACATGAAGTCGCGGGGGCGGTTGATGCAGTCGGCGGCAAGAAGCTCGCCGGCACGGAGGTAGAAGCAGGTGAAGTCGCGCTCCCGGGTCGGGTCGCCGCTGAGGACGACCTCGTCGTACCCGGTGTTGAGACCGGCGATCTGGAGCTTGAGGTCGTATTGATCTGACCAGAACCATGGAAGGGCCGCTATCTTCTTGGACTTCCCACAGACGGTCGCGGCGGCGACCTTGGCCTGCTCGGCCGCGCTCGGCACGGACTCCAGGCGGATGCGACGGCCGTAACGGGCCATGTCGTGGCTGGCGCAGTCCCCGGCGGCCACGATGTCGGGGTCGCTAGTCCGGGCCTGATCGTCGATCACGACGCCGTTGTCGACGACCAGGCCCGCGGTGGCGGCGAGCTCGGTGTTCGGCTCCACGCCGATGCCGACAATGACGAGGTCGGCGGGAATTGATTCGCCACCGGCCAGGATTACTTCGCGGACCCTGCCGTCGCCGGACAGAGCCTCGACCAGCGTGCCCGTCCGGATGTTGACGCCCTCCTCCCGGTGGATCCGGTCGAAGAACTCCGATACCTCCGGGGCGGTGACCCGTTCAAGGACGCGCCCGGTCGCCTCGAGCAGGGTGACCTCCAGACCCAGTGCACGCAACGAGGCGGCTGTCTCCAGTCCGATGTAGCCGCCGCCGACGATCACCGCCCGACGCCCGGGGCCGGCGGCCTCTCGGATCATCTCGCCGTCCGCGGCGGTGCGTAGGTAGAAGACTCCGGCCAGGTCCGCTCCCGGGGTGGGGAGCCGACGAGGCCGGGCGCCAGTGCACAGCGCGAGCTTGTCGTAGGGCAGTGCGTCGCCGGTACTCAGCACGACATGACCAGCCGAGCGGTCGACCGCCGCCACCGTCGCATCCAGGAGTCGGATCCGCTGCTTGGCGTAGAAATCCGAGTTGCGGATCGCGAGTTCGGCCAGTTCGCATTTGTCGGCCAGGTACGACTTGGACAGCGGGGGCCGCTGGTAGGGCAACGCCGACTCATCGCCGACGAGGACGATTTCGCCGTCCCACCCTTCTCGGCGAAGACTGGCGGCGAGCTGGGTGCCCGCGTGGCTGGCCCCCGCGATGACCGCTCGCTGCACGGTCATGCGCCACCTTTCGGGGTGAGGCGGACCATCAGCTTACTGATCCCCCTCACGAAGTTGGACTGCACGTACTCGGGCTCACCGACGACCTCGATGTTCTCGAACCGCGGAAGCAGCTCCTCCCACAGGATCCGCAACTGCATCTCGGCCAGCCGGTTACCCATACAGCGGTGCACGCCGAAACCGAAGGAGATGTGGTTACGGGCGTTGGCCCGATCGATAATCAGGTCATCGGGCCGATCGAACACGCGCTCGTCGCGGTTGCCCGAGGCGTACCACATCAGGACCTTGTCGCCCTTGCGGATGAACTGCCCGTTGAGCACAGTGTCGGCCTTGGCGATCCGGCGCATATGCGCGAGCGGGGTTTGCCACCGGATGATCTCCGAGACCATGTTGGGGATCAGCTCGGGGTTCGCCTTCAGCTTCTCAAACTGGTCAGGGAACTCGTTCAGCGCCAGAACACCACCGCTCATGGAATTGCGGGTCGTATCGTTGCCACCCACGATCAGCAATACCAAGTTGCCCAAGAACTCCATCGGGCGATCGATCAGGTCCTTGGTGCTCTCGTCGCTCTGCAACATGGTGATCAGATCGAAGCCGGGCAGCTCTCCGGCAGCTGTCCGGGCTGCCTTGTCCCGCCAGTGAGCGCTGAGACCTCTAGCCATATCGACCATGCCGCGAAATATCTCGTCGTTGTCCGAGGGCCCACCGTTGGCTTGCTCCATGGAGGTGGCGAGATCGGACCATTGGACGAGCTTGCGCCGCTGCTCGAACGGGAAGTCCAGCAGCGTGGCCAGCATGCGCGCGGTTAGCTCGATCGAGACGTGCTGCACCCAGTTGAACGGTTCGCCAAGCGGCAGAGCGTCGAGCACGTCTACCACCCGCTCGCGGATGAGGCCCTCCATCTCACGCAGGTTCTTCGGTGCGACCACACCCTGGACAGCCTGCCGTTGCCGGTCGTGTTTTGGGGGGTCCATCGCGATGAACATCGCAATGTCGAGGAAGCGCGGCGGGCTCCCGATGACGATGAACGGCTCGGAGGAGAAGACCTCGTGGTTCTTGTCGACGGCCACGATGTCGGCATGCCGCGTCACCGACCAGAACGGGCCGAACGCGCTGTGGGCCTGATAGTGCACGGGAGCCTCGTTGCGTAGGCGCTCGTAATAGGACTTCCAGCGACCCTGACGATAGAGGAAAGGATTGCTAAGGTCGATGTCGGTCAGTTCAACCTCGTCAGCCGGCGGGATCGGTCGCTCGATGAAGATTTTTTCACCGTTGGTGCCGGTGACCCAGCGCCGCGTTCTGTCGTAGAGGTGGGCGCCCTGGATTATTCGGTCCATCGGAATTGTTGCCTGAGCCTTGGCAGTGACTGCCTCGCGAATATTGCTCACGTCTCACCTCTCTTTCGTCATCACAGTTGGAACTCGGGCAGATGGACGATCAAACCGTCCCACGCCTCAGAGACCTGCATCTGGCAGGACAGCCGGGAGGTCGGCTGACGCTCGGGGTTCATCGCGAGCATCTCCTCTTCATTGGCCCCGGAGAGGCCGACCCGATCGGACCATTGCGGATCGACGATCACATGGCAGGTGCCGCACGCGGCTTCGCCTCCGCAGTCGCCGTCGATGCCGGGCACCGCATTGTTGGTCGCGACCCGCATCAGTGACTGACCTTCCTCGAGAGGCGCCTCATACTTCTCGCCGCCGTGGGAGACAAATGTGACAACTGCCATAGCCAGGCTCCTTGCGTGTCCTCAGTTACTTGACACAAGTCTTGCGCCAGATGAGCGCTGCGGCTATGTTCGCCGGAGTCAGAAACTTGTGATTTCGGCTCAAAGGGGCCATGGTCAGTGAACCCCAATGACGCGGGTGTGCCCCCACTCGCATTCGTGCAAATGCTCGAGAGCCCGGCGTTTGACCCAGACGCCGTCGCGCGGCTTCGCAACATCATGGCTCGCGAAGGAACCGACGAGGCGACGCTGATTCAGCGTGATATCCAGGCCCCGTTACGGTGGTTTCGTGAGGCGTACCCCGGTCTAGACATCGATCAGGCAACGCTGCTCGGATTTGCGTTAGCCGAACAGGCACAGTTGACGTCCTTCGGCCCGCTGAGTGTTCCGCTGGTCAGCGCGGGCTCAGTGGCCGAGATCGTAGAGCTGCTGACTTATCTGCCGTTGATCACGACGGCTGTCAAAGCACAGTTTCATCCAGATGACCAAGGCCTCACCGTCGGGCTCTGGGGACACACCAGCGATCGTGCCCTGGACTGCCTCGCCGTCACGTACGCCGGGTTGGCGTTGTTGCGACTGCTGGACATGCTCGTCCGTGCGGCGCCGACCCTCACACTCCACTTGAGTTGGCCAGCGCCCGCCGCCTTGAAAGATCGCGAGGACGACCTTACCGCCGGGCGCCTGTTCTTCGACGCTCCGATGTCCTTCCTCCATGTTCCCGCGGACACGCTCAACGAGGTGTGCCGGTTCTCCGATCCCGTCGCATACCGACTCGCCATCGTCGATCTGCAGCGAACTCTCGACCAGCGGAGCGAAACCACGTCGTTCTCGGAGAAGGTGAGACGGCTGCTGCAGAAGGAGCCCGGACGCCGAAGTAAACATTGGTTCGCACATGAGCTGTCGATGTCCACCAGCACACTCAAGCGGCGCCTCTCCGAAGAGGAGACCACCTTTCGCGAGTTGCGCCAAGCATTCCTGCGCGAGCGCGCGATGCTGCAGCTACTCGACCGATCCCTATCGGTGAGTGAGATCGCCACGGATCTCGGATACAGCGACCTCGCCAACTTCTCACACGCCTTCAAGCGATGGACCGGCCGCTCTCCGAGCGAGTTTCGGCTCTCACCACATTGAGCTGTCCCGGCGGGTCCGGAGATCCCGACCTTTGCGGCGTCTTTCTGCAGCGTCGCCTCTCCCCGGGTGTTCGATGAAGGCCCGAGCCTGCGCGCCGGGCAGCAGATTCACCCGGTCACACAAGCCGGCCAGATGCTCGGCCAGCACCGAATCCAATTGGCGGGCATAACCGAAAGTGAACTCCCGCAACAGCGTTCCCATCGTTGACGGGGGATACACCCGGCGGAAAAAGGGTTTTTATGCCGCCAGCGCGGACCAGGTCGACATCATCGATGTAATCCGCGCCCGCGTACATGCTCGCGATCAGGGTGGCCAGTTTCGGAGCCGGATTGGCCGACCTCGACTTGACCCTGGGAGCTGCGATGTGAATCTTGTTGGCCAACAACTCCGATAGGCCTGCCTGCTCAGCCAGCGCCATCACCGGCACCAGGCCCGCGCACGACACCAGATGTCCTCATCGAACACATCGGACCGCGGGGTGAACGTGTGGGACACTCGCGCCGGAAGTGCCGTTCTCGAACTGGACCGATTGTTGCCTGAACAATATCAATCTTCCCAGCTCAGAACGCACTTTCCTTATCCCGACACCCCGACAAACAGTCCATTGTCAGTGGATCGAGGCTAAGACCGCTCAAGTCACAGCTATCTATAGCCAACGCCGAGGTAGCGGAGCGCCACCCGCGAGATCCGCGCACCCGTGGTGGCGATGTCCGCGGAGGGAAGGACGACGTGACTCACGGTGAGCCGCACCAGAACGTCTGCGACCTCCTCGACGTCTTCGGAGTCGAGATCGGCGAAGTGGTCGTGAAACCACGCGACCAAAGCCGCGGAGGAGAGCTGGAGCAGGGACGCCGATGTCGGCAGGAGAGGAAGAACGCCCGTCGTCGGCGCACCGGCGCGATCATCCCCTGAGTGGCTGGACGTCAGCACCGACTTCAGGAGCGGACTGGCTTCTGCTTCACGCAGGGTGAACCGCACCGCTGCGGTGATGCCGCCCTGAACGTCGCCGGTGTGTTCGGCGAGGATGGCGTGGATACCCTCCAGGAAGCGCTGACCCTCGGCCACCACGAGCGCGTCACCAAGTCCCTGCTTATCGCCGAACTCCTTGTATAGCGTCGGTCGGGAGACGCCGACAAGTTCGGCGACCTCACTCACTCGGACTTGTTCCCAGCCCTTCTCAATGGTGAGTTCCCGTGTCGCCCTCAAGACCTGCTCGCGGATATGTCGGCGAAACGACATCCGCGCCGAATCAGTTGGCATACGAGCAGAATAGGTGGCGAACTGGGATCTCCCGCGCAGCCCGACGACTGGCGTCAAACGGTACGGTCGAGAAAGTCGACGACCGCCGTCGAGAATGCGTCGTTGTTGTCGCCAGCAACCATGTGGCCCGCGCCCGACACGTCAACGGTTTGCGCGTGGGGAACCAAGGTGAGGAAATCCTTCACTGTCTCTTCGGAGACTATGTCCGACAGCAGGCCGCGGACCAGCAGCGCCGGCGCGGACACCTGTCGCGCGCCATCGACAAGGAATGCGCTCATCATCTCGAACTCCTCTGCGCCGTCGTCTGAATCACTCTGCAGGAACTGAAAATTCGACGTCGCAAACGCCGGATCCCATCGCCAGGCCCAGCGACCGTCTCCACGTCGGCGGAGGACTTTTTGAAGGCCGTCGACGTTTTCGGGGCGAGGGCGGTGCGGGTTGTAGGCGGCGATCACGTCAGCGGCCGACTCTAGGCTGTCGAAACCTTCGGGATGGGCCGACATGAACGATAGGACTCGGCGGGCGCCGTGCATCTGCATTCGCGGAGTGATGTCAACCAGGACGACGGCCTGCCATAGCTCCGATGGGGCGAGCAAGTGCGTGCCGAGGATGGTCAAACCGCCCAACGATGCCCCGATCGCGGCAACTGGGCGGGCGGAGCCGGCGTACGCGCGCACGGCCAACAGGTCGGACCCCAGCCGTTCGATGTCATAGCGTCCGTCTGGATCCCAGTCGCTGTCACCATGTCCCCTTGCGTCGTAGGCGGCAACGGTGTAGCCCCGCTGATGCAATCGTTGGGCGGTGACATCCCAGGCGTGCCGGCTCTGACCACCGCCGTGAAGGAGCAACACGACCGCCCGCGGTCCGTCACAGCGGTAGAAGTCGACCGCCAGCGAGAGCCCATCCACCGTGGGCACGCGCTCGACGACAGGAGCGGACGAATCATGTGCTCTGTTTGCAGACATCAAGAGATGGCCTTCGGTGCGACGACGGTGACGGTGCCCTGCGCCGCACACACCGCTCTGCCGTCGTTGCAGATGTCGATACGTGCCACACCGCTGGTTCTGCCCAGCGAGATGATCTCAGCCGTGGCTACACAGGTTCCGCTGGAGACTGGACGAAGCAAATTCAGTTTGAACTCCGTCGTCGCGACCCAGGATCCCATCGGAATCACGGGATAAAACACCACTCCAAGGCAATGGTCGACCATGGCCGACAAGCAGCCGCCATGCAAGTTGCCGAAAGGCGTCTTCAGGTCGTCGCGTGCGTCCATCTCCGCGACGAGCCGTCCAGCAGTGAATTCAGTGTGCCGGAAGCCGAGGTAACCGGCCAGCCCGCCCGTGGTTTCTGCTGCGCTCTGCAGTTGTTCAGCGACCTGCTGGTTGAACGCGGTGAACTGCACAGACATGTCCGGCCTCCTACCTCAGCTGTGGTTGAGACATTACGCCTTGTCTGTCACATCGGTCGACAATGGTCGCTCGCCAGGATTGCGGGAAGGAGAAACCTTGAAAGAAATGTCCGGAGCCCGTCACGACTGCGCTCCCGCGGTCCTCGAACAGTCAGCAGGCTCAGTATCGTGCGGAGAACCCACTCGGCGGCGTCGTCGACGGAGACGCCCGGTTCTACGTAACTCCAGTGTCTCCTGAAGATGGGACGGAGAAACTCGGTGACGAGTTCGAAGAGTGACGTCGAGGTCCCCGCCGCGAGGCCAACGCCGGCGAGTTCCTCGTCGCTGCCGAACAACAATCCGATGATCTCTTCGCGGCGCGCGGCCTCAACTGTGTATTCCACGAAATCGACGAGAGCGGAGCCCAGATCGGTGTGCTCCGCGATCCGGGGGTTGATGCGATCGAGATAGCGCTCGGCGGCGCGAATGATGACGCCCGACATCACCGCCTCCCGATTAGGGAAGTAGCGATACACCGTTGCCCTGGAGACACCCGCTGTTCTGCCGATGTCCTCCATGGTCGTGCCTACCACGCCGCAACTCTCTAGGCACCGCTCGGCAGCATCTAGCAATCGGTCGCGAGCGGAATCACGATCTGACGGCGCGGCGGCACCCCATCGCACCAACTTCGTCGACACAACAGCCAGTATGCCGCGGGCGCACACCATTGTGGCTTGACTGCAGATATGACACCATCGCATTCGTGTCTCACAACAGCCCGTGGCCCTGAGCGAGTGATCGATTGTCGGTAGAAGCGCGTACTCCGGTGGCGGTCGGCGTAGGCGAAGTCACCCATCGCGGGGACGACGTCGTCACCGGCCTCGGTTGGTATTCGACGAAACATTCGGTCGGTGTGTGGTCGGCCACCCCTCCACCAACCGGGTGGCGACTGATCGACACGGCAGACGAACAAACTCCGATCGATTCATCGCGGCTGGCCGTCGCAGGCGTCGACGAGGCGACCGGTCGCGCGACAGTGGACGGGTACACGGTCGAATACGACCGAGACGGGCGACCTCGATGGACACCGACCATCGCGCACCTGTCCGACGGGCGAAGAGTCGTCGCACGCAGCGACGATCCGCAGATTGCCGAGGCGATGGCGGGCGAGATGTACGTTGGCAGAACGGTTTGCCTCCGAAACACAGGGTCGTCCACGGGATTCGAGCTTCCATGATCGCCGAGGCCATGGTGTTGACCGGACCGCGGAATCTGGAGCGGCGCCAGATGACCATCCCCGACGTCGGTGACCGCGGTGCGATCCTGCGAGTTGAAGCATGTGGTCTATGCGGTACAGATCACGAACAATTCACCGGACACCTGCCTGCCGGCTTCTCATTCGTTCCAGGTCACGAAATCGTCGGCATCGTCGAACATGTCGGCAATGCGGCCAGCGAACGCTGGTGCGTCCGGGCCGGCCAGCGCGTGGCCGTCGAGGTGTTCCGGTCCTGCCGAGACTGCCCGGAGTGTCGCCGCGGCGAATACCGGCGATGTGCGGTGAACGGCATCGCCACCATGTTCGGGTTCGTCGACGTGGAGATCGGCGCCGGGTTATGGGGCGGATACGCCACCCATGTGGAGCTTCCGTGGGACGCGATGCTACTCCCGATTGCCGAAGACATGGACCCCGTTCTCGCCACGTTGTTCAACCCTCTCGGGGCCGGTATCCAATGGGGGAAAACTCTTCCCGACACCAAGGCGGGGGGTATCGTAGCGATACTGGGACCGGGCATCCGCGGGATCTGCGCGGCGGTGGCGGCGAAAGAGGCGAGAGCCGCTTTCGTCGCGATGACCGGCATCGGTCCACGCGACGATCAGCGACTGGCCATAGCCAGATCATTCGGTGTCGACCTGCCCATCGACGTATCGCAGGACGATGCAGTGACAGCGCTCCAGCGTGAGACAGGCGGACAGCTTGCCGACGTGGTCATCGATGTCACCGCCAAAGCACCCTCCGCGTTCGCCGACGCCGTCGCCCTTGCCAGGCCTGGCGGCAGGGTCGTGGTTGCTGGCACCCGCGGCGGAGGCGGCGCGCCCGGCTTTGAACCAGACACGCTGGTGTATAAGGAATTACACATCGCCGGTGCACTCGGCGTGGAGTATCCCGCCTACCGGGCAGCCCTCGAGATTCTGGCCACGCGCCGCTGGCCGTTCGACCGGATCACAAGAGAATCAACCGGATTCGCTGGTCTCGCGCCGCTGCTCAGTTCGCTTGCAGATGAAAATGCCAAATCGAGTGCGGCCCTGCACAACGTCTTCGTGCCCACGCCCTCACAGCATGCGGAGCTTCAACAGAGGAAGGTCACACGTGACGAGAACGGAACGCGTACCGATGCTCGACCTTGAGCAGGCCCGGCTGCGGGCTGCCGAGTGTGGGCTGCCCGCAGAGATGGCAGAACTGTCAGTATTTCGCGTGGCACTTCACCAGCCGAGCCTCGCAGTGGCCCTGTACGGAATGCTTGAGGCGCTGCTATTTAACGGTGTGCTCGACGCCCGGCTACGCGAATTGATCATCATGCGCATCGGCTGGGTAACGGGGTCGGTATATGAGTGGACACAGCATTGGCGAATCGCGACGCTGCTCGGTGTGGCTTCGGATGACCTTCTGGCGGTGCGTGACTGGCAGAGTTCCAATCGTCTGGGCCATGCCGAGCGTGCGGTCCTGGCGGCGACCGATGATGTGGTACGTGACGGGGTCATTGCCGAGGAAAACTGGGCCGCGTGCCACAAGGCATTCAATGGCGATCACGCGGTTTTGGTCGAACTTGTCGGAGCGATCGCCAATTGGCGGCTCTTTTCGATCCTGCTTCGATCCTTGAATATTCCGCTTGAGTCGGGTACCGACTCCTGGCCGCCCGATGGGCGAGCCCCTCGACGTGACGATTGAGTAAAAACGGTTGTTCAGCAATCGCACCCAAGTTGAAGCTCGGTTACCCCTTATGTTCCTAGTCAGTTGTGGGCTATTGAATTTCAAACGGGTAGTTGTAATTTCGGTCTCTTAGCCACGGTCTCGGGGTAATGCCACCAACTGGACATGTGGAGCCAACTGTTCTGGGACGCCTACACCAGCTTGAAGCACGCTCCGTCATACGAATACGATCCAAGGGATGTCGAGGTTCTTCGCGACTCAGGCCAACTGTTACTACTGGGAGAGTCGTTCAATCGGGTCGCTGGCAACAGAACGCCAATGAAGGCGATCGTCGGCAGTCACCGCACACAGCACCTCACGCAGAGAATTCAAGAGCCCGCTGCTGCAAGCTAGACCCGGCGTCCGACACCGAGGCGCTGCCGTCTTCATACAGCTGACCACGAACGCCAGCCGCGCCGAAGTCCCACCGGGGACGGCAAACACCTTCCGCCGCAACACCTTCGGATGCAGCTTGGACGGAAGGCCACCAGCCACCATAATATCGACCGTCTCGGCGTCGCCAGCACCGCGGACGAATCGGTGTACCGGCCCGTTGCCACCTCGCCTCCGGCTTGCGCGGGTCAATCTCTCAGGTCGTCGTTGCCACACTCAGAAGTGACATGTACAAATCACGGTTCAGCGAGTGTACAGTTCACGGTGTGGAGGTATCCGTGACCGAGTTGCGCGCGCACCTTAGCGATTGGCTCGATCGAGTTCGGGCTGGTGATGAGGTCGTCATCACCGACCGCGGGATTCCGGTCGCGCGACTCGCTGCGCTGGACAGCGCAGGCACCTTGGAGCGTCTCACGGCCGAAGGCGTGATTGCCAGGGCCACCGCGCAGCGGCCCGTCGCTGCGGGACGGTCCCGGCCCCGACCGCGGCGGCCGGTGTCTGACCAGGTCAGCGACCAGCGGCGCTGACCGGTGCCGCTCGTCTACTTCGACGCCAGCGCCTTCGTTAAACTTCTCACCACCGAGACAGGAAGCTCGCTGGCATCCGCGCTGTGGGACGGCTGCGACGCCGCATTGTCCAGCCGCCTGGCCTACCCCGAAGTCCGCGCCGCACTCGCTGCAGCAGCCCGCAATCACGACCTAACCGAATCCGAGCTCGCCGACGCCGAGCGTGACTGGGAGGACTTCTGGGCCGCCACCCGCCCAATCGAACTCACCGCCACGGTTGAACAGCACGCCGGCCGCCTCGCCCGCGCCCATGCCTTGCGCGAAGCCGACGCTGTCCATCTGGCCAGCGCGTTGGCAGTCGGCGAACCCGGCCTGATCGTCGCCGTTTGGGACCGACGCCTGCACGCCGGAGCCCAAGCCGCCGGGTGCCGACTCGCCCCCGCCCAACTCGACCCCTAATCCGACCGCTCGACGTCAGAGGTGGGTCGACCCCGGCATGGATGACGATCAGGTACCGATTCGCCAGGTCAGAACCCGTGTCGTAAGTGGCCAAGTCCCCCCTCGGACACAATTTTTGTTAGCTGAGTATTCAGAAAATCCACTCCGACCCCGGCTGGGGCGGATATTTCATGCGTGCTGACACCTACTCCGGCACGAACCCCACAGCTGCCGCGGCCTTAAGCCGCCCTTATGTGTGAAAAATCAGGCATAACAGCTGGACAGCGCCACACCAGAGGCCGATCCTATGTTATGCATGATTTATCAAGCATAAGGAGGGGCATGGCGCGCCCGAGACGGACAAACCCGCAACGCGGGGACCTTATGCCTGAATTAGCAGGCATAAGCCAAGCCTTCATCGAGCGACGACTAGCACTGCAGCTCACTCAGGAGACGCTAGCCGACCTGGCCGGGGTGTCGCGCTACAGCGTCCAAACCTTGGAAGCGGGGACCGGTGCGACCAAGATCAGTTCGGTCCTAGAGATCGCCAACATCCTTGGCCTGCGCCTCGAGTTGAGTTCGGGGTCTGAATGACCGACCGAATCGGCCTCGACCTTCGCGAGGTCGCCAAAGCCGACGTATTCCTCGGCGAGGCACTAGCCGCCCACCTGACCCGCCAACGTGGAGATGCCGTCAGCTTCGATTATGTGGCGGATGAACCTGGCGATGGCCGGGTACGAGATCGATCGGTTTCCTGGTCATTACCGCGGTCTGGCGAGTGTCCGATAACAACCGCAGGAGGGGCCATTCCACCGTTTTTCGCCGGCCTTTTGCCAGAGGGTGTCCGACTCGGCGTCGTCACCTCATCAACGAAGACATCGGCGGATGACCATCTGACGCTGCTGCTCGCGATCGGCGCCGACACTATCGGCAACATTCGAGTGTTCCCCGCCGGCGCAGCTCCCCTCCTGCCGCCGCCACTATTCGAACCGGAGCGAGACAACGACTTTCATGCAGTATTTGTGAAGCTGATGGGTTCTATCGAAGCCGACCCTGTCGGTTTGTCAGGAGTTCAACCTAAAGTCAGTGCCGGCATGATGTCGACTCCGACTCAAACTCGCGCAGGCCCCGCAATACTCAAGCTGAACCCTGCCGGCTTCCCGCTCCTCGTCGAAAACGAGCACTTCTTCATGCGGATGGCATCGGCATGCGGACTGCGAGTCGCTCAGACAACGTTGCTACACGATGCGCAGGGGCGCAGCGCCCTATTGGTGCATCGATTTGACCGCGTTGGAACAAGACGGATTCCGCAAGAAGACGCGTGCCAGGTCGCCGACCTGTATCCGGCGTCCAAGTACCGCATCAATACGGAGACCGCGTTGACGACCCTCGCCGATGCCTGCGGGCGCGGAGGCGGGTCGCGGGTGGTAGCACTGGTCGAATTGCTGAAAGTTGTTGTCTTCAGCTGGCTGATCGGGAACGGGGACCTGCACGGAAAGAACATGTCGATCTACAACCCGAATGGATTGTGGCAGCCGACCCCCGCCTACGATCTGCTCTGCACGCAGCCGTACACCGGGTGGAACGACCCCATGGCGCTCAACCTGTACGGACGCGCGAACCGCCTCACGCGCGCCAACTTCATCGAGGCGGGTGAACGACTCGGAATACGCGAGCGGGCTACGAAAAACATGATCGACGCCATGATCGATGCCGCAACTGCATGGCCGGATAGATGTGGCGAGATCGGTTTTGACGACCAACAAACAGAGCGCCTCGCACAAATGCTGTACACCAGGCTCGACAGTTTGAGGTGATCTGACAGGCATATCCCGAAGTCCGCGGCGCCCTCGCCGCGGCAGCCCGCAATCACGGCCTCAGCGACTTTGAACTCGCCGAGGCCGAGGGCCATTGGGAGCAATTCTGGGCCGCCACGCGCCCGGTCGAACTCACCTCGGAGGTCGAACAGCACGCCGGCCACCTCGCCCGGACGCATGCCTTGCGGGGCGCCGACGCTGTCCACTTGGCGAGCGCGTTGGCAGTCGGCGACCCCGGCGTGATCGTCGCCGTGTGGGACCGACGCCTGCACACCGGAGCACAAGCCGCCGGGTGCCGGGTCGCCCCCGCCCAACTCGACCCTAGCCCGAGCCCGACATCAGAGTGGGCCAACCCCGGCACGGACGACGATCGGCGTGCCGACTCACCACGTCTCGACCCGTGACGAAGGCCTCGCGAGGGTCCGTCGCCGCACGAGCGGCACAACTGTGAACACAAAAGCTCAGGACGGCGCCCGCGCGTCCGACGCCGTGTCCCGAACTGTCAAATATTTGCCCTCCGATGTCAAGACTAACCAGTGACGATATGCGCAAGATTTATCCCTGCTTGAGAAAGGGGCTGCGTTGGCCAAGGAACTCCACACTTCGGCGACTGTGGTGGCGCCGCTGCTGCCCGATGGCGGTGTCCTGCCATTCCCGCCGACGCCATCGGGCAGCATCGCCGGGCGAACCCTGGCCGAGTCGACGTACCACCCGCGCGAGATTCCGGCGCGGCTGCACGAGGACTCGCCGAACATCGTGATCGTGCTCATCGACGACGCGGGTCCGGGCCTGCCGTCGACGTTCGGCGGTGAGGTGACCACCACCACCATGGACCGGATCTGCGCCGAAGGCGTCACGTACAACCGATTCCACACCACCGCCATGTGCTCGCCCACCCGCGCTTCGCTGCTGACCGGCCGCAATCACCACGAGATCGGCAATGGGCAGATCGCCGAACTGGCCAACGACTGGGACGGCTACGCGGGGAAGATCCCGCGGTCCAGCGCCACGGTGGCCGAGGTGCTGCGCCAGTACGGCTACGCTACCTCCGCGTTCGGCAAGTGGCACAACACGCCCGCCGAGGAGACCACCGCGGCGGGCCCGTTCGACAATTGGCCCACCGGTCTGGGCTTCGAATACTTCTACGGCTTCCTGGCCGGCGAGGCTTCGCAGTACGAGCCGAACCTGGTGCGCAACACCACCGTCGTGCCGCCGCCGCGTACCCCGGAGGAGGGTTACCACCTCTCGGAGGACCTCGCCGACGACGCGATCTCCTGGCTGCGCCGGCACAAGGCCTTCAACGCCGACAAGCCCTTCCTGATGTACTGGGCCAGCGGCGCCGTGCACGGCCCGCATCACGTCATGAAGGAGTGGGCGGACAAGTACGACGGTAAGTTCGACGACGGGTGGGACGCCTACCGGGAGCGCGTCTTCGAGCGCGCCAAGGGCACCGGCTGGATTCCGCAGGACAGCGTGCTCACCGAGCGGCATCCGCAGATGCCCGCCTGGGACGACATTCCCGAGGACGAGAAGCCGTTTCAGCGGCGCCTGATGGAAGTCGCGGCCGGCTACGCCGAGCATGTCGACGTGCAGGTGGGCCGGCTCGCCGATGAGCTCGACGCCCTGGGGTACGCCGACAACACCCTGTTCCTTTACATCTGGGGCGACAACGGCTCGTCCGGCGAGGGGCAGAACGGCACCATCTCGGAGCTGTTGGCGCAGAACGGCATTCCCACCACCGTGCGCCAACACATCGACGCCCTCGATGAGCTGGGTGGCCTGGATGTGCTGGGTTCGCCGCTGGTCGACAACCAGTACCACGCAGGCTGGGCCTGGGCTGGTTCCACGCCGTACAAGGGCATGAAGCTGATGGCCTCGCATCTGGGCGGCACACGCAACCCGATGGCGGTGCGCTGGCCGGCCAAAGTTGCCGCCGACCCGGTGCCGCGGACCCAGTTCTTGCACTGCAACGACGTCGTGCCCACCATTTATCAGGTGGTCGGGATCGAACCGCCGCGCACGGTGTCCGGGGAGACCCAGATGCCGCTGGCTGGTGTCGGGTTCGCGCAGACCCTGGTGGATCGGGATGCCGAGGGCGGCAAGAAGACTCAATACTTCGAAATTATGGGCAGCCGCGGCATCTACCACGACGGATGGTTCGCCGGGGCCGTCGGGCCGCGCCTGCCGTGGATCCCCGGCCTGCCGCCGGGGATGGCCACCTGGACCCCCGACCAGGACACCTGGGAGCTCTACAACCTGGACGAGGACTGGACCCAGGCCCACGATCTAGCGGAGCAGATGCCCGAGAAGCTGGCCCAGATGCGCGAAACGTTCGCTATCGAGGCCGCGAAGAACGCGGTGCTGCCGATTGGCGGCGGCCTGTGGGTGCCGGTCTATCACCCCGAACTGCGGATCGCGCCGCCGTTCACCGAGTGGGAATTTTCCGGCGACATGATCCGGATGCCGGAGTTCTGCGCACCGGGTCTCGGGAACAAGAACAACACCGTGACCATCGACCTGGATGTGCCGGCGAACGCCAACGGCGTGCTCTACGCGCTTGGCAGCGGGGCCGGCGGTCTGACCTGCTTCTTCGACAACGGACGGCTGTGCTACGAGTACAACTTGTTCATCCTGCAGAAGACCAAGATCCGGTCACCGGCGCCGATCGCGGCGGGGCCGCACACAATCACCGTGACCACCTGGTACGCCGCGATGAGACCGGCCGGGCCGCTGACCGTCAGCATCGCGGTGGACGGCGTCGACGTCGTCTCCGGAACCGTGCCGGTCAGCGCGCCGCTGCTGTTCACCGCCAACGATTGCCTCGACATCGGCGTCTGCCTGGGTTCCCCGGTGTCCATGGACTACCGGGATCGGGCGCCGTTCCCGTTCGAAGGACTGATCCGCAAGGTTCACGTCGCCTACTCAGAGAGGACCCACCAGTGAATCACCTGTATCGCCGTCTCGGCGCCTTCGAGCTCGCAGTCGCTGCCGTCGCCGTCGGCGTCGGCGTCGGCGGAGTCGGGGTGGCCGCGGCCGACCCCACACCGGAGCCGGTGCGTCCACCCAACTGCGCCGCCGCCGATCTGGCCGGGATCGCGGCCGGCGTCGCCGCCGCGACGTCGGCTTACCTCTACACCCATCCCGACGTCGACGGCTTCTTCACTGGTCTGCACGGCCTGCCGAACGAGGAAGCCCCCGACGCGATCCGCGACTTCTTCGACGCCCACCCGCAGGAGCACGCCGAACTGAAGGGCATCCGTCAGCCGCTGAAGGACTTCCGCACCCGGTGCGGCTATGAGGACGTCAACCGACTGGGAGAACAGTGATGGCGGGCCACCCGCAGCGTCGATACCCGGCCCGCGTGCTGGCGGTGGCGCTGACCGCCGCCGCGCTGCCCGGAGCCGTAGTGCTGTTCGCCCCCGCCGGCGACGCCGCCGCCGACGTCTGCGTGGGCGCAGGGCGACGGGTCAACGTCAGCGGATGCGTCGACATCGCCGGGGCCGTCAACACCTATGCGCCGCCACCGGCGTATTACGCGCCGCTGCCCGAGGACACCCCGCCGCCCCCACCGCCACCGGGATCTAACGTCAGTGGCTGCATCGGCTACAACGGCCGGTGGGTCCACGCCGGCGGCTGCAACTAGCGAACCTCGATCAGTTCTTCACGGCCCGAGGCGGTTTCCTCAGCAGGCACGCTCCGATCTTGATTCTGTGGGACAGATTCTTGATTATGGAGGACATGCAACTGGTCCGCGGATCGTCACTGACCGGGTTCGCAACACTGGTCCGCGACCCGGGATCAACGCCCTGAGGTACGAGCGCGGGTTACTTCTCGTCGGCGGCCTCGACCTCGTCGGCCTCAACCTGGGCCTCGACCTGATCGGCGGCCTCATCGGACGCCTCGTCGGCCGCGGCTTCGGCTTCTTGCGCCTCGACCTCGTCGGTTTCGAGGGCTTCGGCTTGCGGGGAGGGCACCTCGTCGGCGAGCTGCTCCGCGCTGGATTCCACCGGCTCCTCGGCTTCCTCGGTGGCCTCAGCCGGTTCCTCGGCCGACTCGTCCACCGGCTCGGCGGATTCCTCGGCGACGGGCTCCTCGGCGTCGTCGGCCAGCTCGACGGTCTCCACCGGCACCTCGGGGTCGTCCATGGTGGCGCCCTCGGCGATGGCGGCCTCGGCGGGGATGGCCTCGTCGGCGTTCTCGGCGTTGAAGGTCCCGCCGGCGCTGGCGTCGGCGGCGGGCTCATACCCGGCCTCGGCGCGGGTGCGCTCGCGGATCGCGTCGATGATCAGCAGGATCACGCCGAGCACACTGGAGCCGATGCAGACCCACGCGACTAGCTCATTGCTGGTGACCACAGCGGTGACCAGAGCGGCCAGGCCGATGACGGCGAGAACCAGCGCAACGATCAACATTGCCTGATCATCCCTTCCCTAGGCGCCCGCGGGTCATCCGGCGGACGCCCACCAGGCTAGTTGCCCCGATTGAACTGGTTGTAGCCACCCTCGCCGGCGCCGGAATCGACCGGGGCGGCCGAGCCGCGCTGGCCCAGCTCCTCGAGCTGGGACTCCAGGTAGGTCTTGAGCCGGGTGCGGTACTCGCGCTCGAAGGTGCGCAGCTGCTCCAGCCGGCCTTCCAGCACGGTGCGCTGCTGGTTGATGGTGCCCATGATCTCGGCGTGCTTACGCTCGGCGTCGGCCTGCAGGGCGTCGGCCTTCTCCTGGGCCTGACGCAGCTGGGTCTCCGAGCGGCTCTGCGCGTCGGCGAGGGTGGCCTCGGCGCGCGACCGGGCGTCGGCCAGCGTGGCGTCGGCGGTGGCCTGCGCCTCGGTGACCAACGCGTCGGCGTTGGCGCGGGCGTCGGCCAGCATCTTATTGGCCTCATCGCGGGCGCCGCCGGTCAGGCGGTCCGCGGTGTCCTGGGCCAGGGCCAGCACCTTGGCGGCCTTGACGTGCGCCTCCTCGCCGGGCACCGACTCATAGGCGGGCGCGGGCGCGGGCGCCGGCTCGCTGTAGACCGGGGCGGCGACGGCGGCGCCGCCGCTGCGGGCCGAGACGACCTCCTGGTCGAGCTCGCCAACCCGCTGACGCAGATCGGCGTTCTCCTCGACCAGCCGGGTCAATTCGGCTTCCACCAGATCGAGGAAGGCGTCCACCTCGTCCTCGTTGTAGCCACGCTTGCCGATCGGCGGCTTGCTGAAGGCGACGTTGTGCACGTCGGCGGGTGTGAGCGGCATTCTCTGACCCCTTGCCAGTTGTTGCGGTCGGACCGGTCTGCGAGTTTAGAACGATAGAGCAACTTTGCCAGTTGCTACCGTCCGTATCGTAACTGGCGTCCATCCTGTCACATCAGACCCGCCGGTTCCGAAACTGCGGGATAAATAAGAACGATTTTCACAGAAGGCTCAGCGCATGGAAGCGCCGAAGGCCAGCTGCATGCCGATGAAGGCCACCAGCAGCAGCACCATCACCGACAGGTCCAGCCGCACGCTGCCGATGTTCAGCGGCGGGATCACCCGGCGCAGCAGCTTCACCGGCGGATCGGTGACCGTCAGGATCACCTCGAGCACCACCACGGTGAATCCGCGCGGCTGCCAGTCCCGGCTGAAGGTGCGGATGAACTCGATGACGATCCGCGCGATCAGCAGCAGCCAGAACAAGAACAGCGCAAAGCCCACTATTTCGAAGACGATCGGCACCGGCTATTTCCTCTTCCGTGGGGCTGGGCGATGAGAACGCGAACCGGCCGGGGCGGTTGGCCCCGGCCGGTTCCCAGACTACCTAGTCAGCGCGAGTAGAAGCCCGCCTCGGCCATCCGGCGGCGCTCCTCGGGGGTGACCTCGACGTCGGCCGGCGACAGCAGGAACACCTTGGTGGCGACCTTGTCGAAGGAGCCGCGCAGCGCGAAGGCCAGGCCGGCGGCGAAGTCGACCAGCCGCTTGGCGTCGGCGTTGTCCATGGTCACCAGGTCCATGATCACCGGCGTGCCGTCGCGGAACCGCTCGCCGATGGTGCGGGCTTCGCTGTAGTCCTTCGGACGCAGCGTGGTGATCTTCGACAGCGGGCTGCCTTCCTCGAACAGGGTCTGCATGCGGCGCGGGTCCATCGCCAGCGCGCCGCGAGTCGATCCGTGCAGCGGGGCGAACCGCTGCGACGGCGGCGCCGACGGGCGGTCGAACTCGCGCGGCGCGTGGTAGCGCGGGTCGTCGTCGTAGCCGCCGCGGTAGCCACCACCGGCCGGGGCGTACTCCGGCTCGCGGCGCTCCTCGGCGTACTCGTGCTCGTAGCGGGGACCGCGGTCGTAGTCGTCGGCGAACCGCTCGCCGCGGCGGCCGTAGCCGCCGCGCGCGCCGCGCTCGTCGTCGTAGTACTCGTCCTCGTAGTCCTCCAACGGCGCCATGCCGAAGTAGGCCTTGACCTTGTGCAAAGTGCTCATTGTGTTGACCCTTCTGGAAAGAGCGGCGGCGCCGGGGAACCCGGATTTCGTTCTGATGTACGTGATGAAGATGTGACTGGAGTGACTACTGCCGGTGACGTTAGCGGGCGATTCCCCATTAACGCGGTTCCGACACGCACACACGTCGAGCCGTGTTTGACCGCCGATTCCAGATCGCCGGACATGCCGGCCGACAACCCGACGGCACTCGGATGCCGCGCGCACACCCGCCGGCGCTCGTCGGCCAGCCGCCCGAACGCCCGGTCCGGGTCGGCGCCGACCGGTGGCACCGCCATCAGCCCGGCCAGCCTCAGCCCCGCCGCGCCGGCCACCGCGTCGCACACCTCGTCGACCGCGTCCGGCTCGTCGATCGGCACACCGCCGCGCGCGGTGTCGCTGTCCAGACTCACCTGCACGTAGGCCTGCAGCGGCGCGCGGCGCCGCCCGTCGCCCAGGGCCGCGGCGGCCGCGGCGCCCAGCGCGTTGGCCAGCCGAACCGAGTCCACCGAATGCACGACGTCGGCCCAGAGCGCCACCGAGCGCGCCTTGTTGCGCTGCAGCCGGCCGATCATGTGCCAGCGCACCCCGTCGGGCAGTCGACCGGCCAGCGCGGCGATCTTCGCCGACGCCTCCTGATCGCGCGCCTCCCCAAACTCCCGGCACCCGAGCCCGGCCAGGATCTCGATGTCCGTGCCGGGGAAATACTTTGTGACAGGCAACAATCCGACGTCCCGCGGGTCCCGGCCGGCCGCCCGGGCCGCCTCGTCCAGCCGGCGCCGCAGCGCGGCCAGCGCCCGGGCCAGCTCCTCGCGGCGCTGATCGCTCACTGCATCCACACCAGCGACGCCAGCCGGCCGGTGCCGCCGGCGGCAGTCCCGTCGCGGCGGTGGCTGAACAACGTCGGGTCGGCGACCGTGCAACGCGGGTCGATGTCGACCGCGCCCACTCCGAGTGAGCGCAGCTGCGCGGCGATTCCGGCGCGCAGGTCCAGCCCTGGCGTGCCGGAAGGGGTGGTGACGCGACTGCCCGGCAGCGCGCTCTCGACCTCATCGGCCATCTGCGCGGGAACCTCGTAGTTCGCGCCGCTGACCGCCGGGCCGAGGAACGCCGAGATGTCGGCGGGGCGCGCGCCGGCGGCCACCATCGCCTCGACGGTGCGGGCGACCACCCCGGCGGCCGCCCCGACCCGGCCGGCGTGCGCGGCGCCAATGACGCCGGCGCGCGCGTCGCCGAGCAGCACGGGCACGCAGTCGGCGGTGATGACGGCCAGCGCCAGGCCGGCCGTGGTGGTGACCAGGGCGTCGACCCCGTCGACCGCCTCGGCCCGCGGACCGTCGACGGTGGCCACCGAATCGCCGTGCACCTGGTTCATCCAGATGACGCGCTCCGGCGCCAACCCGATCCGGTCGGCCAGTCGGGCCCGGTTCGCCGCGACGGCCAGCGGGTCGTCGCCGACGTGGTCGCCGAGGTTGAAGGTGTCGAACGGCGCGACGGACTGCCCGCCCGCGCGGGTGGTGGTGACCCGGCGGATCTGCACGCTCACCGGCAGGTCAGTGCCGCATGAACGGCGGGACGTCGACGTCGTCGTCATCGTCGCCGCCACCGCCCACCGTGACGGTGTGGCCGTTGGTGCGGTGCGGGGAGCTGGCCGGGTCGGCCGGCTCGAACACCGTGGCGGGCTGCCCGGCGCCGGCCGGCGCGGGGTTGACGGCTCCGGCGCGGGCGGCGCCGAACAGGCCGCCGGCGGCGGCGCCTCCCTCGGGCTTGCGGGTGGGCGATCCGGCTTCGAATCCGGCGGCGATGACGGTGACCCGCACCTCGTCGCCGAGGGAATCGTCGATCACCGTGCCGAAGATGATGTTGGCGTCCTGGTGCGCGGCGTCCTGGACCAGCGAGGCGGCCTCGTTGATCTCGAACAAGCCCAGGTCGGAGCCGCCGGCCACCGACAGCAGCACACCCTGCGCGCCGTCCATCGAGGCCTCCAGCAGCGGGGAGTTGATCGCCATCTCGGCGGCCTTGAGCGCCCGGCCGTCGCCGCGGGCGGCGCCGATGCCCATCAGGGCGGTGCCCGCGCCGCTCATCACGCCCTTGACGTCGGCGAAGTCGACGTTGATCAGGCCCGGGGTGGTGATCAGGTCGGTGATGCCCTGCACGCCGTTGAGCAGCACCTCGTCGGCGCTGCGGAACGCGTCCATCAGCGAGACGGCGGCGTCGCCCATCTGCAGCAGCCGGTCGTTCGGAATGACGATCAGGGTGTCGCAGCTCTCCCGCAGCGCGTTGATGCCGTTCTCAGCCTGGTTGGAGCGACGCTTGCCCTCGAAGGAGAACGGCCGGGTGACCACACCGACGGTCAGCGCGCCCAGCTTGCGCGCGATGGAGGCCACCACCGGGGCGCCACCGGTGCCGGTGCCGCCGCCCTCACCCGCGGTGACGAACACCATGTCGGCGCCGCGCAGCAGCTCCTCGATCTCGTCCTTGGCGTCCTCGGCGGCCTTGCGGCCCACCTCCGGATCGGCGCCAGCGCCGAGGCCGCGGGTGGAGTCCCGGCCGACGTCGAGCTTGACGTCGGCGTCGCTCATCAGCAGCGCCTGGGCGTCGGTGTTGATCGCGATGAACTCAACGCCCTTGAGTCCCTGCTCGATCATTCGGTTGACGGCGTTGACGCCGCCGCCGCCGATGCCGACCACCTTGATGACGGCGAGGTAATTGTGCGGGGGGGTCATTATCGTCTTCCTCCCAGGGAGATTTTGCCGGTGTCCTGCGGGTGAAACCCTCTGCCAAAACCCTCAACCTCAACCATAGGCTTAGAGTTATGTCAAGTTGTTCCGTATGCCCAGAACCGTAGGGCGACCGGGACCGGCCATCGCGCAGGCGCGCCGGAGTGTCGGAGTTTTTTTACCTGACGGTCGCCAGATCCGGGCTGGACACGTCGTAGGTGTGACCCGGCTGAGTCAGCAGCGGGCCCAGCTTGGCGGCCTTCTCCCGGGTCCGGTCGGCGCCGCCCCAGATCACCACCCGCCCGTCGGTCAGGATCAACGTGACCGAGGACACCGACGGCGCGGCGACCCGGCCCACCTGACCGGCGATGTCGGGGCCCAGCGAGCCCAGCACTTCGAGCGCGGCCTGAGTCGGCGGATCGTTGGGTCCCGGATTGTCCACATCCAGATACGGCAGGTTCAGCGGCGGCGCGATCGAGGTGAAGTCCACCCCGTCGCGGTCATAGAGCCGCGGGCCGTCGGGGAAATCGCGCATCGCGATCGGCGCCCGCTCGGCGATGGTGATCCGCAGCGACGACGGGTACTCGCGCTTGACCCGCGCGCTGGCCACCCGGCGGATGCCGGCCACCCGGGCGGCCACCGCATCGGTGTCGACCTGCAGCAGCGGGGTTTCCAGCGGCACCGCGGCGGCCTCCACCACCTGCTCGCGGGTGACCTCCCCGACGCCGACGACGACGATGTCGCGCACCGACATCAGCGGGGTGAAGTAGAGCACCAGCCCCAGCCCGACGATGACCGCGGCGGCCAGCACCCCCAGCACCGCGGCCTTGAACCCGCGGACCATGCCCCGCGAGGGTCCCGCGGCCGACGGTTCTGCCACCGCGTGCGCCTTGCGCTTGGCCTCCAGCCGGGCGAGCTCCAGGGCGCGGGCCTTCTCGGCCAGCGCGCGGCGCTCCTCGCGTTCGCGCCGAGCCCGCCGTCGCGGGCCCTCGAAGTCGGCGGTCCCGGACTCCCCCGCCGCCTCAGCCTGCTCGGCCTGCTCGGCCGCTTCGGCCTCGGGTGGCTGCGGCGACGGCTCCTCGCCGGCCGGACCCTCAGGCGGCTCGGAAGGCTCCGACATCACCGGGCTTCCAGCGCGGACAGGATCTCCGGTCCGAGCATGGTCACGTCACCGGCGCCCATGGTCACCACCACGTCGCCGGGGACCGCCACCCGCGCCACCTGCTCGGCCGCCGCCGAGAAATCCGGCAGGTAGCCGACCGGGACGCCGACCCGGTCGGCGATGGTCGCCCCGCTGATCCCGGGCAGCGGCTGCTCCCGGGCGGCGTACACGTCGAGCACGAAAACCCGGTCCGCCAGATCCAGGGCGGCGGCGAACTCCTCGGCGAAAGCCTTTGTGCGCGAATACAAATGCGGTTGGAACACCGCGATGACCCGGCCGCCGCCGCTCTGCTCGGTGAGGGTGCCCAGCGCGGACAGCACCGCGCGCACCTCGGTGGGATGGTGGGCGTAGTCGTCGAACACCCGGACCCCGCCGGCGCTGCCGACCAGCTCGAAACGCCGGCGCACGCCCTCGAAACCGGACAACCCCTCCAGCACCAGGTCCACCGGGGCGCCGGCCGCGCAGGCGGCCAGCACCGCGCCGAGGGCGTTGAGCGCCATATGCCGGCCGGGCACCGCCAACCGCAGCGCCCGGTGATGGGACTGGCCGGCCAGCGCGATCTCGGCGACCGCGCCGGTGCCCTGCTGCTGCCAGCTCACCAGTTCGCCGGCCAACTCCAGCTTCCCGTCCAGCAGACCGGCGTCGCTGCCGTAGGCCAGCACCCGGACCCCGCGGTCCGCGGCGCGCACGGCCAGCGCGGCCGCGCCCGGGTCGTCGGCGCAGACCACCAGCGCGCCGCCGGGTTCGATCCGTTCGGTGAACGCGTCGAAGACGTCGCTGTAGGCCTGCGCGCTGCCGAAATGGTCGAGGTGGTCGGCTTCGATATTGGTGACCACCGCGACGTCCGGGCGGTATTCCAGCAGCGAGCCGTCGCTCTCGTCGGCCTCGGCCACGAAGATCGACCCGCTGCCGTGGTGGGCGTTGGTGCCGGCCTCGCCCAGGTCACCGCCGACGGCGAACGACGGGTCGGCGCCGGCGTGCTGCAGAGCGACGATCAACATCGAGGTGGTGGTCGTCTTGCCGTGGGTGCCGGTGACCAGCAGCCGGGTCAGCCCACTCATCAGCTTGGCCAGCACCACCGGGCGCAGGATCACCGGGATGCCGCGGCGGCGCGCCTCGACCAGCTCGGGATTGTCCTTGGGGATGGCGGCGTGGGTGGTGATGACCGCGGTCGGCCCGCCGGGCAGCAGGTCCAGCGACGACGCGTCGTGGCCGATCCGCACCGACGCGCCGCGCGCGGACAACGCCCGCACGCCGCGGGACTCCTTGGCGTCGGAGCCGGACACCGCGGCGCCGCGGTCCAGCAGGATCCGCGCGATACCGGACATGCCGGCGCCGCCGATGCCGACCATGTGCACCCGGGACAGTTCCTCGGGCAGCGGTGCGCTCATCGATTCTTCTCCCGGTTCGCCACCGCGATGTCCAGCGCGGCGCCGGCGACCCGGCCGGCCGCGTCGCCGGCGGCGATGGCCGCCACCGCGGAGGTCATGGCGGCCAGTCGCGCGTCGTCGGTGAGCAGGTCGGCGACCGGTCCGGCGACATAGGCCGGGGACAGTTCGGCGTCGTCGACGAGCAGCCCACCGCCGCCGCCGACCACCGGCAGGGCGTTGAGCCGCTGTTCGCCGTTGCCGATCGGCAGCGGCACATACACCGCGGGCAGCCCGACGGCGGACACCTCGGCGACGGTCATCGCCCCGGACCGGCAGATCACCAGATCCGCGGCGGCGTACGCCAGGTCCATCCGGTCCAGGTACCCGACGGCGACATACGGCGGGTCCCCGGCGGCGGGTTCGGGCAGTTCCAGGGTGTTCTTCGGGCCGTGCGCGTGCAGCACCGAGACGCCGCGGGCGGCCAGGTCGGCGGCCGCGCCGGAGACCGCCCGGTTCAGCGACGCCGCGCCCTGGGAGCCGCCGAAGACCAGCAGCACCCGGGCGTCGGGGGCGAAGCCGAAGTGCGCGCGGGCGGCCGCGCGCAGGCCGGGGCGGTCCAGTTCGGCGATGGCGGCGCGCACCGGCATGCCGACCACCTCGGCGCCGGCCAGACCGCAGTCCGGCAGCGCGGCCAGCACCTCGGTCGCGCCGCGGGCGCCGACCTTGTTGGCGATGCCGGCCCGGGCGTTGGCCTCGTGGATGAGCACCGGGACGCGGTTGCGGCGCAGGCCGCCGCGGGCGGCCAGGTAGGCCGGCAGGGCGACGTAGCCGCCGAAGCCGATGACCACGTCGGCGCGCACGTCGTCGAACACCGCGCGGGTCTCCCGGACCGCGCGGCGCACCCGCAGCGGCAACCGGGCCAGGTCGGCGTTGAGTTTGCGGGGCAGCGGAACCGGGGTGATCAGCCGCAGGTCATAGCCGCGCTGCGGGACCAGCCGGGTTTCCAGGCCGCGTTCGGTGCCCAGCGCGGTGATCCGGACCCGGGGGTCGATCGAGCGCAGCGCGTCGGCGACCGCCATCGCGGGTTCCACATGTCCGGCCGTGCCACCCCCGGCGAGCACGACCGAGATGGCCGGACCGCCGGCGGCGGCCGCGGAGTTGACCGCCTCGTTCACCCGTAACGCTGACCTTCCAGAGTGCGTCTGCCACGCGGCTGGCGGAGTCCAGCAGGCGGCAGGTCGCCGTAGTCGCGGGCGCCGCCGGCGCGCTGCGCGCGCCCGGTTCCCGTCGAGCCGACCTTAGCGGATCTGGCCGACGCCGCTTTGCCGGTGCGGGTCTGCGCGCGGGCGGGCTCCCGGCGACTGGGGTCGCGACGGGCGGGTTCTCGGCGCGCCGGATCCCGGCGGGCGGGTTCCCGACGCTCGGCCGACCGCTCCGGCCGGCCCTGGCGTTCGGCGACGCCGCGCCGGGTCGAACTTCGGGTTTCGCCGCGTTCCGGCGCCGGTCGCCGCCGCGCCCCCGGCGGCGGGGTCTTGGCCGGCCGGCGGGCCGGGGCCTTGGCCACCGCCTTGGCCGGTTTGACGGGCTTGGCCGCAGGCGCGGGCTTCGGCCGGGCCTTGGGCTTGCCCGAGTCGAGCAGCTTCGGGTCGTAGGGCACCGGTAGCGGCAGCCGCAGGAAGCGGTTCATCCGGTCGTCGCGGCCGGCCCGCAGCGCGGCCACCGCCTCGGGTTCGTGGCGGGCGGCATTGGCCATCAGCCCGATCATCACCAGCGTGGTGGCCGTCGACGTGCCGCCGGCCGAGATCAGCGGCAGCTGCAGCCCGGTGACCGGCAGCAGGCCAAGCACATAGCCGACGTTGATGAAGGACTGGCCGATGATCCACAGTGTGGTGGTGGCGGTCAGCAGCCGCAGGAACGGGTCCACCGAGCGGCGCGCGATGCGCAGGCCGGTGTAGGCGAACAGCGCGAACAGCAGCAGCAGGCCCAGGGCGCCGATGAAGCCCAGCTCCTCGCCGACAATGGCGAAGATGAAGTCGTTGTGCGCGTTGGGCAGATAGTTGTACTTCGCGGTGCCCTGGCCCAGGCCCTCGCCGAACACCCCGCCGTTGGCCAGCGCGAACTTCGACTGCCGGGCCTGGTAGCCGGCGCCCTGGGCGTCGGAGCTGGGATCCAGCCAGGACCGCACCCGGGTGGACCGGTAGCCGGCGGACAGCGCCATCACCGCGGCCAGGCTCACCATCGCGCCCAGCGAGGTGACGAAGACCTTCAGCGGCAGCCCGGCGAACCAGAGCAGGCCGATCAGGATGATGGCCATCGACACGGTCTGCCCGAGGTCGGGCTGCGCGACGATCAGCGTGCAGGCGATGGCGGCCGCGGGGATCAGCGGGATGAGCATCTGGCGCAGCGAGGCGTGCTTGGTGCGCCGGGTGGCCAGCAGGTGCGCGCCCCAGATGGCGAAGGCGACCTTGGCCAGCTCCGAGGGCTGCATGGACATCGGCCCCACCACGAACCAGCCGCGGGAGCCGTTGGACAGCGTGCCGATGCCCGGAATGAGCACCAGGATCAGCAGCAGGATGGTGAAGCAGAAGAACGGCAGCGAGGCCCGGCGGATGAAGCCGACCGGCATCCGCAGCGCGATCCAGAACGCGAACAGGCCGATGACCGTCCACATCACCTGCTTGCCGAAGATCAGCCAGGGGGTGCCGTCGATGTCGTAGGACTTCACCCCGGACGCCGAGAGCACCATGATCAGGCCGAGGGTTATCAGCAGCCCGGCGATCGCGATGACCAGGTGGAATGAGGTCAGCGGCTTGCCGAGCCAGGCCACGAACCGGGCGTTGCGCAGGTGCAGCCGCCGCGCCGGGGCCTCCGCGGCCGGGGTTTTCCCCGTCTCGGTCGATTCGGCTCGGGCCTCGTCGGGTTCCTCGGCGGCGTCCTCGGCCGCGGCGGATTTGCCTCGCAGCCGGCGCAGCATCGCGGGCATATCCGCTACCGGGACGAGGCGGTGACGGCGGCGGCGAAGGCGTCGCCACGGTCGGCGTACCCGGCGAATTGGTCGAAGGAGGCGCCGGCCGGGGCCAGCAGCACGGTGTCGCCGGGCGAGGCCAGCCGGCGGGCGGCCGCGACCGCCGCCGTCATCACCGCAGCCCCCGACTCACCAGCCACATGAGTCACATCTGCATCAGAAGTCCCACGCATCCCAGCATCCTCCCCCGTCACAACTTGGATGACGGGCACATCGGGCGCGTGTCGCGATAACGCCTTGGCAACCACCCCGCGATCAGCGCCGATGAGCACCGCGCCGGCCAGCCGGTCGGCCACCGCGGCCACCAACTCGTCGACCGAGGCGCCCTTGAGCAGACCGCCGGCGATCCACACCGAGCGCGGGTAGGCCCGCAGCGACGCCTGCGCGGCGTGCGGATTGGTGGCCTTGGAGTCGTCGACGTAGGTCACCCCGTCGCGCACCGCGACGACCTCGGCGCGGTGCCGGCCCACCTCGAAACCGGCCAGCGCGGCGGCGATCGACTCGCCGGGCACGTCGACCGCGCGGGCCAGCGCGGCCGCGGCCAGCGCGTCGAGCACCCCGACCGGACCGGCGACGGTCACCGCGCTCACCGGGGCCAGCGCCGCGGCCGGGTCGGCGAACGCGTGGTCGGTCAACTGCCCGTCGACCACCCCGAGCTCACCGGCGCCCGGCTCACCCAGGGTGAACCCGACCTTGCGCGGCGCGTCGGCGCCCGCCAGCAGGTCCGCCGCGATCGGATCGTCGATCCCGGCGACCGCGACCCGGCCGCTCAGCGCCACGGCCTTGGCGCCGGCGTAGTCGGCCATCGAGCCGTGCCAGTCGAGGTGGTCTTCGGCGACGTTGAGCACCGCGCCGGCCTCCGGGCGCACCGACGGCGCCCAGTGCAGTTGGAAGCTGGACAGCTCGACGGCCAGCAGCTCGCAGGAATCGGCGAGCACGTCGATGACCGGACGTCCGATGTTCCCGCACAATCGGCTGGTGCGGCCCGCCGCGGTCAGCATGGCGTGCAGCATCGAGGTGGTGGTGGTCTTGCCGTTGGTGCCGGTGACCACCAGCCAGCGCCGCGGCGGCCCGTAGTGGCCCGCGGCGTCCAGCCGCCAGGCCAGTTCCACATCGCCCCAGATCGGGACGCCCGCGGCGGCCGCGGCCGCCAGCAGCGGGGTGGCCGGCGACAGCCCGGGGCTGGTGACGACCAGCTGATAGTCGGCGATCCCGGCGGTCGCCTCGGCGACGCCGCGGGTGGCCACCCCGGCGACCGCCAGCGCGGCGAGGGTGTCGGCGCTGTCGTCGGTGACCTCGGCGCGGACGCCGAGCGGTTCCAGCGCGGTGAGCACTGCGCGGCCGGTCATTCCGGCGCCGGCCACCAGCACCCGGGCACGGCCGCCCAGTTGCGCGATATTCACCGCTAGCCGCCGACCGCGGAGAGCCATTCGCTGTAGAACAGCGCGACGCCCAGTCCGCAGGCGATGGCGGTCAGCAGCCAGAACCGGATGATGACCGTCGTCTCGGCCCAGCCGGCCAACTCGTAGTGGTGGTGGAAGGGCGCCATCCGGAACACCCGCCTGCCGGTGGACCGGAACGCCACGATCTGCACGACGACCGAGACGATCTCGGCGACGAACAGCGCGCCGAGCACCACGGCCAGGATCTCGGTGCGGCTGGTCACCGACAGACCGGCGATGATGCCGCCCAGGGCCAGCGAGCCGGTGTCGCCCATGAAGATCTTGGCCGGCGCGGCGTTCCACCACAGGAACCCGATGCAGGCGCCGGCGGTGGCGGCGGCGATCAGCGCGAGATCCAGCGGGTCGCGGACGTTGTAGCAGCCGGCCTCCGGGGCCGTGGCGCACGGATTGCGGAACTGCCAGAAGGTGATCAGCACGTAGGCGCCGGTGACCATCGCCATGCAGCCGGCGGCCAGGCCGTCCAGACCGTCGGTGAAGTTCACCGCGTTGGACCAGGCGGACACCAGCACCACCACGAACAGCACGAACACCACCGGCGGCAAGGTCACGGTGGCGATGTCGCGCACATAGGACAGTTGCTGGCTGCCCGGGGTGAGCCCGCTGGCGTTGGGGAACTGCAGCACCAGCACGCCGAAGATGACTGCGGCGCTGACCTGCCCGACGGTCTTGGCGGTCTTGTTCAGGCCGAGGTTGCGCGACCGGCGCAGTTTGATCAGATCGTCGACGAACCCGACGCCGCCGAGCGCGGTGGCCAGACCGAGGACCAGCACCGCGGTGACCGACGGGCCGTGGCCGCCGAGCGCCATCGACACCAGGCGGCTGCCCAGGTAGCCGGCCCAGATGCCGGCGACGATCGCCACGCCACCCATCGACGGGGTGCCGCGTTTGGTCTGGTGGCTCGGCGGCCCGTCCTCGCGGACCTCGTGGCCGAGCCCCTGCTGGGTGAACGCCTTGATCAGCACCGGCGTAAACAGGATCGACACCGTCAGCGCCAGGCCGACAGCAATCAGGATCAGTATCATCGGGTGGAATCCTCCCCCACCGCGGCCGGTTTCGGCGCATCCGGGTCGGTCGCGTCACCGGCCAGGGTCTCCCCCAGCGCGCCCAGACCGACCGAGTTCGACGCCTTCACCAGCACCACGTCGCCCGGGGCGAGCTCGGCGCGCAGCAATTCCAGCGCGGCGTCGGCGTCGGCGACGGCGACGGCTTCGGCGCCCCAGGAGCCCTCCATCACCGCGCCGTTGAGCAGCGCGCTCATCGGTCGCCCGGCGCCGACGGCCACCAGCAGGGAGACGTCCAGGCGCACCACAAGCCGGCCGATCCGGTCGTGTTCGGTGATGGCGTCGTCGCCGAGTTCGGCCATTTCGCCGAGCACCGCGACGCTGCGCCGCGGCGGGCCGCCGTCGCCGCGGGCCATCCAGGCCAGCGCCTTCAGCCCGGCGGCCATCGAATCGGGATTCGCGTTGTAGGCGTCGTTGATGACGGTCACCCCGTCGGCTCGGGTGCGCACATCCATCCGGCGCGCCGAGACGGGGCCGGCGCCGGCCAGCGCGGCGGCCGCCTGGGCCAGGTTCGCGCCGCACTCGCAGGCCACGGCGGCCGCGCACAGCGCGTTGGACACCTGGTGGTCGCCGTGCACGGCCAGTGCCACCTCGACCGACTCCCCGGCGCGGCACAGCCGGAACCGGGGCCGGGCCAGCTCGTCGAGCCGGACGTCCTCGGCCCACAGCTGCGCCTCGGTCCCCGGCGCGCGGGAGACCCGGACCACCCGGGCGTCGGTGACCGCGGCCATCGCCGCCACGGCCGGGTCGTCGGCGTTGAGGATGACCGCGCCGGAGGCCGGGATCGCCTGGGCCAGTTCGGATTTGGTGTCGGCGATGGCCTGGCGGGAGCCGAATTCGCCGAGGTGCGCGGTGCCGACATTGAGCACCACTCCAATCGACGGCGGCGCGATGGCGGCCAGCGCCGCGATATTGCCGGGGTGGCGGGCGGAAAGCTCCAGGATCAGGAAGTCGGTGTCCTCGGTGGCCCGCAGCACCGTCCAGGGGTGGCCCAGTTCGTTGTTGAACGACCCGGGCGGGGCGACGACCTGCCCGAGCGGGGCGAGCACCGCGGCCAGCAGGTCCTTGGTGGAGGTTTTGCCGGCCGAGCCGGTCACCCCGACGATCCTCAGGCCGGCCGCGGTCAGCCGGCGGGCGACCTCGGCGGCGAGTTTGGCCAGCGCGGCGAGCACCGCTGCGCCGGCGCCGTCGCGATCGTGTTCGAGCACCCCGGCGCCCCGGTCGGCGGAGTCCGCCGGCGCGGCGATGACGGCGGGAACGCCGACCGGGCGCGCGGCCAGCACCGCGACCGCGCCCGCCGCGATCGCGGCTGCGGCGTGGTCGTGGCCATCGTGGCGCGCGCCGGGCATGGCCAGGAACAATCCGCCGGGGGTGATCGCGCGGGAATCGAATTCGACGGTTCCGGTGACTCGGGTGGTGGCGGCGTCGTCGGCGCTGATGTCCGCGAGGCGGCCACCGACGATGTCCGCGATCTCGGCCAGGCTCAGCTCGATCACGATTACTCCCGTCCCCCGCGCGCCCGCAGCGCGGCTTCCAGTTCGGCCCGGTCGTCGAACGGGCGGGTCTGCCCGGCCGCGGTCTGCCCGGTCTCATGCCCCTTGCCGGCGATCAGCACCACGTCGCCTCCGCCGGCCCAGGCCACCGCGGCGGCGATGGCCTCGGCCCGGTCGCCCACCTCGCGGATCTGCGCCGGCCCGCGTTCGGCGCGCGCGCCGGCGAGCACCTCGGCGCGGATGGCCGCGGGGTCCTCATCGCGCGGGTTGTCGTCGGTGACGATCACCAGATCGGCCAGTTCGGCGGCCACCGCGCCCATCGGGGCGCGTTTTCCGGTGTCCCGGTTGCCGCCGGCGCCCACCACCACCGCGATTCGGCGCGCCCCGGGGCGCCCGCGCAGCGTCTCCAGCACCGCGCGCAGCGCACCGGGCTTGTGCGCGTAGTCGACCAGCGCCAGGAAATCCTGCCCGACGTCGACCGGTTCCAGCCGGCCCGGCACCAGCGCGGTCCGCAGCCCCGCCGCGGCGGCTTCCGGGCTCACCCCGACCGCGTCCAGAATCGCCAGCGCCAGCAGGGCGTTGGCGACGTTGTAGGACCCCGGCAGCCCGATCTCGACGCGATGCCGCGCGCCGTCGGGCCCGACGGCGACAAAGCTCTGCCCGCCGGCCGCGGCGCCGGACACCTCGGCGGCGGTCCAGTCCGCCGCTCCGGTGGTCGACACGGTGACCGGGTCGGCGGCCCGGGCGGCCATCGCGACGCCGGCCTCGTCATCGACGCAGACCACCGGCCGCGCCGCGCAGACCGTCGAGGCCGGGTCGAACAGCCGGGCCTTGGCCTCGAAGTAGTCGGCCATGTCCGGGTGGAAGTCCAAGTGGTCGCGGGACAGGTTGGTGAATCCGCCGACGGCGAAGGTGGCGCCGTCCACCCGGCCCAGCGCGAGCGCGTGACTGGACACCTCCATCACCGCGGTCCGCACACCTTTTTCCACCATGGCGGCCAGCAGCGCCTGCAGCGCCGGCGCTTCCGGGGTGGTCAGCGCCGAGGGCACGTCGACGCCGTCGATGCGGACCCCGACGGTGCCGATCAGTCCGGCCACCCGGCCCGCGCCGCGCAAGCCGGCCTCGATCAGATGGCTGGTGGTGGTTTTGCCGGAGGTGCCGGTCACCCCGATCAGCTGCAGCCGCTGCGAGGGGTCGCCGTAGACGGTGGAGGCCAGCGGGCCCAGCGCCGCGCGGGGGTCGTCGCAGACCAGCAGCGCCACCTCGGCGCCGTCGATCATCGCCGCGCCGGCGGGGTCGGTCAGGATGGCGGCCGCGCCGCGGTCGGCGGCCTGGCCGGCGAAGGCCGCGCCGTGGGTGGCCGCGCCGGGCAGCGCGGCGAACACGTCGCCGGGGCGCACCTGCTGGGCGCGCAGGGTGACGCCGCGCACCTGGGTCGCGGGGTCGCCGATCAGGGTGATCGCAGGACCGGCCAGCGCCGCCAGCGCGATGCCCGCGACATGGTCGGGGCGCAGCGGTTCAGGCATCCGGTCAGCCTATACATCCGGGCCCGCGGCACGCGTCAGAGCGCACGCAGGACCAGCGGCGGGCCGAGATCGGCCGAGGGCGGCACATTGTCGCGCTGCATCAGCCAGGCCGAGATGTTGTGGAACAGCGGCGCCGCGGAGTAGCCGGGCGTGCCGTCGGCGTTGCGCGACGGGGCGTCCATCATGATCCCGATGACGTAGCGCGGATCGTCGGCGGTGGCCAGTCCGGCGAAGGTGATCCAGTAGACATTGTCGAAGTAGCAGGCGCAGGCCGGGTTGATCTGCTGGGCGGTGCCGGTCTTGCCGGCCATCTGGTAGCCCTCCACCCCGGCTGCCGGGCCGGTGCCCTGCTGGTAGCCCATCGGGTCGCTCTGCACGACGGCGCGCAGCATCTGCCGAACCGAGCGGGCGGTGTCCCGGGAGACCACCCGCACCCCCTCGGGCCGCTCCTCTTCGGTGCGCGTCCCGTCCGGGGCAATGGTGGCCTTGACGATGCGCGGCGGCACCCGCACCCCGTCGTTGGCCAGAGTCTGGTACATCCCGGTCATCTGCAGCAGCGTCATCGACAGGCCCTGCCCGATCGGCAGGTTGGAGAAGGTGCTGCCCGACCACTGGTCCATCGGCGGGACCAGGCCGGCGCTCTCGCCGGGCAGGCCGACGCCGGTACGCTGGCCGAGCCCGAACTTGGTGACCATATCGGCGAACTTCTCCGGGCCGACCCGCTGGGCGAGCATCAGGGTGCCCACGTTGGACGACTTCCCGAGGATCCCGGTGGTGGTGTAGGCCTCGGTGCCGTGGCCCCAGGCGTCCTTGATGCTGACGCCGCCCATCTGGATGACGCCGGGCACCTGGAACACCTCGTCGGGGGTGGTCAGGCCCAGCTCCAGCGCGGTGGCCATGGTGATCACCTTGTTGACCGAGCCCGGCTCGAACGGCGAGGACACCGCCAGGTTGCCCATCTGCCGCTCGGATTGGCGGCCGATGTCCTGGGACGGGTCGAAGGTGTTGTCGTTAGCCATCGCCAGCACCTCGCCGGTGTGCGAGTCCAGCACGACGGCGGAGACATTGCGGGCGCCGGACAGGTCGCGAGCCTGCTGGACCTGCTGCTGCACGTAGAACTGGATGTCGTTGTCCAGGGTCAGCTGCACCGTCGAGCCGTTGACCGCGTTGTGCTTGTTGCGGTAGCTGCCGGGGATGACGACGCCGTCGGATCCGCGGTCGTAGGTGATGGAGCCGTCGGCGCCGGCCAGCACCGAATCCAGTGAGTCCTCCAGGCCGAGCAGGCCGTGCCCGTCCCAGTCGATGCCGCCGACGATGTTGGCGGCCAGCGATCCGCCCGGGTACTGGCGCAGATCCTGACGCTCCGCGCCGACCTCGGGGAACTCCTCGGTGATCACCCCGGCCAGCGCCGGGTCGACGGCGCGGGCCAGGTAGACGAAGGTCTCGTCGCTGCGCAGCTTCTTCAGCAACGACTTGTAGTCGGGCTTGTCATCCATCCGGGCGGCGACGCCCTTGGCGATCTCACGCAGCCGGGCGTCGGGCTCGGGGGCCTTCTCCGACTTCTGCCGGGCCTCGGTGAGCTGTTCGCGGATCCGCTGCGGCTGGAAGGTCAGCGCCCGGGCCTCCACGGTGAAGGCGAGCTTGGCGTCGTTGCGGTCGACGATGGCGCCGCGCACGGCCTGCTCCACGTCGACCACCTTGAGCTGGCTGGCGGCCTGGGCCCGCAGCGCGGCGGCGCCCGGGACCTGCAGGTAGAACAGCTGGCCGGCGGCGACGACGAGCACCACGCCCATCACGATGGCCCCGATCCGGCTGCGGAAGGCGAACGACGCGCTGCGGTTGGCCAGTTCGGTGGCCTCCCGGGTGCGCCGCGCGTCGGCCGGACGGCCCTCGGCCACGGTGGCGCGCTGGCGGACCGGGCGGTTGCGGGCGGCGCTCATGCCGCGGGCGCGGGCTCGACGGGCGCGGCGGGTTCGACCGGCGCCGCGGGTTCGACCGGCGCGGGCGCCGCGGGCTCGGCGGGGGCCGCGTCAACCGGTCCGGGCGCGGGTCCTGCGGGGGCCGCCGCAACCGGTCCGGGCGCGGGGCCGGGGGCCCCGGGGGTGCTCACACCGTGCGGCGCGACGAGCACCGGCACCTCGGCGGCGCCCGGATCGGCCGGCGCGGTGGCATTCGGCGCGGTGGCGTTCGGCGAGACCGGAACCGGACGCTCCGGGCTGGCGGCCGGATTGTCGGCCGGCGGCTCGGCGCGCGGCTTGGGCGCGGGGGCCAGCGGCTTCTCGTCGGGCAGTTTGACGTTCAGCGGGGGCGGCGGCGCGCCGTCGGCGGGCTTGGGCGTGCCGACCACGGTCCACATCCCGGACGGGTCCTGCACCAGGTGCGCGGTGCTGCTGGAGGGGATCATGCCGAGCTGGCGGGCGGCCTCGGCCAGCGCCGGGGCGGCCTGAGCCTCCAGCACCTGGCGCTCCAGCGACTCCTTCTGCTGCTGCAGCACCTGGTTGAGCTGACGCTGGCTGCCCAGCTGGTAGGACCGCTCGGCGGCGTCGGTGGACAGCCACAGGGTGACGCCCAGGCCGATGCCGAGGGCGCCGATGACCAGCACGACGAATGGCACCCGGCGGGCCAGGGTGCGCGGGTTGAGGTCGATCGAGGACAGCCGGGTGAGCAGCCGGACCCGAAGCGGGACCCGAACGAGCTTGGGGGCCTTGGCTTTCGCCGCCTTCGCCCGCGCCTTGGCCTGGCTGGCGCTGCGCGCGCGGGTGCGCTTGGGGGTGGGTGTGGCGCGGGGGGCGCGCTTGGCGTCCCGGGCGGGCGCCGCCGAGCGGGCGGTCCGGTCGGCGGGCGGGCGGTTGCCGCGCGCCGGGGCGTCGGCGGCGCGTCGCGCGACGGCCGCGCCGCGGCGCGGCGCCTCGCCGCGGGCGGCCCGCGGCGTCTGGCCACGGCGCGTCGAAGACGCTCCCGCCTTGGCCTTGCGTTCGGTCTTCACCGACGTCCCCCTTCGGTTTGACGTGCCACGGCGCGCAGGCGGGCCGGCGCGCTGCGCGGATTGCGATCGATCTCGTCGGCGTCGGCGCGCTCGGCGCCGCGGGTGAGCAGGACGAACTCGGGCTCATGGCCCGGCAGTTCCATCGGCAGCCCGGCCGGGGTGCGGCTGGCCGTCGCCGCGGCGAAGCACTGCTTGACGATCCGGTCTTCGCCGGACTGGTAGGACATCACCACCACGCGGCCGCCCGGCCGCACGGCGCGCAGCGCGGCCGGCAGTGCGGCGCGCAGCGAGTCGAGTTCGGCGTTGACGGCGATGCGCAGCGCCTGGAAAGTGCGCTTGGCCGGATGCCCACCGGTGCGCCGCGCCGGCGCCGGAATGGTGTCGTAGAGCAGTTCCACCAATTCGCCGGTGGTGCGCAGCGGAGCGGTTCTGCGACGCCGGACAATTGCGCCGGCAATTTTTCCAGCGAACCGCTCATCGCCGAACTCCCGGAGGATGGCGGCGATTTCACCCTGCTCATAGGTGTTGAGAATATCCGCCGCAGACACCACAGCGCTGTTATCCATGCGCATGTCGAGCGGCGCGTTTGCGGAATACGAGAATCCGCGCTCGGTGCGGTCCAATTGCATCGAGGAGACCCCGAGGTCGAACAGCACACCGTCGATCGACTCGGTTTCCGGCAAACCGGATTCGCTGAGAATCCGGGCAATTTCGTCGTACCGGGCGTATGCCGCGGTGAAACGGTCGGAATAGGACGCCAAGCGCTTCGAGGCGATATCCAGGGCGGTGGGGTCGCGGTCCAGTCCGATCACCGTCAGCCCGGCGAAGCGGCGCAGCAGCGCCTCGGAATGCCCGCCCGCGCCCAACGTCGCGTCGATGACGACCGCGCCGGACCCGTCGGCGTCCGAGCGGGTCAGTGCGGGAGCCAGCAGGTCCAGGCAGCGATCCAGCAGCACCGGCACGTGGCCGAAGCGGCCGGGGTCTTCGGTCACCGTGCCACCTCCACCCTGCTTCAGCCGGTACGTCGCCAGCTCCGTATCGAGCGTCCGGCCTCTTCCTCGCTCGTTCCTCGCTCGTCGAACCGGCCGCGTGTCGAGCGTCCGGCCTCTTCCTCGCTCGTTCCTCGCTCGTCGAGCCTGCCGTGCACCGTGGCCCCTGCCCGACTTCGCGAACCTGGCGCCGGGGAAGTGCGTCAGGGCCCGTTCGGACAGAGACCGCGGTGCGCGGCCCGGGTCTACCTTCACCTCAGATGATGTCGCGCAGAGCTTCATCGCTGGCCGAGGAGAAATTCTCTTCGTGGGACTGCTGGTAGGACTCCCAGGCTTGGGCGTCCCAGATCTCGAGATAGTCCACCGACCCGATCACGACGCATTCCTTGGACAGGCCGGCGTAGCGACGGTGGTCGGCGGACAGGGTGACCCGACCCTGGGCGTCCGGCAACTGCTCGTCGGTGCCGGCGGCCAGGTTACGCAGGAAGGCGCGGGCGTCGGGGTTGCTGCGGGAGGCCGCCGCGGCGCGGCGGGCCAGCTGCTCGAATTCGGCGCGGGGATACACGGCCAGGCTGTGGTCTTGGCTCTTGGTGACCATCACCCCTCCTGCCAGTGCGTCCCGGAACTTCGCCGGCAGCGTGAGCCGGCCCTTGTCGTCGAGCTTGGGCGTGTAGGTGCCGAGAAACACGTGGCGCCTCCCGCTTTGACTCTGGGTGCGGCGGTCTCGTCAGCCCGTCGCTCCGTTGTCAGCCACAATACCCCACTATCCCCCACTTTGCTCCATATAGCTCCCCCGAATCCGTGTCTTCTCCCACCGTCGACCCACTTCCCCCACCGCACGGACGGGACAGGACGGCCGAACACGGCCCAGAAACGACAAAAGCCCAGGCCAACGGCCTGGGCAGAAGTCGGGGGGAAAGTGGGGGACGGTGGTGAGCCGTCCCGCCGGTGGGTCAGTTGTCGAAGCGGCGGCGGAAGCGGTCTTCCATCCGGTTGCTGAAGCCGCCCTGGTTCTTGGGGGTCTTCGCGGCGGGGGACTCGGTCGTCGCGGCGGTCGTCTTCGACGAGCCGGTGACGGCGAACACCACGCCACCGAACATCACCACGAAGCCCAGCACCGACAGCACCGGGAAACCACCGATCATGGTGGCCTTGATCGCCACTCCGGAGACCAGCATGGCCAGACCCAGCACGAACAACGCCGCGCCCTGCAGGCGACGGCGGGCCGAGGGCACCCGCATCGAACCGCCACGGACGCTGGAGGCGAACTTGGGGTCTTCGGCGTAGAGCGCGCTCTCGATCTGATCAAGCATGCGCTGCTCATGCTCGGAGAGTGGCATTCGTCCCTCCTTGCCGGCGCGGCGGTCGTGGTCGCAAACCGGTTGCGACCGTGTCTGAACAACTCCTGTGCCCGAGGTTTCGGACACATAGGTCAATGATACGAGCAGAACCGGCCCGTTACCACCTTGTTCCCGTGCCGATTCTAATCGCTGTCGACGCGCGACGAAGCGCCCACCTCCCGCGTCGGGAGATAATAGGGCCCGCAGCGCCACCTACCGAGAGGCCACGCAGCGGTGACCGGCACGTCAACCTCGACCTATCTGGTCGACCTGTCCGTCGATGACCTGCGCAAACGACTGCCCGAGGCGCTCGGCGTGTACGTCGCGGCGATGGGCTATCCCCCGGGCACCGCCGACCAGCGGGCCGCCATGTGGCTGGAACACTCCCGGCGCGCGGGCTGGTCCGGGGTGGCGGCGCTGGACGCCGAGCACCGCCTCGTCGGCATCGCCTACGGATACCGCGGCGCGTCCGGGCAATGGTGGCAGCAGCAGGTGGTGTCGGGCCTGCGTCGCGCCGGAGCGCCCGAGGCCGCCATCGCAGCGTGGATGGACAACTACTTCGAGCTGACCGAACTGCACATTCATCCCGGGGCCCAAGGCCGCGGGCTGGGCGAGGCAATGGCCCGGCGGATGCTGCGCCCCCGCGCGGAGGACACGGTGCTGCTGTCCACGCCGGAGATCAGCGGCGACGCCAACCGGGCCTGGCGGCTGTATCGCCGACTCGGGTTCGCCGACGTGTTGCGTGGCTACCGATTCGCCGGGGATCCGCGGCCGTTCGCCATCCTGGGCCGGTCCCTGCCGCTGTGAACCCGCGCGTCTGGCACGATGGCCGGGTGCGCGCCCCCCGACGACTGCGTCTGCTGGCCCTGACGGTGCTGCTGCTGGTGATCGCGCCGCTGGCGACCGGCTGCCTGCGGGCCCGGACCACCCTGACCGTCTCCGCCGACGACACCGTCTCCGGCTACATCATGGCCGCGGTCAAACCCGCCACCGATGACGATCCCGGCCCGCAGTTCCGCCGCGACCTATCCTTCGGGAACAAGCTGGCCGTCTCCAAGTACAACCACGACGGCTACGTCGGGTCTGAGGCGGTGTTCTCCAACCTGAGCTTCGGCGAGGTTCCGCAGCTGGCCGACCTGAACGCCGACGCTGCCGGCGTGGACCTGTCGCTGCGCCGCGCCGGGGACCTGGTGATCTTGGAGGGCCGGGTCGATCTGACGTCACTGCCCGAAGGCGACAACGAGGTGCGCCTGACGGTGAACTTCCCCGGCGAGGTGACCTCCACCAACGGCGAGCGGGTTTCCGGGCAGTCGGTGAACTGGCAACTCAAGGCCGGAATCGTCAACACCATGGCCGCCCAGTCCCGCTACACCGACCCCAGCACCCGGGCGTTGAACCGGGCCGCCACCTGGCTGGGCCTGGCCGCGCTGATCGCCGCCGGGATCGTCGGGTACCTGGCCTACCGGTTCCGGGACACCTCGCCCCGGCTCAGCGTCGGATCGACGGAGCAGGACTAGCCTGCTCGATCATGCCCAGGTTGGCCAGCACCTCGCTGGTCGCCCGGGCGAAGTTCAGCGTGCAGAAATGCAGGCTCGGCGCGCCCTCGTCGATCAGGCGCTGGCCCATCTCGGTGGCCAACGCGATGCCCTCCCGGCGGACCGCGTCGCGGTCCTCCTCCGGCCCGTCGCCGGCCGCGCGGGTCAGCCGGTCCAGCACGGTCGCCGGGATCTCGGAGTCCATCAGCTCCACCATCCGGCGCACCGACCGCAGCGAGGTGATCGGCATCAGCCCGGGAATCAGCGGTTTGGCGCCCTGCTCGGGATCCGCCGCGCACACCCGATCCCGCAGCCGCAGGTAATCGTCCACGTCGAAGAACATCTGGCTGATCGAGTACTCGGCGCCCGCCCGCAGCTTGGCAACCAGGTTCGCGGTGTCCGCGTCCAGGTCCACCGCGCGCGGGTGGCCCTCTGGGAAGGAGGCCACCCCGACGTGAAAGTCCCCGGCCGCGCCGATCAGCTCCACCAGCTCGACGGCGTACTCCAGGCCCTCGGGATGCTTGACCCACTCCTGGCGGACTCCGCCCTGCGGGTCGCCGCGCAACGCCAGCAGGTTGCGCACCCCGACCGCGGCGAAGGAGTCGATCAGCCCGCGCAGTTCATCGACGCTGTGCCCGACCGCGGTCAGATGCGCGACCGGCAGCAACGACGTCGTCGAGGCCAATTCCCCCACGATGCGGGCGGTGCGGTCCCGGGTGGTGCCACCGGCGCCGTAGGTCACCGAGACGAACGCCGGGCCCATCGGCTCGAAGGCGCGCGCCGCGCGCCACAACTGGGCTTCACCGGCCTCGTCGCGCGGCGGGAAGAACTCGACGGAGAACGGGGTTCGGCCTTTGGCGATCTCGGCGATCCGGTCCACCACAGACACGCTCGGGCGCTCGGAATGCTCGGATGTCACGGCCCCAGCATAGGTCTAGTCTGTCTTCAGCCCTCCGGGCGCTATCTGAGCAGGAAGAAAGGGGCGGCGCGCTGAGCGTCAACGCAGCGGCACCGTCGGCCGTCGAACTGGCCGACGCCGTGACCGAACAACTCCGGCAGTATCTGGCGGCCCGTCGGCGCGAGGCCTCCTATATGGGGCCCGACTACGACCGGTTGATCGCCGCCCTGGAGACGTTCGTGCTGAGCGGCGGGAAACGGGTGCGCCCGGCGTTCGCCTACTGGGGCTGGCGCGCGGTGGCCCCCGAATCCGAGGGGTTCGAGCCGATGCTGCCGCTGTTCGGCGCGCTGGAGCTGCTGCACGGCTGCGCGCTGATCCACGACGACGTGATCGACGCCTCCGACACCCGCCGCGGCAAACCCACCGTGCACATCCAGTTCGCCGACCTGCACCGCGCCAACGGCTGGTCCGGCTCCGCCGACCAGTTCGGCGCGTCGGCGGCCATCCTGCTCGGCGACCTGTCGCTGGTCTGGGCCGACGACCTGCTGGCCTCGGTGGATCTGCCCGACGACGCCGCCCGCCGGGTGCAGCGGATCTGGTCGGCCATCCGCACCGAGGTGCTCGGCGGCCAGTACCTCGACATCGTGGTGGAGGCCACCGGGGCGCCGTGCATCGAATCCGCGATGCGGGTGGCCACCTACAAGACCGCGTCCTACACCGTCACCCGGCCGCTGCAGCTCGGCGCCGCGGCGGCCGCCGACCGCCCCGACGTGCAGGAACTGTTCCACGGCGTCGGCAATGACCTCGGCGTCGCCTTCCAGCTCCGCGACGACGTGCTCGGTGTGTTCGGCGACCCCGCGGTCACCGGCAAACCGTCCGGGGACGATCTGCGCTCCGGCAAGCGCACCGTGCTGCTGGCCGAGGCCGTCGAACGCGCCGCCGCCACCGACCCGGCCGCCGAAGACCTGCTGCGCAGCGGGATCGGCGCCGACCTGAGCGACGCCGAGGTGCGCCGGATGTGCGACGCCATCGAATCGGTGGGCGCGCTGGCCGCCGTCGAGGACCGCATCACCGCGCTGGCCGACGACGCGTTGGACCGACTGGCCGCCGCCCCGATCAACGACACCGCCAAGACCGGGCTGGCGCAGCTGGCCCGGCGGGTCGCGCACCGGAGCGCGTGAGCTGATGAGCGCCGAAGGTGTGAGCACCGCGACCGACGCCGGACGACTGGCCCGCAACTGGACCCGGCTGCGCGCGTTCGCCCGCTCCGACGACGCGCGTCCCGCCCTGCTCGGGCTGGCCGGCGCGGTGTCGGTGACCGTGGGCGGCCTGGGCGCCGGCAGCACCCGGGTGCACGATCCGCTGCTGGAGGCGATGGGCCTGTCCTGGCTGCGGTTCGGCCACGGGTTGGTGGTGTCGTCGATCCTGTTGTGGGGCGGCGTCGCGGTGATGCTGGCCGCCTGGCTGCTACTCGGCCGCCGGACGCTGGCCGGCCGCAGCACCGAATACACCATGATCGCCACCACCGGCTTCTGGTTGGCGCCGCTGCTGCTCAGCGTGCCGCTGTTCTCCCGCGACACCTACTCCTACCTCGCCCAGGGCGCGCTGCTGCGGGACGGGTTCGACCCGTACGCCGTCGGGCCGATCGAGAATCCGAACGGGCTGCTGGACAACGTCAGCCCGATCTGGACGACGACGACCGCCCCCTATGGGCCGGCGTTCATCCTGGTGGCCCGGTTCGTCACCATGATCACCGGCGACAATGTGGTGGCCGGCGCGATGGTGCTGCGGCTGTGCATGCTGCCGGGGCTGGTGCTGCTGATCTGGGCGCTGCGCCGCATCGCCCGCCACATCGGCGCCGACCCCACCACCACACTGTGGGTGTGCGCGCTCAACCCGCTGGTCATCGTGCACCTGATGGGCGGGGTGCACAACGAGATGCTGATGGTCGGGCTGATGGCCGCCGGGGTCGCGCTGACCTTCGCCGACCGGCCGATGGCCGGGATGACCCTGGTGGCGCTGGCCACCGCGGTCAAGGCCACCGCGGGCATCGCCGCGCCGTTCCTGGTCTGGGTGTGGATGCGCAATATGAGCCGCCGCCGCGGCTACCGGTCGGTGACGGCGTTCGCAGCGGCCTCGGCCGGCACGGTGCTGGTCTTCATCGCGGTGTTCGCGGTGTCCTCGCTGGTCGCCGGGGTGGGGCTGGGCTGGCTGACCGCGCTGGCCGGATCGGTGAAGATCATCAACTGGCTGACCGTCCCGACCGCGATCGCGAATCTGGTGAACTCCGTCGGCGGGCTGTTCATGGCGGTGAACTTCTACGCCGTGCTGGAGGTCACCCGAATCGTCGGCGCGACGGTCATCGCGGTGGCGCTGGTCGCGCTGTGGTGGCGGTTCCGGCGCACCGACCGGGATGTGCTGATCGGGATGAGCCTGGCCATGGTTGTGGTGGTGCTCTTCGTGCCGGCCGCATTGCCCTGGTACTACAGCTGGCCGCTGGCCGTCGGCGCGGCGCTCGTGCAGTCCCGGCCCGCCGTCGCGCTGGTCGCCGGGTTCTCCACCTGGATCATGGTGATCTTCAAACCCGACGGCAGCCACGGCATGTATTCGGTGGTGCACGTACTGCTGGCCACCGTCTGCGCGGTGGCGGCCTGGCGGTACCTGGCCCGCGCGCCGCAGGACGCGCCGGCCGGCGGGTCCGGCTCGTCGGTCGGCTAGAAGGTCCGGGCCTGCGCCCGGCGCATCACTTCGCGGGCCTGATGCGAGTGCAGCGCGTCCACCGGCCGCGCGTTCCCGGTCTGCTCGCGGGAGCCGTCGACGGTGATCGTCAACGACTCGTCGGGGGTGAACAACCAACGCAGGATCTCGGTGTCGTCATAGCCGCCGTCATGCAGCAGCGACAGCAACCCGGGCAACTGCCGGACCACATGGCCGGCCGGGGTGAAGAACGCCTGCGGGATCACGACGACCTTGTTCCGGCGCACCGCGACCAGGTGGCGGTCCTTGAGCTGCTGGTGCACCTTGGTGACCGGGATCCGGAGCAGTTCGGCGACCTCGGGCAGGTTGTAGACCGGCTCGTCGGGATCGAGGACGTCCTGGCCGGCGGGAATGGAACTCACCTGCGTCAGTCTAGGAGGCGGCGCCTCTACCATGGGCGCGTGGCGGCAGACGAGCTCATCGGCGCGACCCTGGAAGGTCGCTACCAGGTGCACGACGAGATCGCCTCCGGCGGCATGTCGACGGTGTACCGCGGGGTGGACCTGCGGCTGGACCGGCCGGTCGCGATCAAGGTGATGGACTCCCGCTACGCCGGCGACCAGCAGTTCCTGGACCGGTTCGAGCTGGAGGCCAAGGCCGTCGCCCGGATGTCGCACCCCAGCCTGGTCGCCGTCTACGACCAGGGCGTGGACCTGCGCCGGCCGTTTCTGGTGATGGAACTGGTCGAGGGCGGCACCCTGCGGGACCTGCTGCGTGAGCGCGGGCCGATGCCGCCGCACGCCGCCGCCGCGGTGCTGCGCCCGGTGCTGGCCGGGCTGGCGGTCGCGCACCGGGCCGGCTTGATCCACCGCGACATCAAACCGGAGAACGTGCTGATCTCCGCCGACGGGGACGTCAAACTCGCCGACTTCGGTCTGGTCCGGGCGCTGGCGCAGGCCGGGATCACCTCCACCAGCGTCATTCTGGGCACCGCCGCCTACCTCTCGCCGGAGCAGGTGACCACCGGCGACGCCGACGCCCGCAGCGACGTGTACGCCCTGGGTGTGCTGACCTACGAGCTGCTCACCGGGGCGACCCCGTTCGACGGCGACAGCGCGCTGGCGGTGGCCTACCGGCGGGTCGACGCCGACGTCGCGCCGCCCAGCGCGGCGATCGCCGGGGTGCCGGCCCAGTTCGACGAGTTCGTCGCCCGGGCGACCCGGCGGGACCGCGACCAGCGTTATCCCGACGCGGCCGCGATGGCCGCCGATCTGGACGCCATCGCCACCGAGCTGGCGTTGCCGGCGTTCCGGGTGCCGACGCCGTCGCGCCCGGACCGGGGGACCGTCGCCGCGCCTCCGCGCCTGTCGCCCCCTGCTGCGCCGGCGCCGGTCCGCAACCCGACCCGCGCGCTGCCGCGCGACCCCGACGAGCACGAGACCGTCCGGCATCCCCGGGCGGTGGAGGCCACCGCAATCGCCGAGGACGGCTTCGGCTTCGACGCTGATCAGCGGGACGCCGAATCCGATTACCCGCCAGCACAATTCGCCGGCGTGGAGATGTCCGCGTTCGTCTGGGACCGGCACCGGCAGCGCCGCAACCTACTGGTGGCCGTGCTGGTGGTGGGGCTGCTCACCGCGGGCGCGGCGCTCGGCGGGTGGACGCTGGGCGCCCACCTGCCGGGGTTGTTCTAGCCGCGCAGCATCTCGGCGCCGCCGTTACGCCGAGGCTGCTGCGCTGGTCGCTTCGCTCCTAGCCGCGCAGCATCTCGGCGACCAGGAACGCCAACTCGAGGCTCTGCTGGGTGTTGAGCCGCGGATCGCACGCGGTTTCGTAGCGGCCGGCGAGATCGTGGTCGCCGATGTCCTGGGCGCCGCCCAGGCATTCGGTGACGTTCTCGCCGGTGATCTCGACGTGGATGCCGCCCGGGTGGGTGCCCAGGGCATGGTGCACCTCGAAAAAGCCCTGCACCTCGTCGACGATCCGGTCAAAGTGCCGGGTCTTGTAACCGGTGGAGGATTCGTGGGTGTTGCCGTGCATCGGATCGGACTGCCAGATCACCTGGTGTCCGGAGGCCTGCACCTTCTCGATGATGGCCGGCAGCACGTCGCGCACCTTGTTGTTGCCCATCCGGGACACGAAGGTCAGCCGGCCCGGCACATTGTTCGGGTTGAGCCGCTCGGCGTACTCGACGGCCAGCTCGGGGCTGGTGCTCGGGCCGATCTTCACCCCGATCGGGTTGGCGATCACCTCGGCGAACGCGATGTGGGCGCCGTCGAGCTGACGGGTGCGCTCCCCGATCCACAGGTAGTGCGCGGACAGGTCGTAGAGCTTGAAGTTGCCGCCGGCCTCGTCGGAGTCGTCGGCCAGTCGCAGCATGGCCCGCTCGTAGTCGAGCACCAACGCCTCGTGGCTGGCGTACAGGTCGGCCGACTCCAGGTTGCGGTCGTTGACGCCGCAGGCGCTCATGAAGCGCAGCGCGCGGTCGATCTCCCCCGCCAGGGCCTCGTAGCGGGCCCCGGCCGGCGAGGTGCGGACGAATTCGCGGTTCCAGTCGTGCACCAGGTGCAGCGAGGCCAGGCCCGACGCGGTCAGCGCCCGGACCAGGTTCATCGCGGCGCTGGCGTTGGCGTAGGCGCGCACCAGCCGGGACGCGTCGTGCTCGCGGACCGCGGCGTCGGGGGCGAACCCGTTGATCATGTCGCCGCGGTAGGACCGCAGGCCGAGGGAGTCGATGTCGGACGAGCGCGGTTTGGCGTACTGGCCGGCGATGCGGGCCACCTTCACCACCGGCATGCTGGCGCCGTAGGTCAGCACCACGGCCATCTGGAGCAGGGTGCGGATATTGGCGCGGATGTGCGGCTCGGTGTTGTCGGCGAAGGTCTCGGCGCAATCCCCGCCCTGCAGCAGAAACGCCTCACCGCGGCACACCTGGGCGAGCTGGCTGTTGAGCCGCTCGACCTCGGTGGGCACCGTGATCGGCGGGACGCTTTCCAGCACCGTGCGCATGGCCTTGGCCTGATCCGCGTCCCAGCTGGGCTGCTGAACCGCCGGGCGCGACAGCGCGTCGTCCAGGCGCGTGCGCAGGTCTTCGGGCAGCGGCGGCAGGTCAGGCAGCTGTTCGATGGGCACGTCAACGGTCCAGTTCACCCGTCCATGGTAACCGGCGGCCAACAGCGATTTTTCCACGGCGGGGGTGTCCGGGAGTGGGGTCTCGGGAGAAAAGCCGGGCCGCTGCGCGACTATTAAGAGGTGAACTGCGACGTCGCCCGCGAGGCGCTGTCGGCCCGCATCGACGGCGAGCGTGAACCCGTGCCCGCCGCCCGGGTCGACGAGCACCTCGCCGACTGCCCCGACTGCCGGGGCTGGCATGCCCGGGCCGCGGAGCAGGCGTCGGCGTTGCGGGCGCTGGCGGGGATTGACGCGCCCGCGGTGTCGGCGGTCTCCCCCGGCGCCGCGCCTGTCATCCGGCGCGTGCCGGTCCTTCGGGTGGCGCTGGGTGTGGTCGGCGGTGTCCAGCTCGGATTGGCCGCACTGCAGGGTGTCTCCGGTGATCTGGGGCTGGGGCACGGCGGCGGGCATCTGCTCAACGAATCGACGGCCTGGTCCGCGGCGGTGGGCGCGGCGATGCTGCTGGCCGCCTGGCGGCCCGTGTTCGCCGCCGGCGTCGCCGCCGTGCTGGGGTTCTTCACGCTGCTTCTAAGCGGCTATGTGGTCGCCGACGCGCTGGCCGGGGATGTCGGGGTGGCGCGGGCTTTGTCGCACCTGCCGGTGCTCGTCGGCGCGGTGCTGGCGGCGCTGGTATGGCGGGCGTCGCGGGCTGATCGCCCTTCGGGCTCGGTGCTGGCCGATGTGGTGCTGCCGGAGTCGGCCGCCACGCCCCGGCGGCTGCGCGAGGCGGGTTGAGGCGCGAAATGTGGTGGTCGCGGATGTCATGATCAATGCATGGGCTACATCGTGATCCACAACGTGCCCGACGACGTGCTGGCCGGCATCGACGCGCGCGCCGCCGAGGTGGGCGTGTCGCGAGGCGAGTGCATCCGTCGCAGATCGACCCCAGGACTCCCTGGTTGCGCGAGTCACGGTCACCCACACTGACCTTGAGCGGTTCGGACAGGGGGCCGCCGGACTCGACGACGCCCAGCTGATGCGCAAGGCCTGGGAATGACCGAGTCCACGTGACTTCCGTTGGCCTCGGGCGCGAGTGCAGAAGACAGGACCAGCACTGGGGTGACGATTAGATTCGGATCGTGGAGAGACGCCTATTCGATCGGGTCAATCCAAACTCCGCGTCACCCAGCTACACCGACTCTTCCTACTATCCTCTGTCCACAGCACCGGAGCAGTGCTGGGAGGGCGTGCGCGCGATGTTCCTGACCGGCTTCGACGCCACCACCCTCAACACCCTGTTTGTCGACAAGAATCTGCGGGCTCACGGCCTGATCTAGGCCTCGGGCTGTTCGGCGCCATCCTGCGCCTGGAGAACATCCTCACCTCGTTCAACGACTTCGCCGGCAGCGAGATGCTCACCGAGCGCCAGGCCCAGGACTACCGCAGTGTGTACCTGGACCTGTACGCGGAGTTCCGCAGGGACAGCGATGCGGAGAAGGAGCTCATCAACGACGACGTCGTCTTCGAGATCGAGCTCATCAAACAGGTCGAGATCAACGTCGACTACATCCTCATGCTCGTCGCAAAGCACCGTGAACAGTTCGGTGACGGCGACGACAAGGAAGTTCGCGCCGAGATCACTCGGGCCATCGACGCCAGCCCGACGCTGCGCAACAAGAAAGACCTCGTTGAGGCGTTCGTGGACTCGGTCTCCGTCGACGGCGCCGTCGACGAAGAGTGGGAGGCGTTCATCGCCTCCAAACGCGAAGCGGAGCTGGCGAAGATCATCGCCGAGGAGAACCTGCGGCCCGCTGACACTCGGCGCGTCATCGATATCGCGTTCCGCGACGGCACCCTGCGCACCACCGGCACCGAAATCACCACCGTGCGACCACCGGTGTCCCGCTTCGCAGCCGCCGGTGGTCACGGCGAGAAGAAGCAGCGCGTCATCGAGAAACTCAACGCGTTCTTCGACCGGTTCTACGGCCTTTCGGCCACCAATTCCGGGCGCTAGAAAGCGCACAACTACGCGGGATGCCGCATCAGGTACTCGGCGACGGCCCGGCGTACCAGTTCGGCGGGCTTGATCGACTCGGCCGCGGCCCGCTGGGCGATTCCTTCCCGCAGGTCACTCGGGAAACGCACCGACATGGTCGGGGTACTGCCGCCAGCCTCACGGCGACCGGCCGGCCGCCCTTCTTTCAGCTTTACGAAGGCTCCGGGTCCCACCGAGGCTGGACCAACAATCTCAAAATCGCCCGCTTCGAAATCCGCCGCCATTGCGGCGTAGTCGTCGTCGGTGCGGCCCGTCATGGTGTCCTCCTAATTGGCTTCCCTAGCAACGTTGGGTCTTTGCGGCGTCCGAGGTAGAGATTCGGCCGAGCCTCCAGGAACGACCGAGAACGGGTCGGCACCACCAACGTCGGGAACTCGATCACGCACCGAATCTCGGCGTCGGTGATTCCGTGTTGACGGGCAGACGACCTGACCCGGATCTCCACTCGAACAACTGTACTGCAGTTCTCATATAACTGCAACACAGTTCTAGTCCGGCTTAGAGCATCACGCCGAACATGATCGCCATGCCGGCGGCCATCATGGCTTGGCCGAGCACTCCGGCGTCGTCGACGCTGAGTTCCTCCGGCACCCGGCTGTGGGTGCGGCGGCCGGCGAAGTAGCGGTAGGCCAGCACGACGGCCGCGACGGCGAAGAACACCGTCCAAAACCCGTTGACCCCGGTGATCCAGCCGGGATCGGCGGCGGCGGAACCGCCGTGCCCGTCGTGACCGCCGTGCGCGCCATGCCCCGCGTGACCCCCGTGGCCGTCCTGTCCGGAGTCGCCGCCCTGGCCGGGGATCAGCTTTCCCATCACGGCGTACATCCACGCCATCGCCGCCATCATCGCGGCGTGGTACCAGGCGATCGGGCCGCCGCACATCCGCCCGGTGATCGCGCGCACCAGGAACCACAGCGCGCCGGCGGCGAAGACGACCATGGCCGGCGCGTTCGGCACGCCCATCCCCCACGGCCAGGCCATCACCGCCATCGCGACCGACATCGCCAGGTGCAGCACCTCGCTCACCCAGTGCGGCCCGGACACCCGCCCGGAGGCCATCGCGGTGAGGCAAATGACGGCGGCCGCGACGAACAGCGCGGTCACCGCCCAGCGCAGCAGCGGGTCGGCGATCATGAGGCGGCGCCCCGAAGAGTCATACGCACAGAGCTATGGTCGGCCGTCGCGCCCCCGCGGTTCCCGGCGGGGCGCCGATGCCGTCGGCGGGCGAACGTAAAATCCCAGGAATGACCCGTCGCTGGTGGCCGCTGCTGGCCGGATACCTGGTCGCGGCCGTCGTGCTGGCCGGCTACGGCGCGGTCAGCGGCGCCCGCCGGTTCGCCCAGGCGCGGGTGACCGATCCGGGCCCGCTGACCGAGATCGCCGGGCCGGTGGGCTATTTCACCGCGACGCTGGCCGGCGCGGTCACCCTCGGGGCCCTGCTGTATGTGGTGATCACCGCGCGCCCCGACGACGCGCACGTGATCGATCCGCCGTCGTTCCGGGCGCACCGGCTCGCCGAGGTCACCGCGGCGGTGTGGCTGGTCGCCGCGCTGCTGATGATCCCCGTTCAGGCCGGGATGACCACCGGGGCCAGCGGCTTCGCCCTGCTGGCCCAGGGCCGGCTGCCCGACGCGCTGGCGGTCTCCGAGATGGCCCGGGCCTGGATCGTGGTGGCCGTCTGCGCGGCGGCGATCGCGGCCACGCTGCGGTTGACGGTGCGCTGGGTTCCCCACGCGGTGCTGCTGATCCCCGCGTCGATCGCTGTGGTCGCGCCGCCGGTCACGGGCAACGCCGGCCAGGGCCCCGACCACGACTACGCCGGCTCCGCGGCCATCGTCTTCGCGACCATGCTCGCGATCACCGCGGGGTTGCGGGTCACCGCCGCCATCTGCCGCCCCGGCCCCGAGCTGTCCCGCCGGATCAGCGTGGTCCTGACCTGCGGCGGCGCGATCGCGCTGGCCTACGGCGCGATGCTCGCGCTGCTGCTGCTCGACGGTCCGGCCGACCTGCTGCGCACCGACTACGGCCGGTGGCTGGCGCTGGCCGCGGTGCTGCTGACCGCGGTCACCGCCGCCGACGCCCTCGCCTGGCGGCGCGGCGCGCTCACCGGCGGGTACCTGACCGGCACAAGTTGGGCGATCACCGCGGCGGTGGCGGCGGTGTCGGCGATGGCGATCCAAGCCGCGCCCCGACTGCTCAACCACGACTACACCATCTGGGACGTGTTCCTCGGCTACGAGCTACCGGACCCGCCGAACCTCTGGCGTCTCGTCACCGACTGGCGGTTCGACTCGTTCTTCGGGGCCGTGGCGCTGGTCGCGGCGGCGCTGTACATCGCCGGCTACCTGCGGCTGCGCCGCCGCGGCGACGACTGGTCCACCGGCCGGCTGCTGTCCTGGCTGATCGGCTGCCTGGCGCTGCTGATCGGCACCAGCTCCGGCATGCGGACCTACGGGTCGGCGATGTTCAGCGTGCACATGGCCGAACACATGCTGATCAATATGTTCGTGCCGATCCTGCTGGTTCTCGGCGGGCCGGTCACGCTGGCGCTGCGCGCCCTGCGCCCGGCCGACCACGACGCCACCCCCGGCCCGCGGGAATGGGTGCTCGCCCTGGTGCATTCGAAGTTCACCGGCTTCTTCGCGCACCCGGCGACGGCGTTCCTGATGTTCGTCTCGACGCTCTACATCGTGTACTTCACCCCGCTGTTCGACACCCTGGTGCGCTACCACTGGGGCCACGAGCTGATGACGACGCACTTCCTGATGTCGGGCTACCTGTTCTTCTGGGTGATCATCGGCATCGACCCAGGCCCGCGCCGGCTGCCGTTCCTGGGCCGGCTGGCTGTGCTGTTCGCGGTGATGCCGTTCCACGCGTTCTTCGGCATCGCGCTGATGACCATGACCTCGATCATCGGCGGCGACTTCTACCGCATGCTCGACCTGCCGTGGATGCACAGCCTGATCGACGACCAGCACCTCGGCGGATCCATCACCTGGGGGTCCTCCGAGCTGCCGATCCTGATCGTGGTGATCGCCCTCGTCGTGCAGTGGGCCCGATCCGACCGCCGCGCGGCGCGGCGCGCGGACCGGCACGCCGACGCCGGCTACTCCGGCGACGACGACCTGGACGCCTACAACGCGATGCTGGCCGAGCTGGCCAAACACCGGAACTGACGCTATGCCGGCCACGCTCACGACGGACGCGCGCTGGCCGGTGCGCTACGCCCCCGGGGAACTGCTGGCGGGGCTGCTTCGGCGGCGGGGCGCCGTCGTCGACGCGGGGCTCGGGCAACACGGCTACAGCTATCTGCTTGGACTCCAGGCGAACCGGTTCATCTTCGCCAACTCGGACCACTTCAGTTGGCGGGAGGCGTTCCAGGCGCTGGTCCCCGTCGACGGGCCGACCGCGCTGATCGTCAGCGACGGCGCCGACCACAGCCGTCGCCGCGCCCTGGTTCAGCCGGGCCTGCGGCCTCGGCAGGTCCGCCACTACACCCCCACCATGGTCGCCAACGCCGACGCCGTCATCGACCGCTGGCGCCCCGGCGAAACCGTCGACGCGTACGGGCAGTTCCGCGCGGCGATCCGGCGCAGCGCCATCGAATCATTGTTCGGCCCCCGAATGGCCCGGCACGCCGACATTCTTGGCGAGGCGCTGCAGCCGCTGATCGACCTCACCGACCAGCTCCCGCAGCGGTCGGCCTGGCAGCGCCGACTCGGCACGCCGGCCTGGCGTCGCGCGATGGCCGCGCGCGGCCGGGTCGACGAGATCGTCTACGCCGAGATCGCAGCGGTGGACCCCGCCGAGAACCACTTGCTGGCCCGGCTGGTCGCCGCACGCGGGCCCGACGGCGCTGCGCTGTCCGTCGATGAGGTGCGCGATCAAGTGGTCTCGCTGATCGCCGCCGGGTACGAAACCACCAGCGCAGCGATGGGCTGGGCGGTCTACGCCCTGCTGGCCGTCCCCGACGCCTGGGAGTCCGCGCGCGCCGAGGTGCACGACGCGCTGGGCGACCGGACGCCGACGGCCGCGGACCTGGCCGAGCTGACCTACCTGAACGGCGTCGTTCTAGAGACTCTGCGACTGTGCCCACCCGCGGTGGTCTCGGCCCGCAAGGTCATCGACGATCTGGAGTTCGACGGCCGACGCATCCCCGCCGGCCGAACCGTGATCTTCAGCCCGTATGTGACCCACCGGCTGGCGGAGGTGTGGCCGGAGCCGCTGCGATTCCTGCCGCAGCGCTGGGACCCCGGGTCGCCGCTATACGCCAAACCCGCGCCGCACGAATTCCTGCCGTTCGGGGGCGGCTCGCACCGGTGCGTCGGAGCGGGGTTCGCGACGACCGAACTCACGGCGATGCTGGCCCGACTGGTGGCGCGGACCTCGCTGGCGCTGCCCGCTCAGCGGATCAGCGCCCGCGGTTACGCCGCGCTGCGGCCGGCGCACGGCCTGCGAGCGGTCGTGACGGCCGTCAGCTAGCGCCGAACTTGCGCAAACGCAGGCTGTTGGAAACCACGAAGAACGACGAGAACGCCATCGCGCCGCCGGCGATCAGCGGGTTCAGCATCCCGGCCGCAGCCAGCGGGATCGCCGCCACGTTGTAGCCGAACGCCCAGCCCAGGTTCACCCGGATGGTGCGCATGGTGGCCCGGGCCAGGTCCAGCGCCTGGGGCACCACGTCGAGGTTGTCGCGGACCAGGATGACGTCGGCCGCGCCGATCGCCACGTCGGCGCCGCGCCCGATGGCCAGCCCCAGATCGGCTGCGGCCAGCGCCGGGCCGTCATTGATGCCGTCGCCGACCATGGCGACCGAGCGGCCGGCGGCGCGCAGTTGCTCGATGACGTCGACCTTGCCCTCCGGCAGGACCTCGGCGATCGCCTCGTCGATGCCGACCTGGGCGGCCACTGCGCCGGCCGAGGCGGCGTTGTCGCCGGTCAGCAGCACGGTGCGCAGGCCGCGGGCGTGCAGCGCCGCCACCGCCTCGGCCGCGGAGTCCTTGACCGCGTCGGCGACCGAGATCGCCGCGGCCGCCTCCCCGTCGACGGACACGAAAACTATCGTCTCGCCGCGGTTTTCGGCGCACCGCCGGGCGTCGGTGAGCCGCGCGGGCGCCACCCGGTCGCGGCTGACCCAGCCGGGCCGGCCCACCTCGACGCGACGGGCGCCCACCTGGCCGGACACCCCGCGGCCGGCGGCGGCGATGAAGTCGGTGACCGGCGCCGGTTCCACGTCGCACGCGGAGGTGATGGCGTGCGCGACCGCGTGCTCGCTGCCGGCCTCAACCGCGGCAGCCAGCGCCAGCACCTCGTCGGCGTCCCAACCGTCGGCGGCGGTGACGTCGGTGACGGTGGGCCGGCCGACGGTCAGGGTGCCGGTCTTGTCGAACACCACGGTGTCCACCGCGCGGATCGCCTCCAGCGCCCGGTAGCCCTTGAGGAAGATGCCCAGCTGCGCGCCGCGGCCGGAGGCGACCATCATCGCGGTCGGGGTGGCCAGGCCCAGCGCGCATGGGCAGGCGATGACGAGCACGGCCAGCGCCGCGCCGAACGCCTTGTCCGGGGCCGCGCCGGCCAGCAGCCACCCGGTCAGCGTGAGTGCGGCGATGACGAACACCACCGGCACGAAAACCGCGGCGATCCGGTCGGCGAGGCGTTGCGCGTCGGCCTTCTGCGCCTGGGCCTCCTCGACCAGGCGCACCATGCCCGCGAACTGGGTGTCGGCGCCGACGGCGGCGGCCTCGACGACCAGCCGGCCGTCGAGCACCACGGTGCCGCCGATCACCGAACCGCCGGCCTCGACCCGGACCGGGGTGGCCTCGCCGGTCATCGCGCTCATGTCGACCGCGGCCCCGCCGCCGGTGACCAGGCCGTCGGCGGCGATGGTCTGGCCGGGCCGGACCACGAACGTCTGCTGCTCCTTGAGTTCCTCGGCGGGGATGACCAGCTCGGAGCCGTCGGGCATCAGCACGGCGGCGTTCTTGGCGCTCAGCGCGGCCAGCGCCCGCAGCGCGCTGCCGGCCTTGGATCGGGCGCGGGCCTCGAAGTATCGTCCGGCCAGCACGAACACCGTGACGCCGGCGGCCACCTCCAGGTAGATGGAGTCGCTGCTGGTCAGCGCCGCCCACACGCCGTCGGGACGGGCGGTGTCCCGGCCGGCCGGGCCGAACATGGTGTACAGCGACCACAGCGTGGCCGACGTGACGCCGACCGAGATCAGCGTCTCCATGGACGCGGTTCCGTGCCGGGCGTTGCGCAGTGCGACGCGGTGCAGCGGCCAGGCCGCCCAGGTGACGATCGGCAGGGCCAGCGCCAGCAGCACCCACTGCCAGTGCGCGAACCGGGTGCTGGGCACCACCGCGAACATCACCGACAGGTCCGCCAGCGGCACGAACAGCACCGCGGCCAGCGCCAGCCGGCGCATCAGGTCGCGGGCGTTGTCGGAGTCGGCGTCCCGGCCGGGGCCCGCGCCGTCCACATGCGGGGCGGCCGAATAGCCGGCCTTGGTCACCACCGCGCACAACGCGTCATCGTCGACGCCGGGTTCGGCCTCGATGCTGGCCACCCCGGTCGCATAGTTCACCGAGGCGCGCACGCCGGGCGCCTTGTTGAGCTTGTTCTCCACCCGGGCCGCGCACGCGCCGCAGGTCATGCCGCCGACGTCGAGGCGGACCCGACGCGGCACGGCGTCGACGTCGTCGACGGCCGCGGCGGTCACCGGCACAGAAGAGCTCACCTATTCATTGTCGCGCCGGGTGGGCCGGGAGTTCCCGGCGGGTGCCGCGCCGGTTAGCATCTCCCGCGTGGACTCCCGCGGCGACATCGACCAGGTGACCTGGCTCGCGCTTGCCGCCGGGCGCGGCGATCCAGGCGCGTTGGAGCAGTTCATCAAGGCCACCCAGGCCGATGTGTGGCGCTCGGTGGCCTATCTGGGCGATCCCGGCACCGCCGACGACCTGACCCAGGAGACCTTCCTGCGGGCGATTCGCTCGCTGCCCCGGTTCACCGGCCGCTCTTCGGCGCGCACCTGGCTGCTGTCCATCGCCCGACGGGTGGTGGTCGACCAGATCCGGCACAACCAGGCCCGCCCACGGGCGGCCTACACCGTGGATCTGGACCGGGTGCTGGACCGCCGGATTCCCGGCGTCGGGTTCGAGGAGTTCGTCGAGACGCGGCTGCTGCTCGACGGGCTGGACCCGGACCGGCGCGACGCGCTGATCCTCACCCAGGTGCTGGGGTTGTCCTACGCCGAGGCCGCGCAGGTGGTGGGCTGCCCACTCGGCACCATCCGTTCGCGGGTGGCCCGGGCGCGCGAAGACCTGCTTGCCGCGGTCGAGGATCGGGGTCGGGAAACCGGTTAGGCCCGGTAGATCGCCCGCGCGAGTGACGTCAGGACGCCCTGACTCATCGCCGGTGACCTCAGAACGGCCTGACTCATCGCCAGTGACCTGGGACCGATCTGAGGGCCGGAAATCTGCCTCCAGTCACTGGCGCGAGCCAAGGTCGTCCTGACGTCACTAGCGCGAACTCAAGGCCCGGCCTCCAGTCACTGGCGCGCCGGCCAGTGACGTCCCGGGGTCACTGACGGCACCCACCCGCTCGGGAACCCCTGAACTCCGCGGCGATGTCGCCGACGTGACTAGAACCGGCTGATCGCCTGGAATTTCGCCAAGTTATGCCGGGCGTCAACCAGGGCGTCGTGGTTGTCATCCGGCAGGGCGGGTAGTTCGGGGCGCCCGCGCTCCTCCCACAGTTGCTTGAGTTCCCGGGTGAACCGCGGGATTCCGCGCGGCAACCCGGTCATCGGTCCCCACAACTGGGCCAGCACCACGTGGTCGTAGGCCCCGACCCAGGCCCATAGCTCCACCGGTTCGGGGCTGCCGAGGCCGAAGAATTCCTCCAGGTCCTCCCGGATCTGCCGTCGGGACCGCCACAGCTTGGAGGCAGGGGACGGCAATTTCGGCAGCACGTTGGCCCGCACCCAGGTCCCGGCGTCGTCGGGGTTGAATTCGGTGGACACCGCGTAGTACTCCCGGCCGTCCTCGGCGGCCACGCCGATGGAGATCAGCTCGATGGTGCGCCCGTCGTCGATGAACTCGGTGTCGTAGAAGTAGCGCACGGCCCCAACCCTACGGTGGAAGGCGCCGGCGCGGCGCGCACGGTGCGGTCCAGTTCGGCTTCCACCGCGTCGTCCTCGGGCACCCGCGGCATGCCCGCGACCACGCTCTGCAGCCACAGGTTGGCCGCGGCGATCGGGCGGCGGATGCGGCGCTCCCGGGCCAGCGCGCGGCGCATCTTCGCCGGCCGGTCGGTGTAGCGCCAGCGGGCCCACGGAGCGTGCGGGCGAGACAGCCGCAGCGTCCCCACCACCAACAGCGGCAGGAAACCCATCCCGACCAGGCCCGTCCACAGTTTGCCCTTGAGCAGCACCACCACCGCCAGCACGAGGCTCAGCACCGCCCAACCGATCACCGCCGCGCGCACCGCCGGCGAGCTGTCCGCCCGCCAGATGTCGATGTCGAAGAACGACAGCGGGTTGAAGCCCAGCACCAGCAGCCCGGCCACCGCGATCGCGACGAACACCGCGTCCACCGACGTGCGGCCGTCGGCGCTCCAGTACACGTCCTGCAGGTGCAGAATCAGCGCGAACTCATCGAGCACCAGCGCCGCGCCGATCCCGAAGAACACCGCCGCGATGGTGAACTCCGTCACCGTCCCGCTGACCGCGAGGGTGACCATCGTCATCCCCGAAATCAGCACCAGGATCACCCCGAACACCACGTGGTGCAGGTGAAAGCCGCCGACGGACAGGTTGCGGGGCTGCCACCAGCGCCGTGGCCCGGTCTTTCCGGCGTGTGCCCTGATGTAGCGAACGATGGTCCTGGTGACGAAGAACGTCAGGATGAACGCGATCAGACAGAACAGCAGCGGAACCCGATCCGGGGAGATCATGCGCAGTTCCACCGCACGAACTTACGCCCATCTCGTCGGCGCGGATACGCTGGTGTGGATATGAGCTCCACGGCGCCCGAGACGGGCATGCACACCCCCACCCGGCCGACGCGCCGGGTGATTTTCCAGGTCGTGACGGTGCTGGCGTTGCTCGCCGCGGCGGTCTGGCTGCTCGCCCACACCGATTACCGCATCGACATCGACGTGTACCGGATGGGCGGGCGGGCCTGGCTCGACGGCACCCCGCTCTACGCCGACACCACCGAGTTCCACACCCAGGCCGGCATCGACCTGCCGTTCACCTATCCCCCGCTGGCCGCCGTGGTGTTCGCGCCGTTCGCCTGGCTGCCGCTGCCGGCCGCGGGCATCGCGATCACCGTGCTCACCCTGGCGCTGCTGGTGCTGTCCACCAAGATCGTGCTGACCAGCCTCGAGGTCGGCGCGGGCGCGGCGCAGCGCTGGTGGCTGGCGGCGGCGATCAGCGCGCCGGCCGCGGTGCTGCTGGAGCCGCTGCACGCCAACTTCGACTTCGGCCAGATCAACGTGGTGCTGATGACGCTGGTGCTCGCCGACTGCGCGCAACGGCGCACCCGCTGGCCGCGCGGGCTGCTGATCGGCATCGCGATCGCGGTGAAGCTCACCCCGGCGGTGTTCCTGCTGTACTTCGTGCTGCGTCGCGACCTGCGGGCCGCCGCCGTCGCGCTGGGATCGTTCCTGGCGGCCACCGCCGTCGGGTTCGCGCTGGCCTGGCGCGACTCGATCCAGTACTGGACATCGACCATTCACGACACCGGCCGGATCGGCACCCCCACCCTGAACACCAACCAGAACATCTCGGCGGCGCTGGCCCGGCTGGGCCTGGGCGACGACGCGCGGTTCATGGTGTGGGCGCTGTGCTGCCTGCTGGTGCTGGCGCTGACGGTGTGGGCGGGCCGGCGCGCGGTGGCCGCCGGGCAGCCGCTGCTGACGCTGATCTGCGTGGCGCTGTTCGGCCTCGCGGTGTCGCCGGTGTCCTGGTCGCATCACTGGGTCTGGGCGCTGCCCACCCTGATCACCACGGCGGTGCTGGCCCGGCGCTGGTCCTCGACCGCTCTCGGGGTGCTGACCGGCGTCGGACTGATCCTGATGACCAGCTACCCGATCCTGCTGATGCCCGAGCACCACGAGGCCCAGGCCGCCTGGTGGCGGCAACTGGTCGGCACGTCCTACCTGTGGTGGGCGTTGGCGGTCATCGCGACCGTCGGGTTCGTCTGCGGCGCGCGGCTCAGCCGGCCGCAGAATCCGGAAGCCGGGACGACGACGGATTCTGGCTCTGGGGCAGCGGCGTTGCGCCCTCTTTGAGCGACGCGGCGTAGATGTCGACGTACTCCTGGCCGGACAGCTCCATCAGCTCGTACATCACCTCGTCGATGACGGCGCGCTCGATGAAACGGTTGCCGGCCAGGCCGTCGAACCGGGAGAAGTCCATCGGCTTGCCGAACCGCACCGTCACCCGGCCGAACTTCCACATCTTCGATCCGGGCGGATTCACGGTGTCGGTGCCGATCATGGCGACCGGGATCACCGGGACCCCGGATTCCAGCGCCAGCCGGGCCAGACCGGTCTTGCCCTTGTAGAGCCGCCCGTCCGGGGAGCGGGTGCCCTCCGGGTACATGCCGAGCAGCTTGCCGGCGCCCAGGATCCGTTCGGCGGTGTCGAGCGCGGCCTGGGCGGCGTCGGCGTCGGAACGGTCGATCGGCACCTGGCCGGCCACGGTGTAGAACCAGGCGATCGCCCGGCCCTTCAGGCCGGTCCCGGTGAAGTACTCCTGCTTGGCCAGGAAGGTGATCCGCCGGTGAACCACCAGCGGCAGGTAGAAACTGTCGGCGACGGCCAGGTGATTGCTGGCCAGAATGGCCGGGCCGTCGGCCGGGATGTGCTCGAGTCCCTCAACCTTGGGGCGACCCAGCAAGGTGAGCAGCGGGCCCATGAAGATGAACTTGAACAGCCAGTACCACATGGACCCTCCCGTGTGGACGCACCCCGGTGACGTCCCGCGTCGAACCCGCCGCGCCGATCGGCGCGACGGGCACAACCTTACCCGCCCCTACGGCTGGACGGTCACCGGAATGCGGTGGTAGCGAACGGCCGCGGAAACCTCCGCGGCGGCAGGTTCGGGGGCGGGCTCGACGGCCGGCTCGGGGTCGGGTTCCCGCGGCGGCGGACCGGCCGGATTGTCCGGCGGCGGCGGGCTCGGCGGGGCGGGCTTCGGGGACCGCTGCGCCACCGCCATCCGGACCGCGCTCATCAGGGTGACGCTGTGCTCGGCGATCAGCTGCAGCAGCGGGTGGTCCTGGTCGTGCACCAGCGCCGCCAGCGCGCACACCGGGCACCATTGCTCCTGGCACGGGCTCGGTTCGGCGCCCTCAGTGAGCAACGCCGCCGTCGTCACGATGGGCTCCAGCTTGTCCAGCAACTGGTTGGCGAGCTGGCTCAGGTCCGCGCCGAGATCCGCGTGGCTGTCCGTCATTTCGGCCACACCTCCGGATTCGGTCGGAATCTCACCGTCAGTTCCGAGCCGCGCAGCCCGGCGTCGACGACGACGCACCGCCGGAGCACCGACGCCAGCCGCACCCGGCGGCGCCATCCCCCGATACCGATGACCAGATCGTCGTCGGCCCGGCCCAACGTCAACGCGCCCGGATCGACTTTCGGCAACTCTAGCCGCATTCGGTAGACCGCTTCCAGACCGGATCCCGATTCGCGGTCCACCACCGGCCGCAGCGGCGACGGCGGCGGGCAGCCCCGCCGGCGGCGGGCGCTGTCGAGCAGCGCGCCGAGCGCCGTCGGGCCGATCGGCTCGCCGCTGCGGTGCGGAACCAGGATGAGCTCCACCTCGCCGATGGACTCCGACAGCCCGTCGAGCACCCGGGTCTGTTCGGCGATCCGCTCGGCGTACCAGGTGAACGCCGGATGCCGCGGCAGGTTGTCGTAGGCGTAGTCGTCGTCGGTGGTGAGCACCTGGTTGACGATCAGCTCCTCGACGCGCACCCCCACCAGCGACAGCGCGCCGAGGGTGCGCACGGCCTCGGCGGCGACCACCTGTTCGGCGGTCAGCACCAGATGCGCCGACACCCGATCTCCGTCGGCCAGCAACTCCCCGAGGCGGTCCAGGCCGGCGGCCATCCGCTCCAGCGCGTCGACCAGCGCGCCGGTCGCGTCGCCGGAGGAGGTGGAGAGTCGGCGGTGCCGCGGCCAGGCCCGCTCCAGGTACAGCCCGAACGTCGACGGCAGGCTCAGCATCCGCAGCGCGTCGGCGGTGGAGGCGCAGTCGACCACCACGTGGTCCCAGCGGCCGGAGTCGGCCAGTTCCCCGACGGTGTGCAGGCCCAGCACCTCCTGCGCGCCGGGCAGCGCGGACAGTTCCTCGGGCGCCACACCGCCGAGGTCGGAGTCCGGAAACCGTTGCGCGACAACGCCGGCGATCTTGCGCCAGCCGTCCTCCAGCAACGCCAGGGTGTCGAGTTCCAGCGCGTCGAGGCAGCCTTCCTCCGGCTCGGTGAGCACGCGCACCGGCTCGCGGCCGCCGGTCGGCGGGACGTCCGCGCCGAGCACATCGCCGAGCGAATGCGCCTGGTCGGTGGAGACGATCAGCACCCGGAACCCGGCTTCGGCGTCACGCACCGCCGTCGCGCAGGCCAGGGTGGACTTGCCGACACCGCCCTTGCCGACGAACAGACTGATCCGGGTGGCTCCCGAGCTCAGGCTTCGGCCCGCTTCTTCAGGTCCTTGAGCGCGGTGTCGGTCAACCGCCGCTCGGCCTTGCGCTTGAGCAGCCCGATCATCGGGATGAGCAGGTCGACGGCCAACTCGTAAGTGACCTCGGTGCCCTCGCCCTTGGGCGCCAGGCGATAGGCGCCGTCGAGGGAACGCAGCAGCGAGGAGGACACCAGCTTCCAGCGCACCGACGAGCGGTCGGGCGCCCAGTCGTACTCCAGCACCATGGTGTCCTTGAGCACGGCGGCGTCGAGCACCAGGCGCGCGGTCTTCGGGTTGCCGGCGTCGTCGGACTCCAGCACCTCGGTCTCCTGGTACTCCTTGACCCAGTCCGGGTAGGACTCGATATCGGCGATGACGTCCATCACCGTGCCGGGGTCCGCGTCGATATAGATGGTCTGGGTGGTCTTGTCCGCCACGTTCGCGCTACCTGTCTTAGCCGGGGATTCCTGGAGGGAAACGGTACCCGTCCCGTCGTCGCGACGTTAGGCGCCCGCCGGCGCCACCCCCACCGGGCGGCCGCGTTCCAGCTCCGATTTCACCTCGAAGGACATCCGTTTGCCGGCCACCCGGCGGCGGTGATTGGCTTGCGCGAGATCGAGTTTGGGGTCGGCGACGGTTGGCTCGGCGTGCAGGAAGTAGTGCAGCAGCACCCCGTCGAGCATCGGCTCCAGCCAGATCTCCATGGTCCCGGTCAGCGGTCCGGCGACCTGCCAGCGGACCCCGGCCGGGCCGCGGTCCTCGATGACCCTCAGGCGCAGATCCGGCCACCAGCGCCGCCACCGGGCCGGGTCGCCAACCGCGGCGCCGACGGCCGCCGGGTCGGCGGCGACGAAGGTCTCGTCGGCCACCTGGAAGCTGTTCACCGTCTTAGCTTCACACACCACACCGGCCCCGCGAGTGTGAGGGTCGTCCCAGGCCGGCGGTTCCTGTGTTTAAGCTGGGCGTGATCACAACTGCGAAAGCGAGCCGGCCTGTGCGTGAATTCAATGCTCCCGCGACGTTCACCGTCGAGGACACCGACAACATCGTCTCCGCGGTGTATGAGCATGAACGTTCCGACCCGAATTACCCGATCTTCCAGCGCCTGGTCAACGGCGCCTGGACGGATGTCAGCGCGGCCGAGGCCGCCGCGCAGATCCGCGGCGTGGCCCGCGGTCTGATCGCCCGCGGCGTGACGCCCGGCGACCGGGTCGCGATCCTGTCCGGCACGCGCTACGAGTGGGCCATCCTGGACTACGCCATCCTGAGCGTCGGCGGGCTCACCGTGCCGATCTACGAGACCTCCTCGGCCGACCAGGTTCGCTGGGTGCTGCAGGATTCCGCCGCGGTGCTGCTGATCGCCGAAACCGATCAGCATCTGGAGATCGCCGAGGGCCTGCGCGCTGACCTGCCGGCGCTGCGCGACGTGCTGAACCTGCGCGACGGCGGCGGCGACGCCCTCAGCGTGCTGACCGCCGACGGCGAAGAGATCGATCCGGGCGAGGTCGACAAGCGGGTGGCCGCCCTGCGGTCCACCGACCCGGCGACCATGATCTACACCTCCGGCACCACCGGCCTGCCCAAGGGCTGCCAGCTGACGCACTCCAACCTGCTCTACGAGACCCGCGGCGCCAAGGACGCGCTGCCCACGCTGCTGGACCGCGGGCAGAAGCTGCTGGTGTTCCTGCCGCTGGCGCACGTGCTGGCCCGCGCGCTGTCCATCGCCGCGTTCCACAACAAGGTCACCGTCGGGTTCACCAGCGACATCAAGAATCTGGTGCCGATGTTCTCGGTGTTCAAGCCGACCGTCGTGGTGTCGGTGCCGCGGGTGTTCGAGAAGGTCTACAACACCGCCGAGCAGAACGCCGCCAACGACGGCAAGGGCAAGATTTTCCACATCGCCGCCGAGACCGCGATCGCGTGGAGCGAGGCGATGGACGACCCGAACGGCCCGGGCCTGATGCTCAAGATCAAGCACGCCCTGTTCGACAAGCTGGTCTACCACAAGCTGCGGGCCGCGCTCGGGGGCGACTGCACCGCCTCGGTGTCCGGCGGGGCGCCGCTGGGCGCGCGGCTGTGCCACTTCTACCGCGGCGTCGGGCTGACCATTTACGAGGGCTACGGCCTCACCGAGACCTCCGCCGCGATCACGGTGAACCGGATCGGCGACATGCGGGTGGGCACCGTCGGAAAACTGTTGGGCGGCAACAGCTTGCGCATCGCCGACGACGGCGAGGTGCTGGTCCGCGGCGGCGTGGTGTTCCACGGCTACTGGCAGAACGAGCAGGCAACCGCCGACGCCGTGCACGACGGCTGGTTCTACACCGGCGACCTCGGCGACGTCGACGCCGACGGGTTCCTGCGGATCACCGGCCGCAAGAAGGAGATCATCGTCACCGCGGGCGGCAAAAACGTCGCGCCGGCGGTGCTCGAGGACCAGCTGCGCGCACACCCGCTGATCAGCCAGGCGATGGCCGTCGGCGACGCGGAGCCGTTCATCGCGGCGTTGATCACCGTCGACCCGGAGGCCTGGGACGGCTGGAAGTCCCACCATGGCAAGGATCCCGGCGCCAGCGTCGCCGACCTGGCGAACGACCCGGACCTGAACGCGGCGATCGATGAGGCCGTCACGCACGCCAATCGGGCGGTGTCGCACGCCGAGTCGATCCGCAAGTTCACCATCCTGCCGGTGGACTTCACCGTCGAGACCGGGGAGCTGACCCCCACCCTGAAGCTCAAGCGCAAGGTGGTGGCCGAGCGCTACGCCGCGGAGATCGCCGCGCTGTACGGGCACGGCTGAGGGGGCTCAGCGCAGCCGCGCCAGCTCCCCCAATCGCTCGGTGAGCCGGTCCCACCGCCACTGCGCGCACACCCATTCCCGGCCGGCCGCGCCCATGGCGGCCGCGGTGTCCGGGTCAGCCAGCAGGTCTGCCACCGCGGTGGTGATCCGATCCAGGTCGCGGCCGGGCACCACGGTCCCGGTCTGCCCGTCGATCACCGTCTCCGGGGCGCCGCCGGAGTCCCCGGCGACCACCGGCACACCGGTCGCCGAGGCCTCCAGGAACACGATGCCCAGGCCTTCGACGTCCAGTCCGGCGCCGCGGGTGCGGCATGGCATGGCGAACACGTCGGCGATGGTGTGATGCGCGGGGAGTTCGGCGGCGGGCACCCCGCCGGTGAACACCACGTGCTCGGCGACGTCGTGTTCGTCGGCCAGCTTGCGCAGGTGATCGCCGTACGGGCCGCCGCCCACGATGACCAGCGCGGCCCCGTCCACCCGGCGTCGAATCTCGGGCCACGCCCGGATCAGCATGTCCTGGCCCTTGCGGGGCACCAGCCGGGACAGGCAGACCACGGTGGGCCGCTCCCCCAGCCGATAGCGGGCGCGCAGGTCGGCGCGGGCGCCCGGGTCCGGGGCGAACCGGTCGGTGTCCACCCCGGGCGGCAGGTGTTCCATCACCGCGCGCGGGCCGAACGCGGCGGCGAACCGGCCGCGGGTGTAGCGGCTGACGAAGGTGACGACGTCGGTGTGCTCGCCGATGCGGCGCAGCGCCGAACTGGCGACCGGCAGCATCGACCAGCCCACCTCGTGGCCGTGGGTGCTGGCCAGCACCCGCTGCGCCCCGGCGGAGCGGGCCCGGTCGGCCAGCAGCGCCAGCGGCGCGGCCGCGCCGAACCACACGGTTTCGATGTCGTTGGCCCTGATCAGGGCGCGCATCCGGGAGTCCACCCGCGGCTCGGGCAGCATCAAAGTGGTGGGATGGCGCTCGATCTGGAAGCCGGCCGCCTGGTCGTAGGCCTCGGCGCCCTTCCAGCGCGGGGCGTACACCGTCAGCTGGTGTTCGCCGGTCTCGGCCAACCGGGTGGCGAACTGCTCCAGGTAGGACTGGATGCCGCCGGGCCGCGGCGGGAAATCGTTGGTTACCAGCAGAATCCGAGTCATCGGTTGTCAGGCTAGCCCGGCTGGCCTGAGGCGTGCGCGCGCCAGTCCGCCAGCAGCTGGTCTTCGTCTGCCCCGAGCGTCTCGGTCAGCGCCGTCGCGGTGTCCGGGTGACCGGGTCCCGCGGCGCGCCGGTAGAGCTCCCTGAGCCGGTCCGAGCCGTAGCGCTGCGCGATGAAACGGGCGAACAACCAGGCGCGGTCGTAGCCGACGGACAGTTCCGCGGGCTCGGTGGCGGCGAAGTCGGCGTCCTCCGGCAGCCGGTCCGGGGCGGTCGGCGTGGTCGACACGGTCGGCGCCGGGCGGGCGACGTAGTCGGCGACGCCTTCTTGCACCCAGCGCGGGGCGTCCAGGGCGGTGTCGGCGCGGGTCGCGTAGTGGAACAGCTCGTGGGTCAGCACCAGCTGAAAGTCGTCGTCGGTGAGCGCCGACGCGCCGGGCGCCAGCACGATGCGCTGTCCGACGGCAATGCCGTGGCTGGGGTCGACCCATTCGGCGACGGCGGCCGCGGCGATGTGCTCGGCGTCTGGGCCGATGCGGGTGAGTTCGGCGAACGCGGTGTCCGACGGCGCGGCTTGCACGACGATCTGCCGCGGCCAGTCCGGGCCCCAGAACCGCTCGACGGTGGCGATGGCGGCGGGCAGGTGCGCGCCTGCGCGGTCGGTCAACGCGTTCGGCGTGCCGGCGACGACGATTTCGCGGCCACCGACGATGACGCGGGGCTCAGCCGATGTCGCAGGGGCGGGTTGGGCCGGTCCGGCGTGCGCCGGGGTGGGTTGCGTCGCCGGTGACGTGTTGGTCAGCGGCACCGCCGCCGCGGCGGTGGCGAGGCAGACGGCGGCCGCCAGGACGCGGATCCGCCGACGTCGACGGATCAGTACCGGCGGGCGTTGAAGAACGGCCCGGCGGCGTCCAGCGGGACCACCCGCACCGGGACGCCGTAGGTGGAGGCGTGCACCACCATGCCGTCACCGATGTAGATGCTGGAGTGCGAGGCGTCGCCGTAGTGGTTCACCACGTCGCCGGGCTGCAGTTCGTCGCGGGAGACGGGGGTGCCGTTGGCGGCCAGCGCGTAGCTGGACCGCGGCAGGCCGATGCCGGCCTGGTGGTAGGCCCAGTTCACCAGACCTGAGCAGTCGAAGGCGCCCGGACCGGTGCCGCCCCACGCGTACGGCGAGCCGATCTTGCTCAGCGCGGCCTGCACGACGATGCCGCCGTGGCCGGAGGACGTTGGCAGCGGCGCGGCCACGTCACCCGGCGGGATCGCCTCCGGGGCGGCCGGGTTGGCCGGGTTGTCGACCGGCGGGACGGCCTCGGGCAGGCCGGGCGCCGGGGCGGCCAGCACCTCGGGGCCGGCCGGGACCGGACCCGGGTCGGCGAGCTGCACGCGCTGCTGCGGGGTCAGCTGTTCGTATTGGGCGCGGACGACGGCGATCTTGCGCTGCAGTTCGCTCTGCTTTTCCATCAGGCCGGCGCGGACGGTGGCGGCCTGATCGGCGGCGGTCTTGGCCTGCGCGGCGGACTCGGCCGACGCGGCGGCGGCCTTGATGGTGTCTTCGCGGGCGGCGCGGAAGTCGGCCATGGTCGTCGCGAGCTGCGTGCCGATGACGCGCTGCAGCGACAACTGGTCGATCAGCCCCTGCGGGGAGGTGGCGGTCAGCACCGCGCCGAGTTCGCCGGTCTGCCCGCTCATGTAGGTGGCGACCGCGAATTCGTCGACGCTGGTCTGGTAACCGGCCAGCTTGGTCTGGGCGGTCTGCAGGGCGGCGGCGTCGCTGTCCCGCTGCTGCTCGGCGGCGGTCTGCGCGGCCAGCTTCGCGTCCAGGTCGTCCTGGGCGGCGTTGACGGCCTCGTTGGTCTGCTCGGCGGTGCGGGACAGTTCCTGCAGCTGGGCCAGCGCGTCGTCTGCGGGGTCGGCGTGGCCGACGCCCACCGTCGCGCCGGTGATGACGAGGAAACCGACGATCGCAGCCGTCATCGTGCGCTTGGACACGCGCAGTGCGCGCGCGGAACGTTCAAACCTCAAGTGGGTGTCCTCACAATTGCCCTCGGCGCACCGCTGCCGCAGCGCCGCCAGATCGCCTTAGGTCTCGAATAGGTTACGAAACGGTCTCGGCGTTGTCCATCCGGAAGACCCAATTTAACTCATGTCGAGTACCGCGGCCAAAGTGTGGCGACACCCACAGGACATCTGGAGTTTGTCTCAAGCCACCCCCGATCTGCCGTCGCGGTGAACCGGCACCAGCCGCAGCCGGGGCGCCATCCCGGCCTCGGCGAGCACCTCCAGCGCCGTCCGCTCATCGGCCAGCAGGGTCTCCGGGGTCCCCAGCAGCACACTGACCACGCAATCCCGGCAGCCCGGTCCGCGCACCGCGCAGTCGTCGCAATCGATGAGCATCGGCTCTTCGCGATCCGGCATGGGTGTCCTTTCTGACGTCATATTAGTCATGTCGGTGACGCTAGATGTCGGGTCCGACAGGTCGAGACACCCCGACGAAGTCAAGCGGCGAGGAACGAGCTGCGAAGAGCTTCGTCGGCGTCCGACACCGTGCGAGGGGCGAAGAGCTTGTCGGGGTTTGTCTGCGGAGCCAAGTAGCGTCCGAACATGTGAGCGACCAGTTGAGCTTCGCCGACCTGGCGGACACCTCGGCGACCGATCTGCTGCTGGCCGACACCACCTTCGTGGTGGTCGACCTGGAGACCACCGGCGGCAGTTCGAACACCGAGGCCATCACCGAGATCGGCGCGGTCAAGGTCCGCGGCGGGCAGGTGCTCGGCGAGTTCGCCACCCTGGTCGATCCGGGCCGGCCGATCCCGCCGCAGGTGGTTCAGCTGACCGGGATCACCACCGCGATGGTCCGCGACGCCCCGCGGATCGCCGCGGTGTTGCCGATGTTCTTGGAGTTCGCCCGCGGCGCGGTCCTCGTCGCGCACAACGCCGGGTTCGACATCGGGTTCCTCAAGGCCGCCGCCGCCGCGTGCGGAATCGACTGGCCGCGTCCGCAGGTGCTGTGCACCGTGCGGCTGGCCCGTCGGGTGCTGTCCCGGCAGGAGGCCCCCAGCGTGCGGCTGGCGACGCTGGCCGGACTGTTCGGCACCGCCTGCCAGCCCACCCACCGCGCGATCGACGACGCCCGGACCACCGTCGAGGTGCTGCACGCGCTGATCGGCCGCGTCGGCAACCAGGGAGTGCGCAGCCTCGGCGAGCTGCGCGGCTACACCTCGAACGCCACCCCGGCGCAGCGCCGCAAACGGGAGCTGGCGGCGGCCGTCCCGCACCGGCCCGGGGTCTACCTGTTCCGCGGTCCGGGCGCGGAGGTGCTCTACATCGGCACCGCGGTGGACCTGCGCCGCCGCGTCGGCCAGTACTTCACCGGCGCCGATCCGCGCGGGCGGATCAAGGAGATGGTGAACCTCGCCGAGGCCGTCGACCACGTCGAATGCGCGCACGCGCTGGAGGCCGGGGTGCGCGAGCTGCGGCTGCTGGCCGCGCACGCCCCGCCGTACAACCGGCGCTCGAGGTTCCCGCACCGCTGGTGGTGGCTGACCCTCACCGACGAGCCGTTCCCCCGGTTCTCGGTGATCCGGCGACCCACCCACGACCGGGTGATCGGGCCGTTCCGGGCGCGATCGGAGGCCGCCGACACCGCCGCGCTGCTGGCCCGGCACAGCGGGCTGCGCACCTGCGCCGGACGTCTGGGCCGCGCCGGCCGGCACCGCTGCCCGGACCGCGAGGTGACGCCCTGCCCAGCGACCCAGGACATCGGCCCGCTGGACTACGCGGCCGCGGTGGCCCGGGCCGCCGCGGTCATCGAGGGTTCCGACGGCGCGCCGCTGGCCGGCGCCATCGCCCGGGTCGACGAGCTCGCGGCGGCCGGGCGCTACGAGAACGCGGCCCGGCTGCGAGACCACATCGCGGTCGCTGTGGACGGGTTGTGGCGGGGTCAGCGGCTGCGGTCGCTCGCCGAGGTCGGTGAGCTGGTCGCGGCCCGCCCGGACGGCGCGGGCGGCTGGGAGCTCGCGGTGATCCGGCATGGGCAGCTGGCCGCCGCCGGCAACGCGGCGCGCGGCGTGGCCCCGATGCCGGTGGTCGACGCGCTGTGCGCGGCCGGTCAGACGGTGCTGCGCCGCGACGAGCCACTCGGCGGCGCGCTGGTCGAGGAGACCGGACTGCTGGCGCGCTGGCTGGCCGGTCCGGGGGTGCGGATCGTGCGCTGCGACGACGGCTGGGCCTCGCCCGCGCGGGCGGCGGGACGCTGGGCGGAGTGGGCGGCCACCGCGCGATCGGCGCGGTTGGCCGCAGACGAGTTACTGGCCGCAGGCGAGGATCTGGCGGCCGTCCAGCGGCCCGCGCCGCGGCGGAAGCTGACCGCCGAGGGGAAGCTGACCGCCGAGGGGAAACTCAGCGCCGCTGGGTGAACTGCGCCCAGCGCGCCAACAGCCGACCGGCGGCGCCGGAGTCGATCGCCTCGGCGGCCCGGCTCAGCCCGGCCTCCCAGGCCGGCAGCCACTCGGCGCTGGCGCTCAGGCCGGCGTGGGCCACCAGCGCGCCGGCGGCGTTGAGGATCACCGCGTCGCGCACCGGCCCGGTGGCGCCGGAGAACACCGCGCGGGCCTCGGCGGCGTTGGCCTCGGCGTCGCCGCCGAGCAGTTCGGACAGCTGCGCGCGCGGGAAACCGAAGCCGGCCGGGTCGAAGGTCAGCTTGTCGATGGTGCCGGCCTGCACCCGCCAGATGGTCGACGTCGTGGTGGTGGTGAGCTCGTCGAGGCCGTCGTCGCCGTGCACCACCAGCACGCTGCACCGCCGCGCCGCGAACACCCCGGCCATCACCTCGGCCATATCGCCGAACGCGCAGCCGATCAGGCCGGCGCGGGGGGCGGCCGGATTGGTCAGCGGGCCGAGCAGGTTGAACACCGTCGGCGTGCCGATCTCCCGGCGGGCCACCCCGGCGTGCCGGTAGGACGGGTGGAACACCGGGGCGAACGCGAAGCCGATGCCGACCTCGGAAACGCAGCGGGCCACCTCGTCGGGGTCCAGGTCGATGCGCACCCCGAGGGCCTCCAGGGTGTCCGCGCCGCCGGACAGCGACGACGCCGCCCGATTGCCGTGCTTGATCACCGGAACCCCGGCGGCGGCGACCACGATGGCGGCCATGGTGGACAGGTTGACGGTGTTGGCGCCGTCGCCCCCGGTCCCGACGATGTCGACGGCGTCGGCGCCGATCGCGTCGGCCGGAAGACGGCGCGCGTGGGCCAGCATGGTGTCGGCCAGCTCACCCACTTCGGCGGCCGTGGGGCGCTTCATCTTCATCGACACGCCGAAGGCGGCGATCTGAGCCGGACTCGCCGCGCCGGTCATGATCTGCTCCATGGCCCACCCGGACTGCCCGCCGAGCAGGTTCTGAAACTCGGTCAATCGGCCCAGGACCTGCGGCCATGTGGTCTGCGGATCGGATTCGCGGGGGGTTTCGGTCACCGTCTGATCGTGCCATGGGACGCGGTCCGCGAAGACCGCGGGACCCCAGTTCTGAACCGATTTTGGGGTCCGGGTGGAGAAGACCAACTACAAAGCGTCATACTTGCTCCTGTGACGAGCGCTGTGGGAACTTCAGGGACGGCAATTACGTCGCGCGTACATTCGCTGAACAGGCCAAACATGGTCAGTGTCGGCACCATCGTGTGGCTCTCCAGCGAGCTCATGTTCTTCGCTGGTTTGTTCGCGATTTACTTCACTGCGCGCGCCCAGGCTGGAGACACCGGGTGGCCGCCGCCGCCTACCGAGTTGAACCTCGCGTTGGCCGTGCCGGTGACCCTGGTGCTGATCGCCTCGTCGTTCACCTGCCAGATGGGCGTGTTCGCCGCCGAGCGCGGCGACGTGTTCGGGCTGCGCCGGTGGTACCTGCTCACCCTGGCCATGGGCACCTTCTTCGTGCTCGGCCAGGCCTACGAGTACGTGCACCTGGTCCAGCACGGCACCACCATCCCCGGCAGCGCCTACGGCACGGTGTTCTACCTGGCCACCGGCTTCCACGGTCTGCACGTCATCGGCGGTCTGATCGCCTTCGTGCTGCTGCTGTTGCGAACGACCATGGCCAAGTTCACCCCGGCCCAGGCGACGGCCGCGATCGTGGTGTCCTACTACTGGCACTTCGTGGACATCGTGTGGATCGCGCTGTTCGCCGTCATCTACTTCGTGCGGTGAGCGTTCGGTGACCCACGAACCCAACCCCCTGGCCACACAGCCCCAGCCCCCGACGGACAGGAGTGCTCGGTTGAAGATCTCGCGGTTGTCCCCAGCGACCGGCGGTGACCGGTCCCGGCGCAAACTGCGCCGACGGCTGTCAGCCGGTGTGCTGCTGGTCCTCGCGCTGGCGTTCGCCGGCACGCTGGCCGCCGTGCTGACCCCGCGGCCCCAGGTCGCGGTGGCCGACGAAGCCTCCTCGGCCGTGCTGCGCGAAGGCAAAGAGCTCTACGACACCTCGTGTGTGTCCTGCCACGGCGCCGCCCTGCAGGGTGTGCCCGACCGCGGCCCGAGCCTGATCGGCGTCGGCGAGGCCGCCGTCTACTTCCAGGTGTCCACCGGCCGCATGCCGGCGATGAGCCTGAACTCCCAGGCCCCGGCCAAGAAGGCCAAGTTCGACGATCACCAGATCGACGCGCTGGGCGCCTACATCCAGGCCAACGGCGGCGGCCCGCTGATCCCGCGCGACGCCGACGGCAAGGTCAGCGAGGAGTCCCTGCTGGGCAGCAACATCGCCCGCGGCGGCGACCTGTTCCGGCTGAACTGCGCCTCCTGCCACAACTTCACCGGTAAGGGCGGCGCGCTGTCGTCGGGCAAGTGGGCCCCGGACCTCGGTGAGACCACCCCGGCGAACATCTACGCGGCCATGCTCACCGGCCCGCAGAACATGCCGAAGTTCTCCGACCGTCAGCTCAGCCCCGAGGAGAAGCGCGACATCGTCGCCTACGTCCGCGACGCGTCGACGACGCCGAGCCAGGGCGGTTACGGCCTCGGCGGGTTCGGCCCGACGTCGGAGGCCATGGCGATGTGGTTCGTCGGCATGGTGGCGTTGATCGGTCTGGCGATGTGGATCGGAGCACGCGCATGAGTGAGAACACCCCCCGTCCCACCGACGAGCAGCTCGCCGGCATGTCGCGCGAGGAGTTGGTCCGCCTCGGCGGCGAGCTCGACGGCGTCACGACGATCTTCAAGGAGCCGCGCTGGCCCGTCGAGGGCACCCGCGCGGAGAAGCGCGCCGAGCGCACCGTGGCCATCTGGATGCTCATCGCGGGCATCAGCGGGCTGGCGCTGCTGCTGATCTTCTTGTTCTGGCCCTGGGAATACAAGGCCGCCGGCGAGGAGGGCAACTTCCTCTACAACCTGGCCACCCCGCTCTACGGCCTGACCTTCGGTCTGTCGGTGCTGGCCATCGGCATCGGCGCGGTGCTGTTCCAGAAGAAGTTCATCCCCGAGGAGATCTCGGTCCAGGACCGCCACGACGGCGCGTCCTCGGAGCTGGACCGCAAGACCATCGCGGCCACCCTGAACGACGCCCTGGAGGGCTCGACGATCAAGCGCCGTAAGATGATCGGCGCGACCGCCGGTCTGGCGCTGGGCACCTTCGGCCTCGGCACCGGCGTCGCGTTCATCGGCGGCCTGGTGAAGAACCCGTGGAAGCCCGTCGTCCCCACCGCCGAGGGCAAGAAGGCCGTGCTGTGGACCTCGGGCTGGACCCCGCGGTACCACGGCGAGACCATCTACCTGGCCCGCGCCACCGGCGACAGCCACTCCCCGTTCATCAAGATGCGCGCCGAAGACATCGACGCAGGCGGCATGGAGACGGTGTTCCCGTGGCGTGAGGCCGACGGCGACGGCACCACCCCCGAGTCGCACCACAATCTGAACAAGATCCTGATGGGCGTCCGCAACCCGGTGATGCTGATCCGCATCCGGCCCGAGGATCTGGACAAGGTCACCTTCCGCAAGGGCCAGGAGAGCTTCCACTTCGGCGACATGTTCGCCTACACGAAGGTCTGCTCGCACCTGGGCTGCCCGTCGTCGCTCTACGAGCAGCAGACCTACCGGATCCTCTGCCCGTGCCACCAGTCCCAGTTCGACGCGCTCACCTACGCCAAACCGATCTTCGGCCCGGCGGCGCGCGCGCTGGCGCAGCTACCGATCACCATCGACCAGGATGGGTTCCTGGTCGCCAATGGTGACTTCATCGAACCCGTCGGACCGGCCTTCTGGGAGCGCAAGTCATGAGTTCGAAAATTGGAGACCGGCTCGCCAAGCAGGGCGACGAGATCGATTCGCGGTACCACCCGTCGGGGGCGCTGCGCCGCCAGCTGAACAAGGTGTTCCCCACCCACTGGTCCTTCCTGCTGGGCGAGATCGCGCTGTACAGCTTCGTGGTGCTGCTGCTGACCGGCGTCTACCTGACGCTGTTCTTCGACCCGTCCATGGCCGAGGTCACCTACCAGGGTGTCTATCAACCGCTGCGCGGCATCGAGATGTCGAAGGCGTACGCCTCGGCGCTGGACATCAGCTTCGAGGTCCGCGGCGGCCTGTTCGTCCGGCAGGTCCACCACTGGGCAGCGCTGATGTTCGCGGCGTCGATCATGGTGCACCTGGCCCGCATCTTCTTCACCGGCGCGTTCCGCCGCCCGCGTGAGGCGAACTGGGTGATCGGCACGCTGCTGCTGATCCTGGCCATGTTCGAGGGCTACTTCGGCTACTCGCTGCCCGACGATCTGCTGTCCGGCATCGGCCTGCGCGCGGCGCTGTCGTCGATCACCCTGGGCATGCCGGTGATCGGTTCCTGGTTGCACTGGGGCCTGTTCGGCGGCGATTTCCCCTGCGGCCAGATGGGCAACGACTGTGTGGCCACCGGGGCCGGCCTGATCATCCCGCGCTTGTACGCGATGCACATCCTGCTGATCCCGGGCATCATCCTGGCCCTGATCGGCATCCACCTGGCGATGGTGTGGTTCCAGAAGCACACCCAGTTCCCGGGCGCCGGGCGCACCGAGAAGAATGTCGTCGGCGTGCGCGTCATGCCGGTGTTCGCGGTCAAGTCGGGCGCGTTCTTCGCGATCACCGTCGGCATCCTGGGCCTGATGGGCGGCCTGCTCACCATCAACCCGATCTGGACGCTCGGCCCCTACCGGCCGTCGCAGGTGTCCGCGGGCAGCCAGCCGGACTTCTACATGATGTGGACGGAAGGCCTGGCGCGTATCTGGCCGGCCTGGGAGTTCTACCCGTTCGGCCACACCATCCCGGCGTCCACCTGGGTCGCGGTCATCATGGGCCTGGTGTTCGGTCTGCTGGGCGCGTGGCCGTGGTTGGAGAAGAAGTTCACCGGCGACGACGCGCACCACAACCTGCTGCAGCGTCCGCGTGACGCTCCGGTCCGCACCGCCATCGGCGCCATGGCCATCGCGTTCTACATGGTGCTGACCCTGTCGGCCATGAACGACGTCATCGCGCTGAAGTTCCACATCTCGCTGAACGCGACGACGTGGATCGGCCGCATCGGCATGATCGTGCTGCCGCCGCTGGTGTACTTCATCACCTACCGGTGGGCCGTCGGCCTGCAGCGCAGCGACCGCGACACCCTGGAGCACGGCATCGAGACCGGCATCATCAAGCGGACGCCGGAGGGCGCGTACATCGAGCTGCACCAGCCGCTCGGCCCGGTCGACGACCACGGACACCCGATTCCGTTGCCGTACGAGGGCGCCGCGCTGCCGAAGAAGATGAACAAGCTGGGCGCCGGCGGACGGCCGGGCTCCGGCAGCTTCCTGACCGCCGACCCGCCGGCCGAGGACCGGGCGCTGACCCGCGCCGAGCACGAGGCCGAGCACAAGGCGCTCACCGCGCTGAAGGAATACCAGGACGAGGAGGTCGTCGGAGTCGACGGCCGCTAGATCCAAGCTGCGCTGTGGCCCCGGGGATTTCCGGGGCCACAGTCGTTTCTGGGGGTTCGAGGCTCCGAGGTTCTGGGTTTGGGGGCTTGGGATTCTGGGGTTTGCCAGGTTCTGGGGTTGGCGGGGCCGCACTCCCCTACCCCGTCTGCGCCGGGCGCGCGAGCGGCAGGCTCGTGGGCCAGGTCGACGAAGACGTCGTCGCCGGGGCGCACACCCTAGACGCGGACGGGCGCCGACCCCCACCCGGACCGAGCGCCCCGGGTCCTCATGGTCGATTTGAGAACTGGTGGCGGCTGGTGAGAATTCATGGAGATCGCCGCATCGACTGAGAGCTGGTGGCGGCTGGTGAGAACTGAGGTACGTCAGTGAGACCTGACGGAGGCCATTTTCATCGACTGAGAACCAGCGCATGGCTCTACTCGAACAACGTGTACCTCAGTTCTCAACCGATGAAAAACAGGTACGCCAGTTCTCACTAAGCGACCTGAGTTCTCACCAGGCGACGTAGGTTCTCAAATCGAGGCGCGACAAATCCCAATCCGCCTCGGACGAATCCCATCCGCCCCGTGAGCCCCACCTGGCCCGCAGGCAACAACCGGGCCAGACCCGAGCTCGACTCGCCCGCTCGTCGACTCAGGTGTTAAGCCGGGGCTTTCGGTAGCGCCTGTGTAACTATCCGGTAGCAGTGGCGCGGGTATCTGGTAGCGCTGTTCGAGGATCGCTTTCATCCGTGGCCGCAGGGGTCGCGGCGATTGAGAGGGATCCCGCGGATGACGGATTACCGGTATGTGATGGGCCTGCTGGTGCAGGGACTGGCCTATAGGCAGATCGAAGCGATGGCGGGGTGCTCGCACCGGGCGATCGCCCGGGCCCGCCGTGTGCTCGATGAGGAGCAGTTGAGCACCGCCGAGCAGGTCGCGGCGCTGACCGCTGAGGATCTGGATCGGCTGTTCGCCGATGGCCGCAAGAACGTGGCCAGTGAGTTCGTGCCGGTCGATATCGACAAGGTCGTCGCGGCGCGGCTGGGTCGCAAGAAGCCGCCGTTGAAGGTGCTGTGGAGCCAGTACCTGCGATCCGATGCGGCCCCGGGCGCCCGGTTCTACGGGTATGAGCGCTACTGCCAGATCGTCACCGAGCACGTCCGGGTCAACGATCTGAGTGTGCCGATCGCCCACGTGCCGGGGCATACGATGCAGGTCGATTGGGCGGGCACGCCGATGAAGGTGACCGATCCGATCACCCGGGCGGTGACACCGGTGTCGGTGTTCGTGGCGACGTTGCCGTTCTCGGGGATGGTGTTCGCCTACGGCTACTTCGATGAGAAACAGCCCGCGTGGTGCGATGGGCATCGGCGGGCGTTCGAGTATTTCGGCGGGGTCGCCCAGGTGATCGTCCCGGACAACGCTTCGACGGCGTCAAACCAGATCAGCCGCATCGACCGGGCCCGCGACGTCAACGCCTCGTATCAGGATTTCCTGGCCCACTATGGGGCCGCGGCGGTGCCGACACGCTCAAATCGCCCGCGGGACAAAGGGAACGCCGAAGCGGGGGTGAAGGTCATCACCAACTGGGTGATCCACTTCCTGGCCGATCGGGTGTTCGCCTGCCTTGATGACCTCAACGCGGCGGTCGCCGCCCAAGTCGAGCAGATCAACGACCGGACCCCGTTTCGCGGGGAGGCGCGGGCGCGGCGTGGCTGGTTCGACGACCATGAGCGCGGCGAGCTCATCGGGTTGCCCGAGCAGCGGTGGGAACCGGTGTGCTGGCGCAAGGCGAAGGTGCACCGGGATTGGCATATCCAGCTCGACACCATCAAGTACTCGGTGCCCTACCGGTTCGCCGGGCGCGGGGTGGACGTGCGGATTATCGGCACGACGATCGAGGTGCTCGCCGATGGGCAGATCATCGCCGCCCACCAGCAGGGCCGGCACCGCAACGGCTATGTCACCGACCCTGAGCACGCGCCCCCGCACTATGAGTCGGTGACCGGATTGTGGACCCGCGGTTACTTCCTGCGCCAGGCCGGCAAGGTCGGCCCGGCCACGGTGGCCGCGCTCACCCGGCTGCTCGATGGCAAGGCGATCGAGGGGGTGTCAGATGGTCTGTGTAAGTCCTGACAAGGGAAGGATCTCAGGGCATGACGACAGATCGGGATTTGGACGCGCGGCTGGCTGAGGCCGCGTCGACGGTGGAGGTGGCCGAGGCGCTGCGGGCATCCGGGGCGGTCGATGAGCTGCTGGCCTCGATCGACTCCGGCGAGGTCGCGCTGACCGGTGAGGGTGGCCTGCTGCCCGGGCTGATCAAGCTCGCGTTGGAGCGGGGCCTGGCCGCCGAGCTGACCGATCATCTCGGCTATGAGAAGGGCGACCCGGCCGGCCGGGGCCTGCCGAACGCCCGTAACGGGCACTCGGCCAAGACCGTGCAGACTGAGGCCGGCCCGGTCTCGTTGGAGGTGCCTCGGGACCGTGACGGGTCGTTCACGCCGCGGCTGGTGCCCAAGGGACAGCGCCGGCTCGGTGGGCTCGATGACATGATCGTTTCGCTGTATGCCGGCGGGATGACGTTGCGGGACATCCAATTTCACCTGCAATCAACGATCGGCGCCGAGGTGTCTCATGAGACGATCTCCAAGATCGTCGACGAGATCTCCGATGAGGTCCTTGCCTGGCAGCGTCGCCCGTTGGATGCGCTGTACCCGGTGATCTACCTCGACGCGATCGTGGTGAAGGTCAAAGACGGCGGCCACACCCGCAACAAGGCCGCGCACATCGCCGTGGGCGTCGATATGGCCGGCGTCAAGCATGTCCTGGGCATCTGGGTCCAGCAGAACGAAGGAGCCTCGTTCTGGGCGTCGGTCTGCGCTGATCTGGCCAACCGAGGGGTGCGTGACGTGCTTATCGTGTGCTGCGACGGGCTCACCGGGTTCCCCGAGGCCATCACGGCGACCTGGTCGCAGGCCACCGTCCAGACCTGCGTGGTGCACCTGATCCGCAACGCGCTGCGGTTCGTGTCCTACAAGGACCGCAAGGCCGTGGCCGCCGCGCTCAAGCCGATCTACACCGCCGCTGACGCCGATGCCGCCCGCGCCGAGCTGGATGCGTTCACCGCATCAGATTTGGGCAAGAAAAACCCCACTGTGACAATGGTTTTCGATCGATCATGGGAGCAATTCATCCCCTTCCTGGAGTTCCCTCCAGAGCTACGCCGGGTGATCTACACGACCAACTCGATCGAGTCGTTGAACTACCAACTTCGCAAGGTCACCAAGACCCGCGGGCAGTTCCCCAACGACGCCGCGGTGGTGAAACTGCTCTGGCTGGCGATCTGCAACATCGAAGACAAACGCGCCGCCGAACGGGCCAAGGAACGCGGCCAGAAACATAACCGAAAGGCCGCCGGACGCCTCGTGGAAGGACAAGTGGTCACCAACTGGAAGAAAGCCCTCGAACAGCTCGTGCTGGTCTACCCAGACCGCATCGAGCCCCACCTGTAGAACACACCAAACGACAACATCAGAGGAAACGACTTACACAAAAGACTTGACACGCTCGCGATCGAGGCCCAGGGCTACCGGTCCTGCATGAACATCCTGGACCTGGGCAAACGCGCCAGCGCCAACCGGATGCTGCTGGAGGCTGCCTGCCGCGAGCTCATCGCCGAGGACGCGCACCGGCCGATCACCTACACCGCGGTCAAACACCGCATCAGCGCGCTGCGCGCCGACGGCAACCAACGACCCACCACCATCGGCGGGGACGGCGATGCCGCCAACCCGATCACGCCAGCATCCAGACCCGCAGCGGCCGGGGTGGCCGGCCGTGACACCAGCCGCGCGCACCTGGCCGGCGCCGAAGCGTTCAGCCTCGACGCGCTCACCACCGGTGACCGGCGCACCGATGACGGTGGCGATGACGCCGGGGCGGGAGTCCAGCGATGAATGACCAGCACCTCAGCGTCGATGACATGCCCGTGTTCACCAAACTGCGGATGACCGCCTTCGGCGAAGCCGTCATCGACATCGCCAACGACCCCACCTACGACCAGTGGAGCTTCTCCCGAAAGATCCGCCACGCCCTGGAGCAGGAGACCGCCGCTCGCGCCGAGCGGCGTGTGCTCAAGCTCCTCAAAGCCTCCCGGACACCGAATCCAGCGGCCTGCGTCGAAGACATCCACTACCTCGATGGCCGAAACATCAACCGGGACTTGATCGAGCGCCTCGCCGCATGCCGGTGGATCGACCGCACACACAACTTGGTCATCCTCGGCAAATCCAGCGTCGGCAAGTCGTATCTGGCCCAAGCCCTGGTCAACGCCGCCTGCCGCCGGGACTACACCGCCAGATACTTCCGGCTCGACGACCTGGCCAACCAGCTCGCGGTCTACCAACGCCACGACGCCGGGCGGCTGACGTTCCTCACCGGCGTGCACACCTGCGAACTGCTCGTCCTCGACGACTTCCTGACCACCCCGATCACCGGCGAAACCGCCGCCGAACTGCTCAACATCCTCGCCGCCCGAGAAGGCCGCGGATCCACCGTCGTCACCAGCCAATTCGACCCCGAAGACTGGTACCGATCCCTACACGACGCTGTCATCGCCGAGTCCATCCTCAACCGCATCGTCTCCACCGCCGAACTGGTCCAGCTCGACGGACCCAACATGCGCCGGCACGGCCACGAGACTGCGACCGAGTAGAAAGCGCGGGCGCGAGGACCGCTACCCGATCCCCGCGCCCGCGCTACCACTTCGTCACACAACCGCTACCGAACGCCCCTGCTAAACATCAGGCGGTGCCAGAACGCCCGAGCTCTCCTCACGGACTCGCAGGCTCGCCCGCTCGTCGACTCAGGCGTCGGCGAGCTCGTCCCGCCCGGCGGCCACCTCGTTCTTGAGCTCCTTGACGAACAACTCCGGCACCACCACCATCGCGACGGTGATCGCGCCGGCGATGCCGAGGAAGATCCAGGCCGCGGTGTCGTAGCTGCGGGCCATCAGCAGCGCGGACAGGGCCACCGCGCCGAGCGCGGCGCCCGTCGGGGTCAGCACGGCGAGCAGGCCGCGCAGCAGGATCCGGTCCAGGACCTCCGGGGCCACCGGGCTCTTCTTCGCGGCAGGCTCGGCAGGCTCGCTCGGATCCCGGTCGACGGCCTTGCGCAGCACCGGGCGGGACACCGCCACCCGGGACGGCTCGGCCTCGGCGGCGCGACGGGCGCGGATCAGCAGCGGGATCGACCCGGCGATGATCGCCGCGGACACCCCGATGATCAGCCAGAGCCACCAGGTGGAGCCGCCGTCGCCGTCGACCTCGACCTCGGGGCGCTCCGGGGAGCCCATCCCGGCCAGCGCGACCAGGGCCGCGACGGTCAGCGCCAGCGTGATCAGCCAGACCACGCCGCAGCCGATGATCGACGCGCGGTCGGTGTCCTCCGGAGATCCCATAAATCGGGCCAGCGGGCTGCGGTCTGCCATGTTCATGCCTCGTTCCCTGTACAGCGGCCCATCAGCAGGCCGTCTGCGCGGAGTTGCTCTGGTTGGACGACAGGGTTTGCCCGTCGCTGGTGGTGATCGAACAGTTCAGCCTGCTCACCAGGAACAGGCTCGACGCCGACACCGATCCCACTTCGGATTGGGAGATCGGGGTCACGGTGAACGACCACGGGATGTAGACGTTGCGCAGGGTCTTACTCCTGCCGTTGGCGTCGGTGTAGGTGACTGTGATGATGTCACCCGGCGACTTGGTCCCGGTCACCGAATAGGTGATCTGCTTCGGCGCCGAGCGCGTCGGCGGCGGGGTCGTCGTCGGAGGCGGCGGCTCCGGAGACGGTTCGGGTTCGGGCTCGGGTTCCGGGGCCACCACGGTCGGCGGCTGCGTCGGCTCGGGCTCCGGCGGCGGGGGCGGCGGCTGCGTCGGCGACGGGGGCGGTGGCGGCTCCGGGGAGGGCTCCGGCGGCGGAGGTTCCGGAGACGGCTCCGGCGGCGGCACGCTGGTCGGGATGGCGTCGTGCTCGGGCGTGGTGGGAGCGACGGTCGTCGTGGTCCCGGCGCCGGCGGTGTCGCGGGTCTCGGTGCGGGTCACCAGCACCGACACCGACACGACCAGCGCGATCGCGGCCAGGATGGCGGTGACGCCGACGATCCAGGGCCAGCGCGGCGGGCGGGCGTCCTGGTATTCGGTGATGTGCTCGAAGTCGTCGTACTCATACAACGCCAGGTCGGCCGGAACGTATGGCGCGCTGGTGATGTGCTCGGCCTCCGGCGCGGAGTACGCCTGGTAGGTCTGCGGATCCGGATCCTCGGGCTCGTCGAAGTTTCCTTCGACGTCGTCGTCGACGATTTCGGCGTCCACGTAATCGGTGAGGTCTTCCTCCGCGCCCGCGTCGGGTTCCCGATGACGGCCGCCGGACTCCGCGCCTGGCTCCGCCTCGCTCATTCTGTGTGTCCTTCGTGACGACGTGCGCCTGCCAGCGGCAGGGGATCCTGCGGGATCACCCTACCCAACGCCGACGGCCCGACCCTGGATTGACCACGGTGCGCGGCGCCGGTGTTACCGGACCGACACCTGCGGGTTCAGGGGAGAAAAATCAGTGCTTCTCGGCGCCGACGTAGTACTCGAAGACCAGGCCGGAAACCGACATCAGGATGAAGGCCACGCCGGCCACCAGCAGCCACGGCAGCCACAGCGCGCCGGCCACCGCGGTGACCGAGGCGGACAGCGCGATCAGGATGGGCCACCAGCTGTGCGGGCTGTAGAAGCCCAGCTCGCCCGCGCCGTCGGCGATCTCCGCCTCGTCGTAGTCCTCGGGCCGGGTGTCCAGGCGGCGGGCCACGAAACGGAAGAAGGTGCCGATGATCAGCGTCAGGCCGCCGGACAGCGCGAGGGCGACGACGCCCACCCACTCCAGACCGCTGGTGGCGAACATGGCGGTCAGGACGCCGTAGCCGATGGTCGCGAGGATGAAGAACGCGGTCAGGATCTCCATGATCCTGGCTTCAATATGCATGAGGTGTCCCCTGCTCCCTGTTCTGCGTTCCTAGTTCCTGGGCTCGGGCGCCTGCTCGCCGCGGCGAGTGTCGAACGGCGCCGTGGTGACGGCCAGCGGCGGTTCGCCGATGGCCTGCAGCGCCTCGGCGTTGCTGGCGCCCTGCTCACGCTTGGCCAGGTAGGTCTTGAAGTTCTCCGGGCTGACCGTACGGATCTCGAAGTTCATCATCGCGTGGTAGGTGCCGCACATCTCAGCGCATCGGCCGACCACAGCGCCCTCGTCCATTCCCGTCACCTGGAACCGGTTGACCTGGTTGTTCGCCGCCGGGTACGGCATCACGTCGCGCTTGAACAGGAACTCCGGCACCCAGAACGAGTGCACCACGTCGCGGGCGTTCAGCACGAACTCGACGCGCTTCTGCGCCGGCAGCACCAGGACCGGGATCTCCGAGCTGGTGCCCAGCGTCTCGATCTTGTCGAAGTTCAGGAAGCTCAGGTCGGTGGGGTTCTTGCCGCGGATCGCGCCGACCTTCTCGTGGCCGTGCTCGTCGACGCCCTCGGGCGCCGAGGTGAGCTTGCCCTGGCGGGTCTCGTCGACGCCGTCGTAGTTCAGGCCGTCGAAGTTGACCTTCTGATAGCCGAACTTCCAGTTCCACTGGAACGCGGTCACGTCGACGACGACCTCGGGGTCGTCAGCGAGGTGGGTCATCTCGTCCTGCACCTTCACGGTGAAGTAGAAGAGGATCGAGATGATGACGAACGGAATGATGGTGAGGACCAGCTCCAGCGGCATGTTGTAGCCGAACTGGCGGGGCAGTTCCCGATCGCCCTTCTTATGGCGATGGAAGGTGGTGGTCCAGAACAGCAGGAACAGCACGATCGCGCCGATCACGAAGGCCGCGACGACCGACCAGATCCACAGTTCATAGTTGGGTTTGGCCTGGTCGGTGGCGCCCTTGGGCCAGCCGAGCCCGATGGCGTCCTTCCAGGTGCAACCGCTCATGGCGATGGCTGTGACAGCCAGCATCCCGACCAGAGCGATCTTCCGGAGCCGCGTCGAGCGGGGTCCGGAAATGCCTTGCCCGCGGGTTCTCACGGTGGCGCCTCCTGTGTGCAATTCCAGTCGCATGGGCTGCGTCGCGAATCGAATACTACGCAGCGTAGACCACATGAGTTCGCCGAGCGTGACACACCTGCCCAATCGGGCATACTTGCCTCGATGTGTGGACTGCTTGCGCTGGTGTGCGCCCCCGGAAATCCCGTAACCGACGATCTGGTTGACGCGGTCGCCGGCGCGTCGCACCTGATGCGCCACCGCGGTCCCGACGAGCCCGGAACCTGGTCCGACGCTCAGGTGGTGCTCGGTTTCAACCGGCTCTCCATCATCGATATCGCGCACTCGCACCAGCCGCTGCGCTGGGGCCCGCCGGAGTCCCCGGACCGCTACGTGCTGGTGTTCAACGGGGAGATCTACAACTATCTGGAATTGCGCGAGCAGCTGGCCGACGAGTTCGGCGCGCAGTTCGCCACTGAGGGCGACGGCGAAGCCATCGTGGCCGGGTTCCACCACTGGGGCCCCGATGTGCTGCCGAAGCTGCGCGGCATGTTCGCCTTCGCGCTGTGGGACACCGCCACCGGCGTGTTGTTCTGCGCCCGCGACCCGTTCGGCATCAAGCCGCTGTTCATGGCCACCGGCCCCGGCGGCACGGTGTTGGGCAGCGAGAAGAAGTGTCTGATGGACCTGGCCGGCCGCCTCGGCGTCGACACCGGCATCGATGTCCGCGCGGTGCAGCACTACACGGTGCTGCAGTACGTGCCGGAGCCGGAGACCCTCACCACCGGGGTGCGACGGCTGGAGTCCGGCAGCTACGCGGTGATCCGGCCCGGCGAGGCGCCTGCCGTCACCCGCTACTTCACCCCGAAGTTCCCCGTCTTGGCGTTCCGCGCCGGCGCCGAGCAGGCCCGCTATGACGAGATCACCGCCGTGCTGGAGGACTCCGTCGCCAAGCACATGCGCGCCGACGTGACCGTCGGGGCGTTCCTGTCCGGCGGCATCGACTCGACGGCGATCGCCGCGCTGGCCATCCGGCACAACCCGAAGCTGATCACCTTCACCACCGGGTTCGAACGCGAGGGCTTCTCCGAGATCGACGTCGCGGTGGCCTCCGCCGAGGCGATCGGCGCCCGGCACATCACCAAGGTGGTCTCCCCGACCGAGTTCGTCGCCGCGCTGCCGGAGATCGTCTGGTACCTCGACGAGCCGGTCGCCGACCCGGCCCTGGTGCCGCTGTTCTTCGTCGCCCGGGAGGCCCGCAAGCACGTCAAGGTGGTGCTCTCCGGCGAGGGCGCCGACGAGTTGTTCGGCGGCTACACCATCTACCGCGAGCCGCTGTCGCTCAAGGCGTTCGACTACCTGCCGCCGCGGCTGCGCAAGCGGGTCGGGAAGATGAGCCGCCCGCTGCCGGAGGGCATGCGCGGCAAGAGCCTGCTGCACCGCGGGTCGCTGACCCTGGAGGAGCGTTACTACGGCAACGCCCGCAGCTTCTCCGACGAGCAGTTGCGTGCGGTGCTGCCCGATTTCCGCGAGGATTGGACGCACACCGACGTCACCGCCGCGCTGTATGACGCCTCGGCCGGCTGGGATCCGGTGGCCCGGATGCAGCACCTGGACCTGTTCACCTGGCTGCGCGGCGACATCCTGGTCAAGGCCGACAAGATGACGATGGCCAATTCCCTCGAACTGCGGGTGCCGTTCCTGGACTCGCAGGTGTTCGCGGTGGCCTCCCGGTTGCCGCTGGATCAGAAGATCACCCGCACCACCACCAAGTACGCGTTGCGCCGCGCGCTGGAGCCGGTGGTGCCCGCCCATGTGCTCAACCGGCCGAAGCTCGGCTTCCCGGTGCCGATCCGGCACTGGCTGCGCGCCGGTGAGCTGCTGGACTGGGCCAACCATATGATCGACACCTCCCAAGCCGGCGATCTGGTCGATCTGGCCGCCGTGCGCCGGATGCTCGACGAGCACCGCACCGGGGAGATCGATCACAGCCGCCGGTTGTGGACGGTGCTGATCTTCATGCTGTGGCACGCGATCTTCATCGACGGGTCGGTGACCCCGGATATCCAGGAGCCGGTCTACCCCGTCGAGCTGTAGTTACAGCAGCGCCGCGGTGCTGTCCGCGGCCACGTGCCCGGCTGGTTTGGGAACCGCGGCTCGCTACAGCAGCGCCGCGGCGATCTCGGAGGCCGACTCGGGCCCGTAGGCCGCGCGGATCCGCTCGATGCCGGCGTCCCGGTTCCAGGTCCACTCCTGGGTGCCGGTGGACTCCAGCACCAGCACCGCGACCAGCGAGCCGAGTTCGGCGCAGCGACGCAGGTCCAGGCCGGCGCTGCGGGCGGTGAGGAAGCCTGCCCGGAACGCGTCGCCGACGCCCGTCGGGTCGACCTTCGCGGTCTCCGGGACGACGTCGACGTGCACGGTCGTCCCGTCCGGGTCGACGATGTCCACGCCGTTTTCGCCGAGGGTGGTGACCCGCAGCCCGATCTGGCTCATCACCTCGGCCTCGGTCCAGCCGGACTTGCTCAGCAGCAGGTCCCATTCGTAGTCGTTGGTGAACAATATCTGCGCGCCGCCGATCAGGGCGCGGATCTCCTCGCCGGACAGCCGGGCCAGCTGCTGGGACGGGTCGGCGGCGAACGGCAGGCCCAGCGCGCGGCACTCCTCGGTGTGGGAGAACATCGCCGCCGGGTCGTTGGCGCCGACGATCACCAGTTCGGGGGCGCCGATGCGGGCGACCAGGTCGGCCAGCGAGATGTCGCGAGCCTCCGACATGGCGCCGGGGTAGAACGACGCGATCTGCGCCATGTCCTCGTCGGTGGTGCAGACGAACCGCGCGGTGTGCGACACCTCGGAGATCAGCACGTGATCGCAGTCGACGCCGGCGCTCTCCAGCCAGGCCCGGTAGTCGGCGAAGTCCGCGCCCGCCGCCCCGACCAGGGCCGCGTTTCCACCCAGCACGCCGATGGCGTAGGCCATGTTCCCGGCGACGCCGCCGCGATGCACCACCAGGTCGTCGACCAGGAAGCTCAGCGACACCTTGTGCAGGTGTTCGGCCAGCAGCTGCTCGGAGAACTTGCCGGGGAAACGCATCAGATGGTCGGTGGCGATTGATCCGGTTACCGCGATGGTCACGAACGCCCATCCCTTCGTCGACGACGTGAACGGCCCCGTCCGGGGCCATCGCCGAACTTACCCAACGCCGCGCTTCCGCTGGTATCGGCCCACGTTGGGTAACCTGGCTTACACCAGACCGGCGCACCGCCCTGCGGCGCGAACCGCCGAGATCCGATCCCGCGAGACCAGGAGCCACTTGATGACCGATGCCCAGCGGCCGACGGAGGACCCCGACACCGACGGGGCTGGGATCGAAGAGACTGTCATCGAGGAGTCCGTCGTCGACGAGGCCGGCGACCGCGACGAGGCCGGCGAGGTGGGCGTCGAGGAAGAGATCTCGTTCGGCGTCGAGGACACCGGGGTGCTGCCGGCCATCACCGACGAGCCCCCGCGCGCCGAGTCGGCGCGCGCCACGGAACCGGATTCCGGCCCGACGACCGACCCCCGGCTGACGCCGGCCCACTATCCGCAGGATCCGGCGACCGGCCCGCAGCAGCCGATCCCCGGCGCGTACCCGGCCGCCGGGCCCTACCCTCCGTCAGGGCCCTACCCTCCGTCAGGGCCGTATCCCCCGTCCGGTCCGTACCCGGGCCCCTATCCGCAGCCGTCGCAGCCGTTCCCGGGCTCGCCGGAGTACCGCCAGCGCTTCGGCGCGAACCCGCCGGCCTACCCGGGCATGCTGCCGCCGGCGGTCCCGTACCCGCCGAAGGCTTCCCGCTGGAAGACGCTGCGGGTGCCGCTGATCGCGCTGGCGGTGGCTGTCGCGCTGCTGGTGGCGGTGCTGGTCGCGGTGAACAACAACCCGTCGTCGGCGCAGCAGCAGGCGCAGATCACCGACGCCACCGCCACCGCCGCGCTGCAGAGCTATCTGAACGCGCTGGCCGAGGAGGATGTCGACGTCATCGCTCGCAACTCGCTGTGTGGGCTGTACGACGGCGTGCTCGACCACCGCGGGGAGAACGCGGTCGCCCGGCTGGCCAGCGCGGCCTACCGCAAGCAGTTCTCCCGGACCGAGGTCACCTCGATCGACTCGATGGTGTTCGTCTCCCCCAGCAACGCCCAGGTGCTGTTCACCATGGAAACGACCCCGGGCAGCGCCATGCCCGGCAACGGCACCGCCGAACGCCAGGGCATCGCCCAGCTGCAGGTGGCCGGCGAGGAGATCCTGGTGTGCTCCTACGTATTGCGCGGCGGCGGGTTCTGACCCCCGTTCCCCTCAACGCGAAAACGCGGCCGGTCCCTCGAGGGACCGGCCGCGTTTTGCGGTGCTTAAGTACTCAGTTGAACGAGTCGCCGCAGGCGCAGGAGCCGGTGGCGTTCGGGTTGTCGATGGTGAAGCCCTGCTTCTCGATGGTGTCGACGAAGTCGATGGTGGCGCCCTGCACGTACGGCGCGCTCATCCGGTCGACGGTGAGGTTGACGCCGCCGAACTCGACGACTAGGTCGCCGTCGAGGGTGCGGTCGTCGAAGAAGAGGTTGTAGCGCAGGCCGGCGCAGCCGCCGGGCTGAACGGCGATGCGCAGCGCGAGGTCGTCGCGCCCTTCCTGATCGAGCAGCGACTTCGCCTTGGCGGCGGCGGCGTCGGACAGGGTCACACCGTGGGCTTCGGTGGTGGCGCCGGCCGGGGCGGCCGAGTCGTTAACGGTCATCGAGGTCTCCTCAAAAACGTCCTGGAGCAGTTCTGCTATTTCAACGGTACCCCGAACCGCGGTTATTCCCCGACCTCCCAGGCGATTGCCGTCCGCTCGGCCAGCCCGCGCAGCGCGTTGTCGGCGTCGGCCATGGCCCGCTGCGCCGACCCGGTGTAGTCCACCAGCGAGTGCGCGGCCCGCACTCCGGCGGCCGCCAACTCCTGCGCGCCAAGGGTGACCTGCCCGGCCAGCACCAGCACCGGGACGCCGCGGGCGCGGGCCCGGCCGGTCAGCGCGCTGATCACCTTGCCGTGCAGGGACTGGTCGTCGAACCGGCCCTCACCGGTGATGATCAGCCCGGCGGCGTCGATGTCGGCGGCCAGCCCGGTGTGTTCGGCGATCACCGTGGCGCCGGACTCCCGGCGCGCGCCCAGCGCCAGCAGCGCGGCCCCCAGCCCACCCGCGGCGCCCGCCCCGGGCTGGTCCTCGGCGGGCAGCCCCAGTTCGGCGGCCCAGCCGGCCAGCCGTCGTTCCAGGATCGCGACGGTTGCCGGATCGGCGCCCTTCTGCGGGCCGAACACCGCCGCGGCGCCGGTGGGCCCCAGCAGCGGATGCTCGACGTCGGTGGCGGCGATGAGGTCCACCCCGGTGAGCGCTGCGACTGCGCCGTCCCGGCCGCCGAGCGCCTCGACCATTCCGCGGCCGCCGTCGGTGCAGCAGCTGCCGCCCAGCCCGACCACGATCCGGCGGGCCCCGGCCGCCAGCGCCGCCGCGATCAGCTGCCCGACGCCGGCGCTGTCGGCGGCCAGCGCGGTGGCCGGGGTCGGTGGGCCGTCCAGCAGCGCCAACCCGACGGCCTGCGCCGACTCGATATACGCCGTGTCGCCGTCGCACACCCACGCCGCGGTCACCGGCGCGCCCAGCGGGCCGCTGACGGTGAGCTCGCGTCGCCCGCCGAGGCGCTCGGCGAGCACGTCGACGAAGCCGGGCCCGCCGTCGGACTGCGGCGCGGTGACCAGCACGTCCCCCGGCCGGCCCGCCCGCCAGCCCGCGGCGATGGCCTCGGCGGCGACCACCGCGGTGAGGGTGTCGCCGAAGCAATCCGGCGCGATCAGCACCTGCGTCATGCCCGCACCCTACGACCGCGGCGACGCGGGCGCATGGCGAGCCGGGCGGCAAAGTACCCTGGTCGGCGTGAGTTTGTTGGGCCGCAAGAAGGCGAAGGCCGATGCGCCGGAAACCGTCGAATTGACCGAGTCGAGCGCCGTCGAGGAGTCGACGGCAACCCCGCGGGTCACCCCGCCGAAGGGCCGGCCGACCCCCAAGCGGGACCAGGGCCGTCGCGGCCCGGTGGCGCCGGCGCCGCAGAACATGTCCGAGGCGCGGGCCCGTCGTAAACAGCTCAAGGGCCCCAAGCTGTCCAAGGAAGAGCGCAAGGTCGCCCGGATGCAGCGCCGCGCGCAGATGGACGACCGCCGATCCCGGATGATGGCCGGCGAGGAGAAATACCTGCTGCCCCGCGATCAGGGCCCGGTGCGCCGCTACGTCCGCGACATCGTCGACTCCCGCCGGTTCAGCCTGCTCGGGCTGTTCATGTGGGCGGCGCTGGCCATGCTGATGATCATGTTCGCCATGCCGCAGCAGTTCGCGGTGTGGGGGTCGACGCCGATGCTCGCGCTGATGCTGCTGATGCTCGGCGACGCGCTGGTGCTGGGCCGCAACGTGTCCCGGCGGGTCGACGAGAAGTTCCCGGACAACACCGAACGCAAGTTCCGCCTCGGCCTGTACGCCGCCGGCCGCGCCTCCCAGCTGCGCAAGATGCGCGCGCCCAAGCCGATGGTCAACCGCGGTGATGTCATCGACTGACCGGGTCCTGGTGCTCGGCGGCATCCGGTCCGGCAAGTCTCGGCTGGCCGAAACCCTGCTCGGCGACCTCTCCGGCGACCTGCGCTATGTGGCCACCGGCGCGCCCGCGGACCGGGATCCGGAATGGGCCGCCCGCGTCGACGCGCATCGGGGACGTCGCGGCGAGCGCTGGCAGACGGTGGAGTCCGCCGACGTGGCCGGTGTGCTCAGCGGCGCCGACCCGGTTCCGACATTGGTCGATGACGTCGGAGGCTGGCTGACCGCGGCCTACGACGGCCGCGGCTGGGCCGGTGACGTCTCTCCGGACATCGAGTCGCTGGTGGCCGCGGTGGACCGCTACCCCGCGCCGCTGGTGCTGGTCAGCCCCGAAGTCGGGCTGACCCTGGTGCCGGCGACGGCGTCCGGGCGACTGTTCGCCGACGCGCTGGGCACGGCGAACCAGCGGCTGGCCGCGGTGTGCGAGCGGGTGCTGCTGGTGGTCGCGGGTGTCCCGGTCCGGATCAAGGGCGCGTGATGACCGACTCCAGCTCTCCCGAGCCCGCCCTTCCCGAGTTCGCGATCACCGCCCCGGACGCGGCCGCCGCCGACGCCGCCCGGGCGCGCCAATCCCAGCTGACCAAGCCGGCCGGCGCGCTGGGCCGATTGGAGGAACTGTCGGTGTGGGTGGCGGGCTGTCAGGGCCAGTGCCCGCCGCGGCAATTCGAGCGGGCCCGCGTGCTGGTGTTCGCCGCCGATCACGGGGTGGCCGCCGCCGGGGTGTCGGCCTACCCGAGTGAGGTGACCGCCCAGATGGTCGCCAATATCGGCGCCGGCGGCGCGGCGATCAACGCGCTGGCCGACATCGCCGGCGCCGGGGTGCGGGTGATTGACGTCGCCGTGGACACCGACGCCGACGCGCCGCACCGGATTCGGCGCTCCAGCGGCAATATCGCCGTCGAGGACGCGCTGACCCGCGACGAGACCGCGGCCGCGCTGGCCGCCGGCGCCGCGCTCGCCGACGAGGAAGTGGACTCCGGCGCGGATCTGCTGATCGCCGGGGACATGGGCATCGGCAACACCACCGCCGCCACTGTGCTGGTGGCCGCGCTGACCAAGACCGAACCGGTGGCCGTGGTCGGCCGCGGCACCGGGATCGACGACGAGGGCTGGATCCGCAAGACCGCGGCGGTGCGCGACGCGCTGTACCGGGCCAAGGGCGCGGACCCGGTGGCGTTGCTGCGCATCGCCGGCGGCGCCGATTTGGCCGCGATGGCCGGGTTCCTGGCCCAGGCCGCGGCGCGGCGAACCCCGGTGCTGCTCGACGGCCTGGTGGTCACCGCGGCGGCGCTGGTCGCCGAGCGGCTGGCCCCCGGCGCACGGGACTGGTGGCAGGCCGGGCACCGCTCCCCCGAACCAGCGCACACCCGGGCGCTGACCGCCTTGCTGCTGGAGCCGATCCTGGATCTGGGCATGCGCCTCGGCGAGGGCACCGGCGCGACGGTGGCGCTTCCGGTGCTGCGCGGAGCGGTGCAGACCTGCGCGGCGATGGCCACCTTCGCCGAGGCCGCGGTGAGCACCGAACTCCCGGGCGGCGACGTCGAGCCGGGGACCCGGCGGTCACGGTGATCCGCTGCTTGGCAGGCGCTTTCGCGTTCGGCACGGTGGCGCCAATGCGCGTCGACACGCCGCTTGGCCGCGGTTCGATGGCGGCCTTCCCGCTGGTCGGTCTGGTGCTGGGATTGGTCGCCGCCGGCGTCGCACTCGGCGGGCGGGCGCTGTTCGGGCCGGATTCTCTGCTGGCCGGACTGCTGGCGGTGACCGCGCTGGCGCTGCTGACCCGGGGCCTACACCTCGACGGACTCGCCGACACCGCCGACGGGCTGGGGTGCTACGGATCGGCGGAGAAGGCCCGACGGGTGATGCGCGACGGGTCGGCCGGGCCGTTCGGGGTCGCCGCGGTGACCCTGTCGCTGATGCTCACCGCCGGAGCGTTCACGGCGCTGCCCGCGGCGCAGATCGTGGTGGCGGTGACGGCGGGCCGGGTCGCGGCGCTGGCGGCCTGCGCCCGTGGCGTGCCGTCGGCGCCGGGCAGTTCACTGGGCGCGCTGGTGGCCGGCAGTCAGCCGATCGCGGTGGTGACCGGCTGGGTGCTGGCGGTGACCGTGGCGGCCGGTTTCCTCACCACTTCGCCCTGGCACGGTCCGGTGGCCGTGCTCGCCGCGCTGGCGGTGACCGGGCTGCTGGTGGCGCATTGCGTGCGCCGGTTCGGCGGTGTCAGCGGGGACGTGCTGGGCGCCGCGGTGGAGGCCGCGACGGTGCTGACCGCGCTGGGCCTGGCCGCCGGCTAATTCAGTCGGGTCATCCAGCCGTGCGTGTCGGCGAAAGTGCCGCGCTGCACACCGGTCAGGGTGTCGCGCAACGCCATGGTGATCTCGCCGGGCTCACCGTCGCCGATGGTGAACTCGCCGCCGTCGTGACGCACCGTGGAGACCGGGGTGATGACCGCGGCGGTGCCGCACGCGAACACCTCGGTGATCTCGCCGCTGGCCGCGCCCTTGCGCCACTCCTCCACGTCGATCTTGCGTTCCTCGACCGAGAATCCGGCGTCAACGGCCAACTGCAGCAACGAGTCCCGGGTGATGCCGGGCAGCAGCGAGCCGGACAGCTCGGGGGTGACCAGCCGCGCCGAGCCACCACTGCCGAGCACGAAGAACAGGTTCATCCCGCCCATCTCCTCGACGTGGCGGCGCTCGATGGCGTCCAGCCAGACCACCTGGTCGCAGCCCTGCTCGGCGGCCTGGGCCTGCGCCAGCAGCGAGGCGGCGTAGTTGCCGCCGAACTTGGCCGCGCCGGTGCCGCCCGGGCTGGCCCGGACGTACTCGGTGGACAGCCACACGCTGACCGGTTTGACGCCGCCGGAGAAGTACGCGCCGGCCGGCGAGGCGATCACCAGGAACCGGTAGGCCTCCGCGGGCCGCACGCCCAGCCCCGGCTCGGTGGCGATCATGAACGGCCGCAGGTACAGCGCTTCCTCGCCGCCGGCCGGCGGGACCCAGGCCTCGTCGACGGCGATCAGCTGCCGCAGCGATTCCAGGAACAGGTCCTCGGGCAGCTCCGGCATGGCGAGCCGGTTCGCGGAGGTCCGCAACCGCTCGGCGTTCGCGGCGGGGCGGAACGAGACGATGGACCCGTCGTTCCAGCGGTAGGCCTTGAGGCCCTCGAAGATCTCCTGCGCGTAGTGCAGCACGACGGCCGACGGGTCCAGTTCGATGGGCCCGTAGGGCAGCACCGCGGCGTTGTGCCAGCCGTCGGCGACGGTGTAGTCGATGGAGACCATGTGGTCGGTGAAGTGTTTGCCGAATCCCGGCGCGGCCAGGATGGCCTCGCGCACCTCGTCGCTTGCCGGGTCCGGGTTACGGGCAAGCGTGAATTCGAGGGGGCCGTTGGTCATGGCTGCGATTGTATAACCGCGGGTCCACCCGATTTTCTCGGAGAGTTACTTGGGCGCCGCGGCGACGAACGGCGGCCGCACCACCTCGCAGGGCAGTTCGCGGCCACGCACGTCGACGCTCACCGTGTCGCCGTCACCGATCCCGGCCGCCGAGTCGATGAGGGCAAGGGCGACACCGGCTTTCAGCGTGGGCGAGAAGGTGCCGGAGGTGGTGGCCCCGACGACCTGCCCGCCGGCGGTGACGGTGAGACCGGCGCGCAGCACGCCGCGGCCGGTGGCCCGCAGGCCCCGCAGCACCCGGACCGGCCCGGCCGCCTTCTCGGCCAGCAGCGCCTCGCGCCCCCAGAAGGCGTCCTTCTTCCAACCGACCGCCCAGCCGCAGCGGGCCTGCAGCGGGGAGATGTCGCGGGACAGTTCGTGGCCGTGCAGCGGGTAGCCCATCTCGGTGCGCAGCGTGTCGCGGGCCCCGAGGCCGGCCAGTTCGCCGCCGGCAGCGACGACGACGGGGACCAGCGCGTCGAACACCACCGCGGCGTCTTCCCAGGACGGCAGCAGCTCATAACCGTGTTCGCCGGTGTAGCCGGTGCGGCAGACGCGCACATCGACGCCGTTGAACTGGGCGTCCTCCCAGGCCATGTAGTCCATCCCGGTGGGCAGGCCCAGTTCGTCGAGGACCTGCGCCGAGCGGGGTCCCTGCACCGCGAGCACCGCCCGCGAGCGATGCTCGTCGGTGACGGTGATCCCTTGCGGCGCCACGGCTTTCATCGCCGCGACGACGTCGGCGGTATTGGCGGCGTTGGGCACCAGGAACAGCTCGTCGTCGCTGACGTAGTAGACGATCAGGTCGTCGATGACGCCGCCGGACTCGGTGCAGCACAGCGTGTACTGGGCCTGGCCCGGTCCGATCCGGCCCAGGTCGTTGGTGAGCGCGGCGTTGACGAAGTCCACCGCGCCCGGGCCGCGCACCAACGCCTTGCCCAGGTGGCTGACGTCGAACAGCCCGACGGTCGCGCGGGTGGCGTTGTGCTCGCTGACCGTCCCGGCGTAGGACACCGGCATCAGCCAGCCACCGAACTCGGCGAAACTGGCCCCCAGCTCGCGATGTCGATCTTCCAGCGGCCCGTGCAGCAGGTTTTCCGTCACGGGCGCCGAGCTTAGTCACCCCTGACTACTGTGGTTCCCCGTGAGCACCCAATCCGGTCACCTGTCCCCCGTTGTCACCGCCGTCGCGACCCTCGCCGACGCGATCTCCTCCACCGACACCCCGGACCCCCAGGCCCGCGCGTTGATCGTCGGGATCGTCTCCGGCGCCGACGACGGTCCGCCGGCGGTGCTGGCAAACCCGTTCCTGGACGCCGAGGCGACCGGGCAGATCGAGGAGCAGCTCGCCGGGTTGCGCGCCAAGGCCGGCGTGGAGAAGGTGACCCGGCTGGTGGCGCCGGCGCTGCCGTTCGAAAGCGTCTTCGCCGTCGGGCTCGGCAAGTCCGGCGAGGACGTCAGCGCCGATGTGGTCCGCCGCGCCTCCGGCGCCGCGGCCCGCGCCGCGGCCGGTGTTCCGGTGCTGGTCACCGCGCTGGCCGAGGCCGACCTGGAGGCCGCCGTCGAGGGCACGGTGCTCGGCGCCTACCGGTTCACCGAATTCCGCAGCGACAAGACCGCGCCGAAGGATCCGGCGCTAGCCACCGTGGTGGCGCTGTCCACCGCCGAGGACGCCGAGGACCGGGCGGCCCGGGCTTCGGAGATCGCCGAGCAGGTCAACTTCGCCCGGGATTTGGTGAACACCCCGCCGAACGCGCTGTTCCCCAAGTCCTTCGCCCGTCGAGCCAAGAAGTTCGGCGAGGCCGTCGGCCTGGAGGTCGAGGTGCTCGGCGTCAAGGAGCTCACCAGGCAGGGATTCGGCGGCATCCTCGGGGTGGGCCAGGGGTCGGAGCGCTCACCGCGGCTGGTGCGGCTGCGGCACAAAGGCCCCGAGGGCGCCAAGAAGGTCGCGCTGGTCGGCAAGGGCATCACCTTCGACACCGGCGGCATCTCCATCAAGCCCGCCGCCTCCATGCACCACATGACCTCCGACATGGGCGGGGCGGCCGCGGTCATCGCGACCGTCGCGCTGGCCGCCATCCTGGAGCTGCCGATCGAGGTCACCGCGACGGTGCCGATGGCCGAGAACATGCCGTCGGGTTCCGCGCAGCGCCCCGGCGACGTGCTGACCCAGTACGGCGGCACCACCGTGGAGGTGCTCAACACCGACGCCGAGGGCCGGCTGATCCTGGCCGACGCGATCGTGCGGGCCTGCGAGGACAACCCGGACTACCTGATCGAGACCTCGACGCTGACCGGCGCGCAGCTGATCGCGCTGGGCCCCCGGATTCCCGGCGTGATGGGGTCGGCGGAGTTCCGCGACCGGGTGGCGGCCTGCTCGGCGGAGGTCGGCGAGAACGCGTGGCCGATGCCGCTGCCGGACGAGATCCGTGAGGACCTCAAGTCCACGGTGGCCGATCTGGCCAATATCAGCGGTCAGCGTTTCGCCGGCATGCTGGTGGCCGGGGTGTACCTGAGCGAATTCGTCGCCGACGGCGTGGACTGGGCGCACATCGACATCGCGGGCCCGTCGTACAACACCGGCAGCCCGTGGGGTCACACCCCCAAGGGCGGCACCGGTGTCCCGGTGCGCACCATGCTGGCCGTGCTCGAGGACATCGCGACCAACGGTTAGCGGTCGGCCTTGTCGACGATGGCCTGGGCCACCGCGACGGCCTCGTTCTCGACACCGAAGCCGCAGACCTGCGTGTCGATGGCCAGGTTGGCGTGGATCCGCAGCACGTGCTGGCATTTCCAGCGCGGCTCCTCCTGATCGGAGCGGACCTGGGCGATCTGGTTGTCGCTGACCACGACCTGCTCGAGCGTCTCCTGGTAGGTCTTCTCCGGCGTGATGTCGCTGACGACCTGGTTCGCGCAGGCCTGCCAGCGGATGGTCTCCGCGGCCAGCAGCGCCCCGGCGCGCTCGGCGCTGCGGAACACCGTCACGCCCTGCGAGACGTAGTCCTGCCCGTCGGGGTCGTTCAGGTACTGGGCGCGCACGTCGGCGCCGGCGCGGTAGCTGGTCTGCAGCACGATGGTGACCGCGCTGGTGCAGCTGTCCGGTTCGATCACGCTCTCCTCCGGATCCGGCAGCGCGAAGGTGTCATAGACCTCGCTGCCCTCCAGGTTCCCCGCGCCGACGGTGTCGGCGGCCTCGATCGGGGTCAGCAGCATGGCGTCGAGGTCACCGTCGTCGAATTCCGGCGCGGCGACGGTGGTGGTTGTGGTCGGGGAGGTGGTCGCCGTCGGACTGTCGGCTGCCCCCGGGCGGTTCCGGGCGCCGCCCAGCAGCATGGTGGCCGCGACCAGCGCCGCGACGACCACGACGACCCCGCCGACGATCCACAGCGCGATCTTGCCGCCGTTGCCCTTGGGCGGCGGCGGTGTCGGTGGCGGGTATCCGTAGCCGGGCCAGCCCTGGGCAGGGGCGGCCACCGTCGGGGACCCGGGGCCCGGCCAGGACCCGTACTGCGCGACGGAGACGGGGGCGCCGCACTGCACGCAGAACGGTTGGCCGTAGCTGTTCGGATGCCCGTTCGGGCACCGCGGTTCGGCGTTCATGGCCATCCCCCCTATCGGCGCGGCCGGCCGTCGTCGGACTTCGACGCCGATTCTGCACCGGTGGCTCCGTCGGCGCCGCCCCGGGCGCGCCGATTGGCGGACCCGGGTCGTGCCAATGCGCCAACAGTGACAGGATGGATACGGGACAATCCATGGGGTGCCGACGTCGGCGCGCACGCTGTGGCAAGTCATGAGTTCGACCGGTGACGAATGACCTTCAAGGAGTCAACAAGATGGCCGTGTCCGTTGAGATGCCCGCACTCGGTGAGAGCGTCACCGAGGGGACGGTGACCCGCTGGCTGAAGCAGGAGGGCGACACGGTCGAAGTCGACGAACCCTTGCTGGAGGTGTCCACCGACAAGGTGGACACCGAGATCCCCTCCCCGGTCGCCGGCGTGCTGACCAAGATCGTCGCCCAGGAGGACGACGTGGTGGAGGTCGGCGGCCAGCTGGCGGTCATCGGCGACGCCGACGAGGCCGAATCCGACGCCCCCGCTGCGGAATCCGAACCGGAGCCGGAACCCGAAGCCGAGCCCGAGCCTGAGCCGGAGCCGGAAGCCAAGTCGGAGCCCGCCGATGACAAGCCGTCCTCCTCCGGTGGCGAGGCGACCTCGGTGAAGATGCCCGAGTTGGGCGAGTCGGTCACCGAGGGCACCGTCACCCGCTGGCTGAAGAAGGTCGGCGACGAGGTCGCCGTGGACGACCCGCTGGTCGAGGTCTCCACCGACAAGGTCGACACCGAGATCCCCTCCCCGGTCGCCGGCGTGCTGCTGTCCATCTCCGCCGAGGAGGACGACGTCGTCCCGGTCGGCGGCGAACTCGCGAAGGTCGGCGAGGCCGGCGCCGCGCCCGCCAAGGAAGAGCCCAAAAAGGAAGCTCCGAAGGCCGAAGAGCCGAAGAAGGAAGAGCCGAAGCCCGAACCCAAGCCGGAGCCCAAGTCCGAAGAGCCGAAAAAGGAAGAGCCCAAGAAGGAGGCGCCCAAGGCTGCCGAGCCTGCGCCCGCCAAGGCGTCGTCCGGGGACTCCGGCGACGGCGGGTACGTCACCCCGCTGGTCCGCAAGCTCGCCGCCGAGAACGGCGTCGACCTGAGCTCGGTGAAGGGCACCGGCGTGGGCGGGCGCATCCGCAAGCAAGACGTGCTCGCGGCCGCCGAAGCCAAGAAGGCGCCGGCAGCCCCGGCCGCGAGCGCCCCGGCGGCGGCTTCCGCCCCGAAGGCCCCGGCCGCGGCGGCCCCGAGCCCGCTGGCGCATCTGCGCGGCACCACGCAGAAGGCCAACCGGATCCGGCAGATCACCGCCAAGAAGACCCGGGAGTCGCTGCAGGCCACCGCGCAGCTCACCCAGACCCACGAGGTCGACATGACCAAGATCGTGGGACTGCGCGCCCGCGCGAAGGCCGCCTTCGCCGAGCGCGAGGGTGTCAACCTGACCTATCTGCCGTTCATCGCCCGCGCGGTGATCGACGCCCTCAAGGCGCACCCGAACGTCAACGCCAGCTACAACGAGGACACCGCGGAGATCACCTACTACGACGCCGAGCACCTCGGCTTCGCGGTGGACACCGAGCAGGGCCTGCTGTCCCCGGTGGTGCACAACGCCGGTGACCTGTCGCTCGGCGGACTGGCCCGGGCCATCGCCGACATCGCCGACCGCGCGCGGTCGGGGAACCTCAAGCCCGACGAGCTCTCCGGCGGCACCTTCACCATCACCAATATCGGTAGCCAGGGCGCGCTGTTCGACACCCCGATCCTGGTCCCCCCGCAGGCGGCGATGCTGGGCACCGGGGCGATCGTCAAGCGCCCGCGGGTGGTGGTCGACGACGCCGGCAACGACTCGATCGGCGTGCGGTCGGTCTGCTACCTGCCGCTGACCTACGACCATCGGCTGATCGACGGCGCCGACGCGGGCCGCTTCGTCACCACCATCAAGCGACGCTTGGAAGAGGGCGCGTTCGAGGCCGAACTCGGCCTGTAGGAGTGTCCGACAACGGCGCCATCGCGGTCGCGGGGTCCTCGGGCCTGGTCGGATCGGCGTTGGTCGGCGTGCTGCGCGCGCAGGACCGGCCGGTGATCCGGCTGGTCCGGCGTCCGCCGACCCAATCGGGCCAGCGGTTCTGGAACCCGGAGGCCGGCGACCTCGATCCGGCTGTGCTGGAAGGCGTTTCGGCCGTCGTCAACCTGTGCGGGGCGCCGGTCGCGGGGCAACGCTGGTCCGGCGCCTACAAGCAGATCCTGCGTGACAGCCGCATCACGCCCACCGAGGTGCTGTCCTCGGCCTGCGCCGCCGCCGGGGTGCCGACCCTGGTCAACGGCAGCGCGATCGGGTTCTACGGCGACACCGGGGCCCAGATGGTCGACGAGAAGGACCCGGCAGGCGGCGGTTTCCTGGCCGGCTTGTGCCAGGACTGGGAGGCGGCCACCGAACCGGCCGCCGAGGCCGGCGCCCGGGTGGTGCGGGTGCGCACCGGACATGTGCTGTCGCCGTCGGGCGGGATCCTCGGCACGCTGCGGCCGCTGTTCAACCTCGGACTGGGCGCCCGGTTCGGCGACGGCCGCCAGTACATGTCGTGGATCAGCCTGGAGGACATGGTGCGGGCGCTGCTGTTCGCGCTGGCCTCCCCCACGCTGTCCGGGCCGGTGAACCTGACAGCGCCGAACCCGGTCAGCAACGCAGAGTTCACCACCGCCTACGGCAAGGCGATCGGCCGGCCGACGCCGTGGCGGGTGCCCGGCTTCGTCGCCAAGCGGCTGGTCGGCGAGTTCGCTGAGGAGGGCCTGCTCATCGGCCAGCGGGTGGTCCCGACGGCGCTGCGCCACGCCGGGTTCGAGTTTCACCACGACTCGCTCGCCCAGGCGCTGGACTACGCCACCGACGCGTAGCGTGAGTCCCGTGACGCCATCCATCCGGTCATCGAGCCAGCCGATCGAGGTCCGCAATCTGGGCCGCGTCGACTACACCGAGGCCTGGGAACTGCAGCGCGAACTGGCCGAGGCCCGAGTGGCCGGCGGGCCGGACGTGCTGCTGCTGCTCGAGCATCCCCCGGTCTACACCGCCGGCCGGCGCACCGAGCCGCAGGAGCGTCCGCTCGACGGGACTCCCGTCATTGACACCGACCGGGGCGGCAAGATCACCTGGCACGGGCCCGGACAGCTGGTCGGGTACCCGATCATCGGTCTGACCGAACCGCTGGATGTGGTGAATTTCGTTCGCCGCCTTGAGGAATCGCTGATCTCGGTGTGCGCCGAACTGGGAGTGACGGCCGGCCGGGTGGACGGCCGCTCGGGGGTCTGGCTGCCCGACGACGGGCTCAAACGCGAACGCAAGATCGCCGCCATCGGGATCCGGGTGGCCCGCGCGGTCACGCTGCACGGTTTCGCGCTGAACTGCGACTGCGACCTGCGCGCGTTCGGCGGCATCATCCCGTGCGGCATCGTCGACGCCGGCGTGACGTCGTTGTCGGCCGAGTTGGACCGCCGGGTCGGCGTCGACGACATGCGGGCGCCGGTGGCCGACGCGGTGCGCCGGGCCCTCGATGGCCAACTGCCGGTCGCCGATCACCCCCTGACCGAAGCCGCCCGCGTAACATCACAACAGTGAGCGTCGAGCCCGGTAACCGCAAGCTGCTGCGCCTTGAGGTGCGCAACGCCGAGACCCCGATCGAACGCAAGCCGCCGTGGATCAAGACCCGGCTGCGGACCGGCCCGGAGTACACCGCGCTGAAGTCGCTGGTGCGTCGTGAGGGCCTGCACACGGTGTGCGAAGAAGCGGGCTGCCCCAACATCTTCGAATGCTGGGAGGACCGCGAGGCCACCTTCCTGATCGGCGGCGAGCAGTGCACCCGGCGCTGCGATTTCTGCCAGATCGACACCGGCAAGCCGGCCGACTTCGACCGCGACGAACCTCGTCGGGTCGCCGAGAGCGTGCAGACCATGGGCCTGCGCTATTCGACGGTGACCGGCGTGGCGCGCGACGACCTGCCCGACGGCGGCGCCTGGCTCTACGCCGAGACGGTGCGCGCCATCAAGGAACTCAACCCCGACACCGGGGTGGAGCTGCTGGCCCCGGATTTCAACGGGGACCCCGAACTGCTGCGCGAAGTGTTCGAATCCCGGCCGGAGGTGTTCGCGCACAACCTGGAGACGGTGCCGCGGATCTTCAAGCGGATCCGCCCGGCGTTCCGCTATCAGCGCAGCCTCGACGTCATCACCGCCGCCCGCGCGTTCGGGCTGGTCACCAAGTCGAATCTCATCCTCGGGCTGGGTGAGACGCCCGAGGAGGTCCGCGAGGCGCTGGTCGCGCTGCACGAATCGGGCTGCGACATCATCACCATCACCCAGTACCTGCGGCCCTCTCCCCGGCACCATCCGGTGGAGCGCTGGGTCAAGCCCGAAGAGTTCGTCGAGCATCAGGGCTTCGCCGAGCAGATCGGCTTCGCCGGCGTGCTGGCCGGACCGCTGGTCCGCTCGTCGTACCGGGCCGGTCGGCTCTACGCGCAGGTGATGGAGTCCCGGGCGGCCGCCGAATCGGCCGACGCCCCGGTGGACCCGCGCAGCGCCGCCGTATCCTGATTCCCATGGCGAAGACCCGGAACTCGGCGCAGAGCAAGGAACTGAAGGCAGAGGCAAAGAAGGCCCGCAAGGCGGCGTCCAAGGCGCGCCGTCAGCAGCTGTGGCAGGCGTTCCAGATCCAGCGCAAAGAGGACAAGCGGCTGGTGCCGTACATGTTCCTCACCTTCGTGCTGGTTCTGGCGATCTCGGTCGCCCTGGGCTTCTGGTCCGGCGGCACCTTCAGCATCATCCTGTTCAGCGTTTTCGGTGTGATCCTGGGCGCGCTGGTGGCGTTCATCGTGTTCGGCCGCCGCGCCCAGAAGGCGGTGTACGCCAAGGCCGACGGTCAGACTGGCGCCGCGGCCTGGGCGCTGGACAATATGCGCGGCAAGTGGCGGGTGACCCCGGGTGTCGCCGCCACCGGCCATTTCGACGCCGTGCACCGGGTGCTGGGCCTGCCGGGCGTGGTGCTGGTCGGCGAGGGCGCGCAGTCCCGGGTCAAGCCGCTGCTGGCGCAGGAGAAGAAGCGCACCGCGCGGCTGGTCGGCGACATCCCGATCTACGACATCATCGTCGGCAACGACGAGGGCGATGTGCCGCTGGCCAAGCTGGAGCGCCACCTCAACAAGCTGCCGCGCAATATCGCCGCCAAGGACATCGACTCGCTGGAAGCGAAGCTGTCCGCGATCAGCTCCAAGGCCAGCCCGGCCGCGGCCATGCCGAAGGGCCCGATCCCGGGCGGGGCGAAGATGAAGGGCGTGCAGCGCCGCGTCCAGCGCCGCTGAGTTCGGCGCCGGGCTAAGGCGTGTCACGAAAACGGATCTGTGAGCACGTTCGACCTCGCCAGCGACGACCGTCGTGCGTGCAGGTTCGCGAGCTCAGCCCGTTAGCGCACGTAAACCGCCGCGAGCGGCCAGACGACGCACGAGGGCTCCATGGTGTCTGCCTCGCGCCGGGTGGTCCTGGCCCGTTGTGTTCATCGTCGGCCACTCGTGCAGCCGTTGACCGCTCGCCAAGGAAAACGTGCAGTCGTTGGGCGCTCGCGGTCAGACATGACCGTCGTTGCACACTCGGGCCCGGAAAAGGCGGGACCTATCGGTGTCCAGCGCGATAGGCCCGCTACGCAAAGCCTCCGTTCCTCCGGCTTCGCTTGCGACCTATCGGTGTCCAGCGCGATAGGCCCGCTACGCAAAGCCTCCGTTCCTCCGGCTTCGCTTGCGACCTATCGGTGTCCAGCGCGATAGGCCCGCTACGCAAAGCCTCCGTTCCTCCGGCTTCGCTTGCGACCTATCGGTGTCCAGCGCGATAGGCCCGCTACGCAAAGCCTCCGTTCCTCCGGCTTCGCTTGCGACCTATCGGCGGACGACGGCGGTCCCGGTGACGCGGTCCTGGATGCCACGGCCGTCGGAGTCGGTGAACAGCGCGGGCACCACCAGCCCGACGAGCACCCCGCGGGCCGCGGCCCGGCCGAGGCCGACGTGTTCCCGGTTGTCCACCGAGGCGACCCGCAGTCCCAGCAGCAGCTGACCCGGAGTGAAGCCGTACAGCCGCACCGACAGCATGCCCAGCACCAGCCAGATGCCCATGATCAGCCACGGCCCCAGCGGGCTGAACAGCAACTGCTCGCGGCTGATCACCCCGAGGGTGACCAGCAGACCGGCCAGCCCGTAGGCGATCATCCAGTCGACCATCATCGCCACGATGCGGCGGAACATGCCGGCGATCGAGCCGGAGCCCGACGGCGGCAGGCCCAGTCGTTCACCGGGATACTCGCCCCGGCCGGTCGCGGAATCGGGCAGACTCGCCCCGGACAGCCAGTCGCCAAAAGGTCGGCCCATGCCCTTGAGGTTAGTCGGCGGCGTCGGGCCGGCCGCATGGCGCTCGCCCCGGGCGGACCCGGCTGATTGCGTAACGTCGGCGCAACATTAGGTTGATTACTGCGCAACATCAGGTCCATAGCGTCAGCGCCGGGTTAACCGCAACGCCGTGCCCGACGCCGGCGGCAACATCAGCGGAACACTGAAGCGAATAAGGAGCAGTTCGTGGCAGAGACGAATTCCGACGACATCATCAAGCTGATCAAGGACGAGAACGTCGAGTACGTCGACATCCGGTTCTGCGATCTGCCCGGTGTTGTCCAGCACTTCTCGATTCCCGCCAGCGCGTTCGATGAGAGCGTCTTCGAGGACGGCCTGGCCTTCGACGGCTCGTCGGTGCGTGGCTTCCAGTCCATCCACGAGTCGGACATGATGCTGCTGCCGGATCCCGCCACCGCGCGGATCGATCCGTTCCGCAAGGCCAAGACGCTGAACATGATGTTCTTCGTGCACGACCCGTTCACCCGCGAGGCCTACTCCCGCGACCCCCGCAACGTCGCCCGCAAGGCGGAGAACTACCTGGTCAGCACCGGCATCGCCGACACCTGTTTCTTCGGGGCCGAGGCCGAGTTCTACATCTTCGACTCGGTGCGCTTCGACTCCAAGATGAACGGCACCTTCTACGAGGTCGACTCCGAGTCGGGCTGGTGGAACACCGGCAACGCGACCGAGCCGGACGGCTCCCCCAACCTGGGCTACAAGGTCCGCCCCAAGGGCGGCTACTTCCCCGTCGCCCCGTATGACCACTACGTCGACCTGCGCGACGAGATGTCGACCAACCTGACCAACGCCGGGTTCACCCTGGAGCGCGGCCACCACGAGGTGGGCACCGCCGGCCAGGCCGAGATCAACTACAAGTTCGACACCCTGCTGCACGCGGCCGACGACGTGCTGCTGTTCAAATACATCATCAAGAACACCGCGGCCGCCAATGGCAAGACCGTCACGTTCATGCCGAAGCCGCTGTTCGGCGACAACGGTTCGGGCATGCACGCCCACCAGTCGCTGTGGAAGGACGGCAAGCCGCTGTTCCACGACGAGGCCGGCTACGCGGGCCTGTCGGATCTGGCCCGGCACTACATCGGCGGCATCCTGCACCACGCGCCGTCGCTGCTGGCCTTCACCAACCCGACGATCAACTCCTACAAGCGCCTGGTGCCCGGCTACGAGGCCCCGATCAACCTGGTCTACAGCCAGCGCAACCGCAGCGCCTGCGTCCGCATCCCGATCACCGGCAACAACCCGAAGGCCAAGCGCCTGGAGTTCCGTTGCCCGGACAGCTCGGGCAACCCGTACCTGGCGTTCGCGGCGATGATGATGGCCGGCCTGGACGGCATCAAGAACAAGATCGAGCCGTTGGCCCCGGTCGACAAGGACCTCTACGAGTTGCCGCCGGACGAGGCCGCCAGCATCCCGCAGGCGCCCACCTCGCTGGCCGCGGTGATCGACAAGCTCGAGGAGGACCACGAGTACCTCACCGAGGGTGGCGTGTTCACCGAGGACCTGATCGAGACCTACATCTCCTACAAGCGGGAGAACGAGATCCTGCCGGTGCAGATCCGTCCGCATCCGTACGAGTTCAGCCTGTACTACGACTGCTGAGTCGGTTTCGAAAGCAGCCGGTCCGGGGCCTTTTGGCCCCGGACCGGCTGTTCTTCGCTGGACTATGATCCAAGTTATGACCGACTCCGCCACCCCCAACGCCTGGCAGCGTCTCGCTTACATCTACGGGCGGCGGCTGCCGGCTTCGATGCGAGGCTGGGTCAAGCAGGATCTCACCGGCCCGGGCGCGGTGCGCCGGCACATGATCCGGATGGCGATCCCGTCGGCGCTGGTGCTGGCGCCGCTGTGGCTGCTGGACGCCCCGGTGCCGACGCGTATCGAGATGACGGTGCCGATCTTCATCTGGGCGCTGCTGATGGCGATGGCGCTGAACAAGCCGTGGCGGCGGCACCGGTTGGCCCAGAACGGGCTGGACATGAACCTGATCGACACCCGCAAGTCCAAGCGCGCCCTGCAGATGGAAGCCAACTATCTCGCCAACCACGGCCCGCGGCCGGAAGAGGCGCGCTGGCAGTCCAACAGCAGCCCGTTCTGATCCGTGCGAGTCCTGGTCCAGCGTGTCACCTCTGCGCAGGTGCGCGTCGACGGAGAGGTCGTCGGCGCCATCTCCCCCGCCGGCCAGGGACTGGTGGCGCTCGTCGGCGTCACGCACAGTGACGACGCGGTCACCGCGGCCCGGTTGGCCGAGAAACTCTGGACGCTGCGGATCCTCGACGGCGAGCGCAGCGCCGCCGACGTCGGCGCGCCGATCCTGGTGATCAGCCAGTTCACCCTGTACGCCAACACCGCCAAGGGCCGACGGCCGTCCTGGAACGCCGCGGCGCCCGGTCCGGACGCCGAACCGCTGGTGGCGGTCTTCGCCGACACCCTCGCCGGACTCGGCGCCGAGGTCGCGACCGGGGTGTTCGGCGCGCACATGGCGGTCGAACTGGTCAATGACGGACCCGTGACCATCCTTCTCGAATCAGAAAGATAGAGTGATCTATATGGCATCAAAGCACGTCCCGTCCTGGTACGACGACGAAGTCTCCGCCCTCTACGACCTGGCGCTGGGCTTTTTCGAGCGCGAAGTCGTCGCCCATCACGAGAAGTGGGACGACCAGCGCCACATCGACCGCGACGTCTGGCTGGAGGCCGGCAAACTCGGGCTGCTGTTGTGCTCGGTGCCCGCGGAATACGGCGGCGGCGACGGCACCTTCGCCCACGACCTGGCGGTGCTGGAGGCCCAGGGCTATGCCGGGGACCTGTCGCTGGGCGTCGGCGTGCACAGCGGGATCGTCGCGCACTACGTGCTGGCCTACGGCTCCGAGGAGCAGAAGAAGTACTGGTTGCCGCTGATGGCCAGCGGCGAGGTGCTCGGCGCCATCGGCATGACCGAACCGGGCGCGGGCTCGGACCTCAAGGCGATCCGCACCACCGCGATCCGCGAGGGCGACGAGTACGTCGTCAACGGCTCCAAGACCTTCATCACCAACGGCGGCTCGGCCGACATGATCGTGCTGGCGGTCAAGACCGATCCCAAGGCCGGCGCGCGTGGCGTCTCGCTGATCATCGTCGACCTACGGGACTGCCCCGGCTATCAGGTGACCCGGGTGCTGGACAAGGTCGGCATCCACGGCGGCGACACCGCAGAGCTGGGATTCACCGACGTGCGGGTGCCGGTGGCCAACCTGCTCGGCCCGGAAGAAGGCAAGGGCTTCGGACAGCTGATGGCCCAGCTGCCGCAGGAACGGCTGACCATCGCCGCCTCCGGCGTGGCCGGAATGGAACGCGCCGTCGACGACACCGTGGCCTACACCAAGTCACGAGAAGCGTTCGGGCACAGCATCTTCGACTTCCAGAACACCGCCTTCGAACTCGCCGAGTGCAAGACCATCGCGCGCACCGGCCGGATCTTCTACGACCACTGCGTGGCTGACCACCTGCGCGGCGAGCTGTCCAACACCGACGCGGCGATGGCCAAGTACTGGCTGACCGACCGCAAGTGCGAGGTCATCGACCGGTGCGTGCAGCTCTACGGCGGGTACGGCTATATGCGCGAATACCTCATCGCGCGGATGTACGAGGACGCCCGGGTGGAGCGCATCTACGGCGGCGCCAACGAGGTGATGAAGCAGATCATCGCCCGGGATCTGTAGGGCGGGGTTTGCGCATCGGCTCCGGGTAGATCCGCTCGGCGCGATCACGCCGGGTGTACAGCTCCCAGTAGGCCTGCGCCAAGTCGTCGGGGTTGACCGACGGGAACGCCGCACCCGAATCCGGGACGGCGCCCACCGTGGCCTCAGCGATCTCACTGCCGGTGATGAGCCCGGCGACCGACAAGGTGCCGGCGTAGATCCCCTGCGCGGCCAGTTCGCCGTACAGCGAGTACACGTAGTTGCGCGCGGCGGCCATGACCGGACCCACGCCGCTCAGATGCGGGATCCCCTGCACGGCTGAGGCGCCCTGGGTGAGCAGGAACGCGCCATCGCCGCGGCCCCGCCATTCCGGCAGCACGGCCTGCATGATCTCGACCGGGGATAGCAACAGCAGGGGAATCAACGCCTGCAGTTCGGCGCTGTCCAGCCGCGCCGCCGGGATGAAACCCTGCTCGCCGCTGATCGGCCCGTACTCGACGACGTCGATCCGGCCGAGTCGGTCCCGGATCGCCGCGATCGCGGCCGCCGCTTCGCCGGGCGTGTTCAGGTCGGCGAGAAACTCCTCCGCCGGGATCCCGTCGCCGGCGAGCCGGTCAACGAGGGCTGCCAGACGGTCGGCGCGCCGCGCCAGCAGCCCGAGCGGGCCGACGACCTCAATTCCTACGATTTGTTCGTAAAGCCATGATGGCCGGGCGCGGAGCGGGTTACAAAAGGCACATGAGTGTCCGTTACGGAGGGAGATGTGCGTCATGACCGTCACACCGGGTGGCGCCGATGCGCTGCCGGCGCCCTGCGCCGGGATACCCGCCGAGGAGATGATCTTCATTCGGCAGATCCTCGATCGCATCGGCGACAAATGGACCCTGCTAGTGATCGCGGTGCTGGCCAACGGGCCGCGGCGCTACACCGATCTGCACAACGACATCGGCATCATTTCCCAACGCATGCTGACCCTGACGCTGCGCCAACTGCGCCAGGACGGACTGGTGACCAGAACCTCCTACCCCGAGGTTCCGCCGCGCGTCGAATACGCCCTGACGCCGCTGAGCCACGGCCTGCTGGACATCGTCACGTCGTTGATCACCTGGGCGGCCGCGAACCGCGAGGTGATCCTCGCCAACCGCGCCCGGGCGGCTGCCGCCGAGCAGTCGGCCTGAGCCTTCCGCCGGTCAGCCAGGACGGTGCGCGTCAAAATGTGCGATCGCACCGGTGCACTCCAGTCCGTCGATCACCAAACCGGCCTCGGTCAACCACCGCCGAGCATCGGCGACGGCGCCGCCCGGACCGAACGTTCCGGTAGCCCGCAGCACTGTCATGTAGGCGTCTGACCGGCGGAGTTGGCCTCGGACGGCGAATTCGCCAACCAGCCTGCCACCGGGTTTCAGGCACCGTGCGATCTCAGCCACGGCGACCGCCGGGTCGGGCACGCAGTGTAAGCCGTTGAAGCAGACACACAGATCGAACTCACCATCACCGAATGGCATCTGCTCGATGCTGCCCTCGATGATCTCGACCCGATCGCGGCGCTCGGCGGGAATCCGACGTCGAGCGCGCTGCAGCATCGGCGCTGAAATATCCAACCCCACGTACCGGACTCGCTGATCGGCTCGCAACCGGAGCATGACGATTCCGCTCCCGCAGGGCACATCGAGAATCGCCGCGCCGTCTGGCATTTCGGCGACGACATCCATCGCACGGTAGACACGATCTACATCGGCGCCCATCACAAGACGTCCGAACCGCCGTGCGACGGACTGTCGCCCCATCGCCCAGTCATAGCTCGCGCCGACCGTCCCAGCGAACGCCGGGTTCTGCCAGACTCGGCTCACATTGACCACGTCGCTCACCATAAACCCCCAACCACGAGGTGACGGCGCGCGCTCCGCGCCCCGTCGGCCCACCCGTCGTGCGAGACTGCGTTCGTGACCGGCGGCGTGGACCAGATCCCCAAGGCCACCACGGAGTGGACCGCACAACCCGGCGATGCGCGGCGGGCGACGCTATCGATTCTGCGGCAACCCGCGCTGTGGAGGCGGCTACTGGCCTTCACGACGGTGGTCGCCGCGATCGCCGCCGTGGTGTGCGTCGTCAACGGCAGCGGGTGGGTCGTCGGGTCCGTGATATTCGCGGGAGCGGCTGTGGTGTACGCGGCGTTCGCTGTCCTGGTGAGTCTGGTGTGTGCCTACGTTCCGAACCGCCGAGTCCTGCGCGCCGGTTCGCGGTGGGCCGCCGGCTGCGATGACACCCGAATCCGTATCGACACCCCCGCCTCCACTCTGGTCATCGACCGCGGCAACATCATCTCGGCCCGCCCAGCCGGTGCGCTGATCGTGTTGCGGGTCCGCCCCAAGCAGGTTCTCGGGATCCCGACGGCGCTGTTCGCCGATCCGGCGCTCCAGAGCCTCATCGACTGACGCGGCCCTGTCGCCGTATCGGCTTTCGAGGACGTCGAGAACCGTGCCGGCGGTGTGCGCTCCCCGGAAACGGGTCGCAATCACGAGGGTGCCGCAGGCACCGCCGGCGACCGGATCAGCGGAGATTCTGCGCGAGACCGATGAGGATGCCCTCGGGTCCGCGGATGTAGCAGAGTCGGTAGAAGTCCTCGTAGTTCACGACCTCGCTGCTGACAAGTTGCGCGCCGTGCGAGTCGAGTCGGGCCAAGGTGTCGTCGATGTCGTCCACCTCGAACATCACGCGGAGATATCCCAGCGAGTTGACGGGTGCGTTCCGGTGATCATCGATCACTTCAGGTGCGAGGAAGCGAGAGAGTTCCACCCGGCTGTGGCCGTCAGGGGTGCGCATCATGGCGACCTCTACCCGCTGGTCGCCGTGGCCTGTGCAGCGTCCGGCCCACTCGCCCTCGGCCGTGGCTCGTCCTTCGAGTTCGAGTCCGAGGTCGAGGAAGAAGGCGATAGCGCCGGTCAGGTCTTCGACCACAATGCCGACGTTGTCCATGCGAACCGTCACGTTGTCACCTCCGGGCTTGATCCTGCGCGCGGCTCAGATGTTGGGGAACGCTCGTCCGATGCAGCTGCCGGTGCGGACATGCTTATTGGGACGCCCGTTCAGGATCACGTTGCTCCGCTGCTGGAACACCATCACGAAATCCGAACCGCCGAAAGCGAAGTAGCCGAGTTCGTCGCCCTTCTGCAGGGTGCGGCCCTCATCGGCGGTGATGACGACCGAGGACACCGGCCACATGCCCATCGGCACGCACGCGACCAGCCCGATCGGCGAGTCGATGACGATCATGCCGCGGGTCTGCACGAACTGGTAGCCGGTGCCGTCGAGGATGGTGACGTTGTGCGTCTGCTTGCCGTCGACGACCGGCCCGGGAACCACACCGATGTCCAGGTAGTCCTGGCCCTGAATGATCTTGGCTTCCAAGATGGTTCCGGACACCGGGGTGTGCCACCGGTGGTAGTCGTTGGTGTTCAGAAACGAGTGGGTGAAGATGCCGCCGGCGAACTCGTCCGCGTAGTCGCTGTCGGCCAGCAGATCCTTGATGGACCATTGCAGGCCCTTGCTCTCGATGAAGATATTGGAGTCGTTGTCGACTTCCCAGTAGTCGACGAAGGTGCAGTCGGCCGGCGAGGTGATCACGCTGTCGTCGGCGATCGCCGCGATGGGGCGCATACCCGGTTTGATGTGCCGGGCGAAGAACTGGTTGTAGGTGAAGTACCCGCTGGGCGGGGCCATGAATTCGTCCCACTGAAACAGCGGGTTGTTCTTGAAATCCTCGATGTGTCCGACGGATTCGGGTGTGTCGAGGAACTTCCCCCACGAGTTGTCGAAGTCGAGGTCAGGTCGGCCAGCGCCGGCACGTTGTAGGACCGCACCTTCGCGATCGCCTCTTCGAAGTCGGCCCGCCAGCCGTTCTCCTTGACCAGATCGACGAGCTTCTGAACCACCGGCTGCATAGCGTGCATGCGAGCTAACCGAACGCGACGAGGCGGCAGCACGCAACCGTGCTGCCGCCTCGCCTATGGGTTTGTCGAAGGTGTTAGACCTCAGTGCTTGAAGGCGTCCTTCACCTTTTCGCCGGCGTCCTTGAAGTCCGCCTTGACCTGATCGGCCTTGCCTTCGTTCTTCGTCGAGTCGTCGTCGGTGGCCTTGCCGATGGCCTCCTTGGCCTTGCCACCGAGGTCGTCCAGCTTGTTCTTGATCTTGTCTGTTGCACTCATGCTCAAGGGATGCCCCGGTCTGCCGAGGGCTAAACCACCCAATTCCTGTGACGGCGGTCACCGCGCGGACGTGCCTGCCGGACCGAGCGGCCAGATTCGGCGCCGAATCCTCCTCGAGTGGCCAGTTTCCACACAATTGAGCCCGCGAGAGGCCCGACAGGGCACGAGCGCCCCTTCGTGTCCGCTTCGCGGCTAGCTGACCTGGGCTTTTGTGTTCACAGATGGCCAGTCGTGCAGCAACTGGCCCCTCGCGGCCGCGTCGGCGCCGTATCTGCCCTAGGTCAGGCCCCGAAAACCTCGCGCACCACAACTTTCGCCCGACGGGTCACCCGCAGGTAGTTGTCCAGGAACGCGCCGCCGTCGTCGTCGGGCCAGCCGGCGGCCACCGCGACGGCGTTGAGGAACCGGCCCGGCCCGGGCAACTGGTCGGTGGGCTTGCCCTTGACCAGCACCAGGGCGTTGCGGCTCGCGGTCGCGGTCAGCCACGCGGTACGCAGCTTATCCACGTCCTCACCCCCCACCAGCCCGACTTCTTCGATGATGTCCAGGCACTCCAGCGTCGAGGTGTTGTGCAGCCCGGGGTACTCGTGGGCGTAACGCAACTGCAGCAGCTGCACGGTCCACTCGATGTCGGCCAAACCGCCGCGGCCCAACTTGGTGTGGGTGTTCGGGTCCGCGCCGCGCGGCAGCCGCTCGGCGTCCACGCGGGCCTTGATCCGGCGGATCTCCTGCACGGTCTTGGCCGAAATCCCTTCCGGCGGAAAGCGAAACGCGTCGACCATCAGCAGGAACCGCTCACCGAGGTCCATATCGCCGGCCACCCGGTGCGCGCGCAACAGCGCCTGCACCTCCCACGCTTCGGCCCACTGCTTGTAGTACGCCTCATAGGAGGCCAGGGTGCGGACCAGCGGGCCGTTGCGGCCCTCGGGGCGCAGGTTGGCGTCGACCTCCAGCGGCGGATCGGCGCTCGGGGTGCCGAGCAGCGCGCGGACCTGCTCGGCGACGGTCGTCGTCCAGCGCACCGCCACCATGTCTTCGACGCCCTCGTTCGGCTCGCAGACGAACATGACGTCGGCGTCGGAGCCGTAGCCGAGTTCCCGGCCACCGAGGCGGCCCATGCCGATCACCGCGACCTTCGCCGGCGGGTCGCCGTCGGTGTTCGCGCGGATCACCGCGTCCAGCGCCGACTGCAGCACCGCCACCCAGATCGAGGTCAGCGCGTGGCACACCTGCCGCACGGTGAGCATCCCCAGCAGGTCCGCCGACGCGATCCGGGCCAATTCGCGGCGGCGCAGGCTGCGCGCGGCGGCGATCGCCCGCTCCGGATCCTTGTGCCGGGCGGCGGCGGCCACCAGCGATTTGGCGACGCTGTCGGGATCGGTGTCGAGCAGCTTGGGGCCCATCGGCCCGTCGCCGTAGGCCTGCAGCACCTCCGGCGCGCGGATCAGCAGGTCCGGGACATACGCCGAGGTGCCCAGCACCCGCATCAGCCGCTTGGCCACCGCGCTCTCGTCGCGCAGGGTGGCCAGGTACCAGCGCTGCTCGTCGAGCGCCTCGGACACCTTGCGGTAGTTCAGCAGTCCGGCGTCCGGGTCGGGGGTGTCCGACAACCAGTCCAGCAGGGTTGGCAGCAGCACGGTCTGCACCTGCCCGCGGCGACCGCTGGCATTGGCCAGCGCCCCCAGGTGCGTCAGCGCGCTGCCCGGCGCGCGGTAGCCCAGCGCCGCCAGCTGCCGTTCGGCGGCCTCGGTGGACATGCCCGTGCGGAAATCCAGTGCGGCGCCGACGGATTCGAGCAGCGGCTGATAGAACAGCTTGGCGTGCAGCCGGGACACCCGAACGCTGTTGCGGCGCAGCTCACTGCGCAGCACTCCGAGAGCGTCGTGGGTGCCGTCGGGACGGACGTGGGCGGCCCGCGCCAGCCAGCGCATCGCCTCGTCGTCGTCCGGTGGCGGAAGCAGGTGGGTGCGCTTGAGCCGTTGCAGCTGCAACCGGTGCTCCAGCAGCCGCAGAAACTCGTACGACGCGGTCAGATTCGCCGCGTCGTCGCGGCCCACGTATCCACCCGCGCCGAGCGCGGCCAGCGCGTCGACGGTCGAGGCGACCTGCAGCGATTCGTCGGTGCGGCCGTGCACCAGCTGCAGCAGCTGCACGGCGAACTCCACGTCGCGCAACCCGCCGGTGCCCAGCTTGAGTTCCCGGTCCCGGACGTCGGCGGGCACCAGCTCCTCCACGCGGCGACGCATGGCCTGCACGTCGGGCACGAAGTCCTCGCGGTCGCGGGCCTTCCACACCATCGGCATCAGCGCCTCGATGTAGGCCGCGCCGAGTTCGGCGTCGCCGACGGCCGGCCGGGCCTTCAGCAGCGCCTGGAACTCCCAGGTCTTCGCCCAGCGCTGGTAGTACGCCACGTGCGACTCCAGGGTGCGCACCAACTGGCCGGCCTTGCCTTCGGGTCGCAGCGCCGCGTCGGTCTCGAAGAAGGTGTCCGAGGCGAAGCGCATCAGCTCCCCGGCCACCCGGGTGGTCACCGAGTCGGCGTTCTCGGCGACGAAGATGATGTCGACGTCGCTGACGTAGTTTAGCTCTCGGGCGCCACATTTGCCCATCGCGATGACCGCCAGCCGGGGCGCCGGGGTGTCCGCGCCGCAGACCTTCGTCACCGCGATGGTCAGCGCGGCGTCCAGCGCGGCGTCGGCCAGGTCCGCCAGGTGCGCGCCGACGGTCGGGAACTCCAGCACCGGTTCGTCTTCGACGGTCGGCGCCAGGTCGAGCGCGGCGAGCACCATCAAGTGGTCGCGGTAGATCTTGCGCAGCGTCAATTGCGCTGTCGGGCCGGCGTTTTCCCGCGCGGCCGCGGTGAACGCGGCGCGCAGCTCATCGCGTCCGGGCAGCGACACCCGCCCGGCCAGCAGCCGCCAGGACTGCGGGCTCGCCGCCAGATGGTCGCCGAAGGCCAGGGAGGCGCCCAGCAGCCCGAACAGCCGGCCGCGCAGGCCGGTGTCGGTCAGCAGGGCCGCGTCGAGTTCGGCGTAGTCCGGGCCCAGCGACTCCGACAGCCGGATCATGGCGTGCAGCGCGGCGTCGGCGTCGGCGGCGCGCGACAGCGACCACAGCAACGCGACGTGCGCCTCGGTCACCCAGCCGAGCTGGTCCAGGTTCGCCCGCGCCGTGGAGTCGACCAGCCCCAGCCGGCCGACGCTGGGCACGGTGGGTCGCCCGGTCGCCGGGCGGGGACGCGATTGTGGCACGCCAGACACCGTATCCCAGGAGGTCTACAGCGAGAGGTACTGCTTCAGCTCGTAGGGCGTGACGTTGCTGCGGTAGTTCTCCCACTCGGAACGCTTATTGCGCAGGAAGAAGTCGAACACGTGCTCGCCGAGCGCCTCGGCGACCAGCTCGCTGCGCTCCATTTCGGCCAGCGCGTGCCCGAGGCTGCTGGGCAGCTCCCGGTAGCCCATCGCGCGACGCTCCTCCGGGGTGAGGTCCCAGACGTTGTCCTCGGCCTCGGGGGCGAGTTCGTAGCCCTGCTCCACCCCGCGCAGGCCGGCGGCCAGCAGCACCGCGTAGGTCAGGTACGGGTTGCACGCCGAGTCGGGGCTGCGCACCTCGATGCGGCGCGACGCCGACTTGTTCGGCGTGTACATCGGCACCCGCACCAACGCCGAGCGGTTGGCGGCGCCCCAGCAGGCGGCGGTGGGGGCCTCCCCGCCGTGCACCAGCCGCTTGTAGGAGTTCACCCACTGGTTGGTGACGGCGCTGATCTCCACCGCATGCTCCAGGATGCCTGCGATGAACGACCGGCCGACCGAGGAGAGCTGCAGCGGGTCGTCGTCGCTGTGGAAGGCGTTGGTCTCGCCCTCGAACAGGCTCATATGGGTGTGCATGCCCGAGCCGGAGTACTCGGTGAACGGCTTGGGCATGAACGACGCCCGCACCCCCTCCGACAGCGCGACCTCCTTGACCAGGTGCCGGAAGGTCATCACGTTGTCGGCCATGGACAGCGCGTCGGCGTACCGCAGGTCGATCTCCTGCTGCCCGGGCGCGCCCTCGTGGTGGCTGAACTCCACCGAGATGCCCATCTTCTCCAGCGCCTCGATGGCGTTGCGGCGGAAGTTCGGCGCGCTGTCGTGCACGGCCTGGTCGAAGTAGCCGCCGTTGTCCGACGGCACCGGGACGCTGCCGTCGTACGGGCCGGGCTCCAGCAGGAAGAACTCGATCTCCGGGTGCACGTAGCAGGAGAACCCGAGGTCGCTGGCCTTGGCGAGCTGGCGGCGCAGCACGTGCCGGGAGTCGGCCCAGGACGGGGAGCCGTCGGGCATGGTGATGTCGCAGAACATCCGGGCGGTGTGGAAGTGCCCGTTGTTGGCCCGCCAGGGCAGGATCTGGAAGGTCGACGGATCGGGCCGGGCGACGCAGTCGGATTCCGACACCCGGGCGAACCCCTCGATGGAGGAGCCGTCGAATCCGATGCCCTCCTCGAATGCGCCTTCGAGTTCGGCCGGGGCGATCGCCACCGATTTGAGGAATCCGAGCACGTCGGTGAACCAGAGCCGGACGAATCGGATGTCGCGTTCTTCCAGGGTCCGCAGCACGAATTCCATCTGGCGATCCATGCAGCGACTGTAGGCGCCAGCTGTTAATTCCGTGTTACAACAGCGCTTTTGCCCGGGGGCCTCAGCCGCAGCGCAGGCCCGACGGCGGAGTCTTGCCATCGATAAGGAACGCCAGCACCGTGGTGTCCAGGCATTCGTTCCCGTTGAACACCGCGGTGTGCTGGGTGCCCTGGAAGGTGACCAGCGACCCGCCGAGCTGGCGCGCCAGCGACACCCCGGCCTGATACGGGGTGGCCGGGTCTCCGGTGGTGGAGACCACCACCACCTGGCCGGGCTCGGCGGCGGTGGCCGGCGCGGGCGACGAAGTCGGCGGAACCGGCCAGAACGAGCAGATGTCACGCGGGGCGCGGCCGGTGTGCGAGCCGTAGGCGGCGAACGGCGCCGCCTCGCGAACCTCGGCGTCCAGGCCGGCCCAGACCGCCGGATCGGTCGGCCAGGGGGCGTCGACGCAGCGGATGGCGTTGAAGGCGTCCTGGGCGTTGGTGTAGTGCCCGCTGCGGTCCCGGCCCTGGTACTCGTCGGCCAGCGTCAGCAGGTCCCCGGGATCGGTTCCGCGGGCCAGACCGGTCAATCCGCGGGTCAGGTAGCGCCACAGCTGCGGGCTGTAGAGGGCGTTGAAGGTGCCGGTGATCGCGTCGGCGTAGGACAGCCCGCGCGGGTCGGCGGTGCGCGCGGGCCGAGTGACCAGCGGGTCGACCAGCTGCCGGTACCGGGCGTTGGCCTGGCTCGGGTCGGTCCCCAGCGGGCAGTCGGCGCTACGGGCGCAGTCGGCGGCGAAGTCGTCGAAGGCCGACTGGAATCCGGCCATCTGGTGCAGGATCGCGTCCAGCGGGCCGGCGCTGGGGTCGATCGCCCCGTCGAGCACCATGGCGCGCACCCTGGGCCCGAAGCGGTTGACGTACTCCGTGCCGATCCGGGTGCCGTAGCTGAAGCCGAGGTAGTTGATCTGCTCGTCGCCGAGCATTTTGCGGACCTCGTCCATATCGCGGGCCGCCTCGCGGGTCCCGACGTGCGCCAGCACCGCGGTTCCGGTCTTGGCGGCGCACCGATCGGCGTACTGCTTGTTGAGCGCTTCGATCCGGGCCACGCCGGCCGGGCTGTAGTCGGCCATCGGCTCGCGCCGCCAGGCGTCGAACTCGGCGTCGGTCAGGCAGCGCAGCAGCGGCTGGGAGTAGCCGACGCCGCGCGGGTCGAAGCCCACCAGGTCGAAGTGGGTGTTGATCGGGCTGCCGGCCAGCGCCGAGCCCATCGCGACCACGGTGTCCACCGCCGAGGCGCCCGGACCGCCCGGGTTGACCAGCAGCGCGCCGAGCCGCTGCCCGGTCGCCGGGACGCGCACGACGGCGATCCGGGCCACTCCGGCGCCGGGGGCGTCGTAGTCGATCGGCACCGTGAGCATCGCGCACTGCGCGCCGGGCGCCTGCTCGGCGCCGTCGACAATCGGCAGGCAGCTCCCCCAGTTCGCCTGCGCGGCAGCCACATTCGGCGCGGCAGGCGCGACGGGAAGTGGGGTGGCGCAGACCAGCGCCGCGGTCAGCAGCGCAGAGCCGAAGATGCGCTGCATGCCCAACATGCTGGCAGCGCGACGCCGCGTTCCCGTTCCGGGAGGATCACGCCTTGGTGTCGATCACGGACAGCGTCAGTTGGGACAGCGCGCGCCGTCCGGGGGCAGGCTCCCGTCCACCAGGTATGCGGTGGCGTAGTCGTCGACGCACTGCTCACCCTGGAACACCACGGTGTGCTGGGTGCCGTCGTAGGTCAGCAGGGCGCCACCGAGCTGACGGGCCAGCTCGACCCCGGCCTGGTACGGGGTGGCCGGATCGCCGGTCACCGACACCACCAGCGTCGGCGGCAGACCCGGGACCGACAGCTCGCCCGGCTCGCTGGTCGGGGGCACCGGCCAGAACGCGCAGGTGCTCAGCGGGGCGTCGCCGGTGAACTCGCCGTAGCTCATGAACGGGGCGGCCTCGCGGCTGCGCCGATCGGTTTCGATGACCGTCTCCCGGTCGGTGATTGCCGGTTTGTCGACGCAGTTGATCGCCACCCGGGCGTCCGTCGAGTTGTCGTAGCGGCCGTTGCGGTCACGCCGCATATAGATGTCGGCCATCGTCAGCAGGGTGTCGCCGGTGCCGTTGCGCAGCTCGGCCAGCCCGGTCTTCAGGTGCGACCAGAAGTTCGGCGAGTACATCGCCAGGATGGTGCCGACCAGCGAATCGGTGTAGGACAGCCCGCGCGGGTCCTTGGTCTGCGCCGGCTGCTGCACCAACGGCCAGGTCAGCGAGCGGTACACCTCGACGGCCTGGGTCGGATCGTCGCCCAGCGGGCAGTCGGCGTCCTTGGCGCAATCGGCGGCGAAATCGTCGAATGCCTTCTGGAACGCGGTGTCCTGGTCGATCTCGGCCTGGACCGGATCGGCGTTCGGGTCGATCGCGCCGTCCAGGATCATCTTCCCGACGTGCTCTGGGAAGGCCTCGGCGTACGCGGCGCCGATCCGGGTGCCATACGAGTAGCCCAGATAGGTCAGTTTGTCGTCGCCAAGGGCGGCGCGCAGCATGTCCAGGTCGCGGGCGACGTTCTTGGTGCCGACGTTGGCCAGGAAATCCTTGCCCATCCGGTCGACGCAGCGCTGCACGAAGGCCTTGGTCTCGGACTCCATGTGCTCGACACCCTCGGGGGTGTACTCCACGATGTTGTCGGCGCGCAGCCGGTCATTGTCGGCGTCGGAGTTGCACCACAGCGCCGGCTGCGACCGCCCGACCCCGCGGGGATCGAATCCGACCAGGTCATAGCGTTCCCGGACCGGGCCCGGCACCTTGTCGAGCATGCTGATCGCGGCGTCCATGCCAGACTCCCCCGGCCCGCCCGGGTTGATGATCAGCGACCCGACCCGGGCCCCGGTTGCAGGGAAGCGGATCAGCGCGATGCTGGCCTGCTGACCGCTGGGGTCTTCGTAGTCGACGGGGACCTTTATCACCCCGCACTCACCGGAGCGCACCGAGTCCGGCGCCTGATCGGTGAACGGGCACGACTTCCACTGCACCGACGCCGTCGGCAACTCCCCCGGGGTGTCTCGGGCGTCCATCCGCTTGACCAGCCACACCCCGGCCGTCGCCAGCACCGCGACGGAAACCCCGATCGCGGCCAGCCGCACCGCCATGTGCCGACGCGGTTTCGCGGCGGTCCCGGGCGTTCCGGGCGCGGCGAACGCCGGCGCCACCGCGACACCGGGCGCCAGACCGGCGGCCTGCAGCGCGGTGAAGAACTCTTCGCAGATCGGGTAGCGCCCCTCGGGAGCCTTCGCCAGCGCGCGGGCGAACACCGGGTCCAGGGTCGGCGGCAGCTGCGGGTTCGCCGCGCTGATCGACGGGATCGGCGCATAGGCGTGCGCCACCATCAGTTCCGGCAGGGTCGGCGCGATGTACGGCGGCCCCCCGGTGAGCAGCTCGAACGCGGTGGCGCCCAGCGCGTACACGTCGGCGCGATTGTCCAGTTCCCGACCCTGGGTGGCCTCCGGATAGATATTGCCCGAGGATCCCGACTCCACCTCGGCCAGCTTCACCGACTGCAGTGACCCGTCGGCGGCGAAGTCCAGCAGGATGTTGGCCGCGGTGAGGTCCCGGTAGGGGGTCAGGCGTTCGCGGTAGCCGTTGTCCAGCGCCGCGGCGGCGCCCCCGATGATCGGCAGCGCCAGCTCCGGCGGCAATGGCCCGCGGGCCGCCAGCAGCTGCGCGGCGTTGTAGGTCACGTCGCCATCCACAGCGCCGAGTCTTTCACGCCGACCTCCCGGCGTCGGACACCCCGGGGCCGCGTGGCGGCCCGATCAGCGGTTTGCCGCTTCCCCCGGGCTGGTCACAACCCTTTCGGTCATTGTGAGCAAATCCACTCCGCGAGCGCGTTCACCTCGGCGCAACCGGATGGCAAACTGAGGTGGTCAGACGAACCCGGGGACCCGGATGGGCCACGAGGATCGACCCGACGATCACATTGAGGACAACGATGTCTGTCACCGAGATGCCCGTTTACGGCTCCGCCCCCGCCACCGAGACCAAGCGCCGGATCAAGGTCCGCACCCACCACCTGGGCCAATGGAAGGCCGAAGGCCACAAGTGGGCCATGCTGACCGCCTACGACTACTCCACCGCCCGCGCCTTCGACGACGCCGAGATCCCGGTGCTGCTGGTCGGCGACTCCGCGGCGAACGTGGTGTACGGCTACGACACCACCGTGCCGATCACCATCGACGAGTTGATTCCGCTGGCCCGCGGCGTGGTGCGCGGCGCCCCGCACGCCCTGGTGGTCGCCGACCTGCCGTTCGGCAGCTACGAGGCCGGCCCGGAGCAGGCCCTGGCCACCGCGACCCGGTTCATGAAGGAAGCCGGCGCGCACGCGGTGAAGATCGAGGGCGGCGAACGAGTCGCCGGCCAGATCGCCACGCTCACCCAGGCCGGCATCCCGGTGGTCGGGCACCTCGGCTTCACCCCGCAGAGCGTCAACAGCCTCGGCGGTTTCCGGGTGCAGGGCCGCGGGGACAGCGGCGAGCAGGTCATTCACGACGCCATCGCGGTCGCCGAGGCCGGCGCGATCGCCGTGGTGCTGGAGATGGTGCCCGGCGACCTGGCCACCCAGATCACCGGCAAATTGACCATCCCGACGATCGGCATCGGCGCCGGCAAGAACTGTGACGCCCAGGTGCTGGTCTGGCAGGACATGGCCGGGATGACCTCCGGGCGGACCGCGAAGTTCGTCAAGCGGTTCGGCGATGTGGGCGCCGAGCTGCGCCGTGCGGCAAGCGATTACGCCAACGAGGTGGCCGGCGGGGTGTTCCCCGCCGAGGAACACAGCTTCTAACTCAGCGCCGCGGCGTCGATGGCCGCGGGGCTCAGCACCCGGTCCAGCGCCACCGCGGCGCTGCCGATCAGGCCCGCCTGATCCCCGAACGCGCCGGGGACCACCTGCAACTCGCGGGTGGCCAGCGCGGTGGCGTCCCGGTAGAGCGTTTCCCGCAGGCCCGCCACATAGACGTCGTAGGCGCCGGCCAGATCACCGGAGATGACCAGCGCGGCGGGGTTGAGCAGATTGACCGCGGATGCGAGCGCCGCGCCGACATGGCGGCCACTGTCCCGGATCATCCGACGGGCCTCGGCGTCACCGGCGTTGGCCAGCTCGACCACGTCGCGGACGTGCGCGACCGGGCGGCCGGCGCGCCGCAGGTCCCGCACCACGGCCCAGCCACCGGCGATCGCCTCGACGCAGCCCACATCGCCGCAGCGGCACGGGATGCCCGCGGCGGCGGCGACCTTGTTGTGTCCGAACTCGCCCGCGGCGGCCGTTGCGCCGCGCTGCAGCACCCCGCCGGCGATGATGCCCAGCCCCAGACCGGTCGAGGCCTTCAGCACCAGCAGGTCATCGAGATCGGATCCGCCGGGCGCGCGTTCAGCTCCGGCGATCACGTTCACGTCGTTGTCGAGAATGATTGGCGCATCGGTCAATTCGGCAAAATAGGGACGCAGCGGAACACCGTCCCAGCCGCTCATGACCGGTGAGTCCGAGACCGCGCCGCGACCTTGGTCGACGGTTCCCGGCAGGCTCAGCCCGACGCCGAAGATCCGGGCGTCCGCGCGGCCGCACTCGGCCAGCAGCGCGTCGAGGCCCTTGACCACGTCGGGCATCAGATCGTCGGGGCCCACACCGGGTTCTTGATCGAGCGTGCTGGCGGCCAGCGTCCGCCCGGCCAGGTCGTAGACGGCCAGCTGGGTGCGGCTGCGGCCGACGGCCGCGGCCAGCACCACCCCGGCGTCGGCGGCGAAACTCAGATAGGTCGCCGGTCGGCCGCCGGTCGAGGGCGCCGGGGCGCTCTCGTCGACCAGCCCGAGTGCGATGAGCGCGGACACCCGGGCGGCCACCGCGGTGCGGGACAGTCCGGTCAGCCGGCCCACCTCGCTGCGCGTGAGCCGGCCCCGAGCCCTGATCAGCGCGTAGACCTCACCCGCGGTCGGCGGGGTCGCGTTTCGCGGGGTGGTCACAGGGGAAGCGTAACTCTCCTCACTTTTAACTCCCAAATACCTAAGTTGATTTTGGGAAGTGCGTAAGCGGCCTTAGCGTGGTTTCCATGACCGTTCTGGAACGCCCTGACGCCCCGACGTCACGAGTCGCGCCCGATCCCGCGGTGCGCGCGCTGGCCGTGATCGCGCTGGCCGTCGGCGGCTTCGGCATCGGCACCACCGAGTTCGTCGCGATGGGCCTGCTGCCCGACATCGCCGCCGGATTGGGGGTCACCGAACCCATCGCCGGCCGCGTCATCTCCGCGTACGCGCTGGGCGTCGTCGTCGGCGCCCCGGTGATCACCGCGCTGACCGCACGGATGGTCCGCAAAACGCTGCTGCTGACGCTGATGGCCGTCTTCACCCTGGCCAACCTGGCCAGCGTGCTGGCCCCCAGCTATGAGGCGCTGCTGGCCGCCCGCTTCGTCGCCGGCCTGCCGCACGGCGCCTACTTCGGCGTCGCCGCGCTGGCCGCCGGCCACCTGATGGAACCGCGACAGCGGGCCAAAGCCGTGGCGCACGTGATGTCCGGTCTGACCATCGCCACCGTCGCCGGTGTGCCGATGGCGTCGTGGCTGGGCCAGACCCTGGGCTGGCGCAGCGCGTTCGCCCTGGTCGTCGTGATCGGCGCGGCCACCCTGGTCGCGCTCTGGTTCTGGCTGCCCGCCCGACTCAAGGACATGCGCGTCACCAGCCCGCTGACCGAACTCGGCGCCCTCAAGCACGCCCAGGTGTGGCTGGCCCTGCTGGTCGGGATGGTCGGCTTCGGCGGGATGTTCGCCGTCTACACCTACGTCAGCACCACGCTGACCGACGTGGCGGGCCTGCCGCGGGCGCTGGTGCCCGTCGGGCTGATGATCTTCGGTGTCGGCATGGTGATCGGCAACCTGGTCGGCGGGCGGCTGGCCGACTTCTCGGTGATCCGCGCCCTGTACCTGTCCATCACCGCGCTCGGCGTGGTGCTCGCGGTGTTCGTCGCGGCCGCGCACAACCCGGTGACGGCCCTGATCGGCCTGTTCTGCATCGGGGCCGCCGGATCGGCGATCGCCCCGGCGCTGCAGATCCGGCTGATGGACGTCGCCCGCGGCGCGCAGACGCTGGCCGCGGCGCTGAACCACTCCGCGCTCAACGTCGCCAACGCGACCGGCGCCTGGGTGGGCGGCATGGTCATCGCGGCCGGCTACGGCTACACCGCGCCCGCCGCGGCGGGCGCGCTGCTGGCCGCCGCCGGCCTGATCGTGCTGACCGGCTCGGTTCTGCTGCAGCGTCGCCAGTCTCGCTGACCCGCGGGGCGGGGCGGCGCCGGAGCTTTACGCTGAGCCATGCCCAATATGCGCGACCTGAATCTGCGTGACCGCGAGATCCACCCGGAGGACCCGGAAACCGATCGCCGCCAGGGCCGCGCGCAACGACAGGTGACACCCCGGAAGGCGTTGGCGGAGCTGACACCCGCGGGCCGCTCCGCTACGTCGATTCTCGTCGAGCAGAACGGGGTCCGGGTGCCGGATCTGGTCGGATTGCGGTTCGCCCGGATGCTGGTCGACCCGCTGCATTTCTACCGGGGGGCCGCGGCGGTGATGGCGGCCGACCTGGGCGCCAGCCCGACCACCGGCATCGAGGTGATGTGCTGCGGCGACGCCCACCTGTCCAACTTCGGGGTGTTCGCCGCGCCGGACCGCGCCATCGTGTTCGACCTGAACGACTTCGACGAGGCGGCGGCCGCGCCGGCCGAATGGGACCTCAAACGCCTGGTCACCAGCGCCATCCTGACCGCGCGGAACCGCGGGTTCTCCGAGGCCACGGTCCGCGACATCGCCGACGGAACCGCCGAGGCCTACCGCCGCGCGTCGAACGAACTGCTGCGGATGAGCGTGCTGGACCGCTTCTATCTGCGCGTCGAACCGGAGCGGACCAGCGTCAACGTCTCGAAGAGCCTGGACAAGGTGGTCCGCAGGGGTATCGCGCAGGCCCGCAAACGGACCTCCGCGCGGGCGTTCGACCGCCTCACCGAACCCGATTCCGACGGCATCCCGCGGGTTCCGGGAGACCGCGCTGACGCGGCACGTGCCGCTGTCGGACGAGCGGGCGCTGCTCGACGCGATCGCCGAGTACATGGATTCGGTCGGCGTCGACGTCCGTCTGCTGCTGGCACACTTCAAGGCCACCGACATCGCGATGCGGGTGGTGGGCGTCGGCAGCGTCGGCACCCGGTGCTTCCTGGTGACCGGGATCGACGGGCACGGGACCCCGCTGATCATGCAGGTCAAGGAGGCCCAACGCTCGGTGCTGGAGCAATACGGTGGCCGCGCGCAGCCCCCGGCGCTGGATGAGGCGATCAGCGCCCACGGTCAGGGCCGACGGGTGGTCGACGGGCAGCGAATCCTGCAGGCCATGTCGGATGTGTTCCTCGGGACCGTGCGGATCGACGGCGGCGAGTACTACGTGCGGCAGTTCCACGACATGAAGGGCAGCGTCGACCTTTCCGTCCTCGATGAGACCAGCCTGTCCGAGTACGCCCAGGGCTGCGCTGTGGTGCTGGCACGGGGACACGCCCAGAGCGCCAACGCCGAGGTGTTCCGCGGCTATTTCGGCGAGGGCGGCAAGGCCACCGAGGCGGTGGTGCAGTGGTGCTACCGCTACGCGGATAAGACCGTCGCCGACTTCGAAGAGTTGCAGGCGGCGGCGCTGGCCGGCGACATCGAGGTCGCCGCCGACCCGCTGCTCAACTGAACCGGGGCTCGCGCTTGTTCAAGAACGCGTCCATGCCCTCCCGGCCGTCCGGCCGGTTGGCGTTGGCCGCGATCTGCGCCGCCTCGTCGGCCAGTTGCCGCCGGTAATCGTTGGCGTAGGCCTGCGCCAGCAGTCGCTTGACCGACGCCTGCGCGGTGCGCGACCCGGCGGCCAGTTGGGCCGCGAGCTCCTCGGCGCGGGCGCCCGGGTCGTCGCACACCTCGGTGACCAGCCCCCAGTCGGCGGCCTCGGCGGCTGTCAGGGTCCGGTTGGTGAGCATCAGCTCCTGGGTCCGCCGCAGCCCGACCAGACGCGGCAGCAGGTAGGACGCGCCGCCGTCGGGGCTCAGCCCGGCCCGGGTGTAGGCCATGGTGAACGAGGCCGACTCGGCGGCCAGCACCAGGTCACCGCTGACCGCGAGGCTGAACCCGGCCCCTGCCGCCACCCCGTTGACGACGGTGATCAGCACGGCGTCCATCTCGGCGAAGATCGCCAGCGCGCGGTGCAGGTCCTCGGCGAGCCGATGGACGTAGCCGCCGGGGTCCGGCGCGGCGCTGATCTCCTTGAGATCGCCACCGGCGCAAAAGAATCGACCGGCCCCGGTCAGCAGCACGACATCGGCCGACGCGCAGCGCTGCGCCGCCTCGACCAACGCCGCGCCCAGCTCGGCATTCAATCCGTTGGCCGCCCTCGGCCGATTCAGCGTGATCCGCGTGACGGGTCCGGGCTCGAACAGCAGGCACTGATCATCCACCCGCTGACGATATCTCGGGCCATTCACCAAGATGTGGCATGGTGTGCCCATGCCGAAGAAGCTGCAGGAAGTCGAGCGCAAGTACGACGTCACGGAATCCACGGTGTCCCCGTCGTTCGAGGGCCTGGCAGCCATCACGCGGATCGAAGTGATCGAGCCTCAGCAGCTCGAAGCCGTGTACCACGACACCGCCGGGCGTGACCTGTCCCGCAACCGAATCGTCTTGCGCCGCCGGACCGGTGGCGACGACGCCGGCTGGCATCTCAAGCTCCCGGCGGACGGGGACACCCGAATCGAGATCCAGGCGACGCTGAGCGACACCGTGCCCGACGAGTTGCGCGACGTGGTGCTGGCCATCGTGCGCGACCGCGAGCTGGCCCCGGTCGCCACGGTCCGCAACGAGCGGCATCTGCAGCGGTTCTACGGCGCCGACGGCGCGCTGCTGGCCGAGTTCTGCGACGACCACGTCAGCTCGAGCTCCGACGCCGGCGAGCAGAACTGGCGGGAGTGGGAGATCGAACTGGGCGCCGGCGACACCGAGTTGCTGGACGCGCTGTCCCGCCGCTTGCGCGACGCCGGCGCGGAACCCGCCGGCCACGCCTCGAAGCTGGTGCGGGCCCTCGGCACGCCGCCGCCGGCGCCCGAGTTGCCGGAGGAGCCGATGCATCGGGCGGTGGCCGAGCAGGTCGCGGCGCTGATCGAGTGGGACCGGGCCGTCCGCGCCGACCAGTGGGATTCGGTGCACCAGATGCGGGTCACCACCCGCAAGCTGCGCAGCCTGCTGCGCGAGGCGGAGGACTCCTTCGGGCTGGCCGACGATTCCTGGGTGCTCGACGAACTCCGGCAGTTGGCCGCCATCCTCGGGGTGGCCCGGGACGCCGAGGTGCTGGCCGAGAAGTACCAGCAGGCGCTCGACGAACTGCCCCCGGAGCTGGTCCGCGGCCCGGTGGCCGAGCGTCTGGTCGGCGGTTCCCGACACCGCTACGAGGTGGGCTGGCGGCGGTCGGTGGCCGCGATGCGATCGGAACGGTACTTCCGGCTGCTGGACGCGCTGGACGAGTTGGCCACCGCCGACCCGGTGGACGCCGACGGCTCCGGGGACGACCCGGGCAACCTGGACGGCGCCTACAAGCGGCTGCGCAAATCGGTGCAGAACGCGCACGCCGCCGAACGGACGCCGGATCGCGACGAGGCGCTGCACCGGATCCGGAAAAGCGCCAAGCGGCTGCGCTACAGCGCCGCGGCCGTCGACCGGCGCAAGGTGTACGAGGCCGCCAAGACCGTTCAGAGTCTGTTAGGCGATCACCAGGACGCCACGGTGAGCCGCACCTATCTATCCCAGCAGGCCGAGCTCGCCCACGCCGCCGGGGAGGACACCTTCACCTACGGCGTGCTCTATCAGCGGGAGACCGAGCTGGCCACCCAGCGCCGCGCGGAGCTGGAGCCGGCGCTGAAGAAACTGAAGAAGGCCTTCCGGCACTGAGCCGCGCGGGCCGGAACCGGCGGTGGGGCGAACGAGCTGGCCTGTAAGCCGGATTCTGTGTCCGCGCCCGAAGGCGCGGCGGCGACCATCCATCTGGACGCACCGTCACCGGGCGCCTCAAGCGGCCTACCCGCAGGTGTGGGCGAGCAACCCGCCTGCGCAGTCGCAAAGCGACCTCTTGACCTTGCTTCGGGTGGGGTTTGCCGAGCCATCCCGGTCACCCGGGATGCTGGTGCGCTCTTACCGCACCGTTTCACCCTTACCCCCTGAGCCGAAGGCCCAGGCGGCGGTCTGTTTTCTGTGGCACTGTCCCGCGAGTCACCTCGGATTGCCGTTAGCAATCACCCTGCTCTGTGAAGTCCGGACTTTCCTCGAATTTCTCCGCGGCCGCCCAGCCAACTCGTTCGCGCTGGTCATGGTACCTCGCGATGGTGCTCCAGCGCGCCGGGCAACCCACGTTCCCGCGCCCAGGCGTGGTGACGGCGGCCGAGTTCGGTGACCGGCTCGGCCACGCCGTCCATATCGTCGAGGACCGAACGCACCGGGACCGTGGCCCGCAGCCCGGTGAACAGGTGATCCATGGCGACCTGGATCCGGGGCAGGAACGCGGCCTCCGGCGTCGGCCGGATCTTCGTCAGCCCGCTCAGCCCCAGCTCCCCCAGCATCGCCTGACGCTTGCGCGCGTTGAACTCCGGGGAGAAGGTCACCGGCTGCGGGGCGACGGCGTCGACGATCATGCCCCGGCAGAACTCACCGGCCTGCTCGACGGTCAGCGGGGAATCGGCGGCGATCATCTTGCTGCGAACCATCAGCCGTCGCACCTCGGTCTGTCGGCCGTCGATGGTGGCGCGCATCAGCGCGACGAGAACCCAGCGCAGCTGTTCCGGCACCACCTGAACGCAGCCGAAGTCCAGCACGCCCAGGGCGCCGTCGGGCAGGAACCGGAAATTGCCCGGGTGCAGGTCCACGTCGATCAGGTTGGAATGCCGAAAGTTGGCCTGGCAGTAGCGCAGCAGCGACTCGGCCCAGATGTCCCTGCGCTGTTGATCCGCCTGGCGCGCGCTCGCCCAATCCAGCCCGTCCAGGTAGGTCATGGTGAGCACCCGCCCACCGGATGCCTCCGGGATCGCGTCGGGGATGTGGATGAAGGGGTGATCGCGATACAACTCGGCGAACCGCGCCAGCATCACCGCCTCGTGCCGGTAGTCCAGTTCCTCGCCGACCCGGGTCCGGACCTCTTCCGCGACGGCGGTGATGTCGATCTTGGTCCCCGACACCGACATCACCAGCAGGATCAGCGATCTCAGCAACTCCGCATTGTCCAGGTCGGCCCGAATGGCCTCCGCGACACCGGGATACTGCACCTTGACCGCCACCGGCCGGCCGTCGTGCAGGACGCCGCGGTGCACCTGGCCGACCGAGGCGGCGGCGATGGGCTCGACGTCGAATTCCGCGAAATGCCTTTCCGGCGGGCCGATTTCGGAGACCAGTTGGGCGCGGACCAAGTCCGGGTGCATGGGCGGCGCGTCGGACTGCAGCCGGGCGAACGCCTGCTGGTAGGGCGAGGGCCCATCGAGGTCGACCATCGACAGGATCTGGCCGATCTTCATCAACGCGCCCTTGGAGTTGCCCAGCAACTCGACATAGCGGTCCGCGGTCCTGGCGTGGAACCGGCGCACCGCGCCCGGGTCGCCGGCCAACTCCTGGACGCCGGCCACCAGCCGCCCGCCGGCGGTGCGCGCGGCCAGACCGGCCAGCGGCATCACCCGCCGGAGGCGGCCCTGCGGAACCGGTGGATCGCCGGTCATCGACTCATCTGCCCAGGTAGTCGGTCTGGTTGACCAGCCGAACCGAGGACAACCCGTCGGAGTAGAACTCGGCGATGCTCAGCGACGCCAGGTCTAGGTGCAGCCGGTACAGCATGTCCGGTCCGGCGTTGAGCGCCATCCGCAGCAGCGTCTTGATCGGCGTGACGTGCGAGACCACCAGCACCGTCGAGTCGCTGTGGCCGGCGATGATCCGATTGCGCGCGCGCCGCACCCGGTCATGCACCGCGTCGAAGCTCTCCCCGCCCGGCGGAGTGATACTGGTGTCCCCCAACCATTCTCGGTGCGCCTCCGGGTGCGCCTGCGCGGCCTCGGCGAACGTCAAGCCCTCCCAGTCCCCGAAGTCGGTTTCGATCAGGTCCTCATCGACGGTGACCGGCAGGCCGAGCGCGTCGGCCGCCGCCGCGGCGGTCTGCCGGGCGCGCTCCAGCGGCGAGGACACCACCGCGGCGATACCACCGCGGGCCGCCAGGTAGGACGCCGCGGCGGCGGCCTGCCGGCGGCCCAGATCGGTCAGCGCCGGGTTTCCGCGGCCGGAATAGCGGCGCTGCACCGACAGTTCAGTCTGGCCGTGCCGCAGCAGCAGCAGTCGGGTCGGGACGCCGCGGGCCCCGGTCCAGCCGGCCGCGTTCTCGGCCTTGCTGTTCGGCGTCTCGGCTTTCGGCTCGGCCTTGGGGGTTTTGGCGGGCTTCACGGGCTTGCCGGCGGCGACGTCCATCGCCTCGTTGGCCAGCCGGTCGGCGTGCTTGTTCTGCTCCCGCGGAATCCACTGGTAGCGGACCCGGTCGAAATTCGAGGCCAGCCCGCGGGCCTGGCGGTGCAGGTCGGCCAGGTCGGCGTTCTTGACCTTCCACCGGCCCGACATCTGTTCGACCACCAGCTTGGAGTCCATCCGGACGTCGACCTCGGACGCGCCGAGTTCGGTGGCGGCGGTCAGTCCCGCGATGAGACCGCGGTACTCGGCGACGTTATTGGTGGCCGTCCCGATGGACTCATTGCGCTCGGCCAGCACCTCGGCGCGGTCCGCGGCGAACACCACCGCCCCGTATCCGGCCGGCCCGGGATTGCCGCGCGATCCCCCGTCGGCCTCGATGACAACCCGCACCGCGTCAGCCCGTGACTCGCAACAGGATGGCCCCGCACTCCGGGCAGCGCAGCACGTCGTCGGCGGCGGCCGCCGCGATGCGGGCGGCCTCGCCGCGGTCCATCTCGATCCGGCAGGCGCCGCACCGGTTGCCCTGCAGCACCCCGGCCCCGATGCCGTTGGCGGCCCGCTGCCGCTCGTAGAGCGCCAGCAGGTCGGCGTCGACGCCGCCGGCCAGTTCGGCGCGCTCGGCGCCGCGCCGGGCCAGGTTCTCCTCCAGTTCGGCGCGGGCCCGGTCGTGGGCGGCCTCGGCGTCGGCCAGCTCCAAGCGGCGGTCATGCAGGGTGTGGTCGGCGTCGGTCTGACGCGCGGCCAGCGTCTCGCGCTGCTCCATGATCTCCAGTTCAGCGTCCTCGAGGTCGGATTGCCGGCGTTCCAGGGTTTCCAGTTCGTGGGCGAGCTCGGCCTGCTGCTTGCCGTCGACGCCGGAGTTCAGCAGCGACCGGTCCCGGTCCTCACGCTTGCGGACCGCCTCGATCTCGGTCTCCAACTTGGCGATCGAACCGTCGAGATCGGCGAGCGCGATGCCCACCGACGCGACCTCGTCCTCGGCGGCCGTGCAGGCGGCGGTCAGCTCCGCGACCTTGGCCGCCTCGGCGATGTTTTTGAGCCGGTGCGAGAGCCGGGCCAGGTCCGCGTCGATTTCGACCAGTTCCCGCAGTCGACGTTGCTGTGCCACTTCGGCTTTCATCGTTCTCCTCGTTGAGAGTGGGCGGTCAGATTCCACGGATCGGTGCGGATGTCGCAGACCTGCACCGGCAGCGCGTCGCCGAATGCGGCGCGCAGGACGCCGGCGGCTTGGGCGCACCACGGGAATTCGCTGGCCCAGTGCGCGACGTCGACGAGCGCCATCGAGGCGACGCGCCGCTGCTCGTCGGCCGGGTGGTGACGCAGGTCGGAGGTGAGGAACACGTCGACCCCGGAGCGGGCGGCGGTGGACAACAACGAGTCGCCGGCGCCGCCGGAGACCGCGACGGCGCGCACCAGCGCGGCCGGATCGCCGCTGGCGCGCACCCCCCAGCTGGTGGCCGGCAGCCGGGCGCCGGCGCGAGCGACGAACTGCGCCAACGATTCCGGCTCGTCGAGCTCGCCGATCCGGCCGATGCCCACGCCGGCCGGGAGCTCGGCCAGCTCGAAGACGTCGAACGCCGGTTCCTCGTAGGGGTGCGCGGCGCGCATCGCCGCCAGGATCGCGGCGCGGCGGCGAGCCGGGGCGATCACCTCGACGCGGTCCTCGGACAGCCGCTCCAGGGCCCCGACCGTCCCGACGGCGGGGTCGGCGCCGTCGTTCGGCAGGAACTGGCCGGTCCCGGTGACGGTCCAGCAGCACTGCGAGTAGTCGCCGATGTGCCCGGCGCCGGCGTCGAACACCGCCGCGCGGACCGCGTCGGCCGCGGTCGGCGGGGTGAAGATCACCCACTTGTCCAGGTCGGGGCCGGCCGGGACCGGTTCCAGCACCCCGGTGACGGTCAGGCCGAGCGTCTCGGCGAGCGCGTCGGACACTCCCGGGGCCGCGGCGTCGGCGTTGGTGTGCGCGGTGAACAGCGACCGTCCGGTGCGGATCAGCCGGTGCAGCAACGCGCCCTTGGCGGTGTTCGCGGCGACGGTGTCGACCCCGCGCAGCAGCAGCGGATGGTGCGCCAGCAGCAGCCCGCGGTCGGGCACCGCGTCGACCACCTCGGCGGTGGCGTCGACCGCGATGGTGACCGAGGTGACCGGCTCGCCGGGGTCACCGCAGACCAGGCCGACGGAATCCCAGGACTGGGCCAACTGCGGCGGATACGCCGCGTCGAGCACCTCGGTGACCCGCGCCAGGGGAATCTTGGACACCTTGCAAACAGTAGTGGTCGCCCTATCGGGGACAATGACGATGTGACCGATCTGCGCTGCGCCACCAGACCCGCGCTGGTGATCTTCGACCTCGACGGCACGCTGACTGATTCCGCGCCGGGCATTGTGGGCAGCTTCCGGCACGCCCTGGCCGAGATCGGCGCGCCGATCCCCGACGGCGATCTGGCCGCGATGCTGGTCGGGCCCCCGATGCACGAGACGCTGGCCGGCCTGGGCCTCGGCGGCGTCGACGGCGCCGCGATGGCCGCGTACCGGGCGCATCAGCTGGGCGGCGGCTGGGCGGTCAACGCGGTGTTCGACGGCATTCCCGAGCTGCTGGCCGACCTGAGCGCGGCCGGGGTGCGGCTGGCGGTCGCCACCTCCAAGGCCGAGGCCACCGCGCAGTTGGTGCTGCGGCATTTCGGATTGGACGGCTACTTCGAGGTGATCGCCGGGGCGTCGGCCGACGGGACCCGCTCGGCAAAGGCCGATGTGCTCGCCCACGCGCTGGCCCAGCTCGGTGAGCTGCCCGAGTCGGTGCTGATGGTCGGTGACCGCGACCACGACGTGGCCGGGGCCGCCGCGCACGGCGTCGACACGGTTCTCGTCGGCTGGGGCTACGGTGGAGCAGATTTCGACGACGGGCGGCCCGGGCCCGCGCTGCGGGTCCGTGATGTCGCGGAACTGCGCGGGGTGCTCGGTGTCTGAGCTGCACGTGACGTTCATCTGCACCGGCAATATCTGCCGGTCCCCGATGGCGGAGAAGATGTTCGCCCACCAGCTCGCCGAACGCGGGCTGGCCGACCGGGTGCGGGTGACCAGCGCCGGCACCGACGGCTGGCACGTCGGCGAGGGCGCGCATCCGCGCACCGTCAAGGTGCTGACCGACAACGGCTACCCGACCGCGCACCGGGCCGCCCAGATGGACGACGATCACCTGTCCGCGGATCTGGTGATCGCGCTGGGCCGCAATCACGATCGGATCCTGCGCCACCACGGGGTGGACCCGCAGCGACTGCGACTGCTGCGGGCCTTCGACCCGGCGTCCGGCCCGATTGACGTGGACGACCCGTATTACGGAGACATGTCGGACTACCTGAAGTGCTTCGAGGTCATCTCCGCCGCCCTGCCCGGTCTGCACGATTGGGTGGACGAGCAGCTCGACGAGAGTCGGCGCTGAGTATGGCCGATGCGCAGGGCACGACGTTCGGTCGCTACCGCCTGGTCGAATTGCTCGGCCGGGGTGGGAGGGGCGAGGTCTGGCAGGCCTACGACACCGGAACCGATCGGATGGTCGCCCTGAAGGTGCTGCCCGCGCAGCTGGCCGCCGACCCCGGCTTCGAGCAACGCTTCCGCCGCGAAGCCCACGCCGCCGCGCGGTTGCGCAACGCCCACATCGTCGCGATCCACAACTACGGCGAGATCGACGGCCGGTTCTTCGTCGACATGGCGCTCATCGACGGCCACGACCTGGCCACCGAGATCGCCACCGGCCCGCTGCCACCCGAACGCGCGGTGTCCATTGTCGAGCAGATCGCCAGCGCCCTGGCCGCCGCGCACAAGGCCGAGGTGGTGCACCGCGACGTCCAACCATCCAACATCCTGCTCGGCGACGACGGGACCGCCTACCTGATCGACTTCGGCATCGCTCGCGCCGCCACCGACACCGGGCTGACCGGCACCGGGAACACCGTCGGCGCCTGCGCCTACGTGGCCCCCGAGCGGCTCACCAGCGACGCCGTCGACCCCCGCAGCGACGTGTACTCCCTGGCCTGCGTGCTCTATGAAGCCCTCACCGGGTCGCGACCCTTCCCGGGCGAGGCGGCGGAACGCCAGATCGCCGGACACCTGCGCACCGCGCCGCCGAAGCCGTCGGCCTCGCGCCCGGAGCTGCCCCCGGCGTTCGACGACGTCATCGCCGTGGGGATGGCCAAGGATCCGGACCGACGACATCGCAGCGCCCCCGAGTTCGCCGGCGCAGCCCGCGACGCCCTCACCGACGGCGCGACGGCGCGGACTGCGGTGGCCACCGCGCAGACTGCGTCGCCGGATCGCCCGACGGCGCGACGCGGATCTGTTTCGGGGGTTCGGAAGCTCGTTTTCCGGCCCAGCTGGCTGGTGCTGGCGGCGGTGGTCGCGCTGTTCGCCTACCTGTGTTTCACCGTGCTGGCGCCCTGGCAGCTCGGCAAGAACGCGCGGGTGTCCAAGGAGAACCAGCAAATCAACGCCTCGCTGAAGGCCGACCCGGTGCCGGTGACCTCGCTGCTGCCGGAGCAGGATTCCGCCGCGCCCGACGATCAGTGGCGCCGCGTCACCGCGACCGGGCATTACCTGCCCGATCAGCAGGTGCTGGCCCGGCTCCGGGTGCTCGACGGCGGGCCGGTGTTCGAGGTGCTGGTTCCGTTCCAGGTCGACGACGGCCCGACGGTGCTGGTGGACCGCGGCTGGGTGCCGCCGATGGAGGGCTCCCGCCCGCCGGCGTTCGATCCGGCGCCGTCGGGGACCGTGACGATCAACGCCCGGTTGCGCGATGGCGAGACCGCGCCCCCCGGCAAGGCGCCATTCACCGCCGACGGCGCCCTGCAGGTCTATGCCATCGACACCACCGAGATCGCCGAGCTGACCGGGTCGCCGCTGACCGGCTCCTATCTGCAGTTGGAGGCCAATCAGCCGGGCAGCCTGGGGGATCTCGGCGTGCCGAATCTGGACGCCGGCCCATTCCTGTCCTACGGCATCCAGTGGATCGCGTTCGGCGTCCTGGCGCCGATCGGGCTGGGCTATTTCATCTGGTCGGAGATCAAGGTCCGCCGCAAGGAGAAGGAACTGCAGGCGGCCGCCGAGGCCGATGATTCCCCCTCGCCTGTTGACGGCGTTGACAGCGCAGCCGAGACCGCCGTCGCCCAGACTTCCCGGCCGGACGTCGACGACAGCACGCGCGAGGCCACCATCGAACAGAAGCTCACCGACCGCTACGGTCGCCGCCGCTGAGGGCCGCCGATGAGCACGGCTGCGGCCGTCAGTGCCGCGGCGGCTTGGACGCACCTCGACAGGCGCACCGCCCGGCGCAGGTCCGCCGACGTCGGGCTTCGGCCGTCACCGAGCGTGGGGCGGATCTCCATGCCGTGCCGGTATTGGGTGGGCCCGCCCAGCCGCACGCCGAGCGCCCCGGCGAAGGAGGCTTCGGCCACCCCGGCGTTCGGGCTGGGATGGCGGGCGGCGTCCGCGCGCCAGGCGCGCCGCGCCTTGGCAGGCGATCCACCGACCACACCGGCGCAGGCAACCACCAGCATGCCGGTGATCCGGGCCGGCAGGTAGTTCAGCACGTCGTCGAAACGCGCTGCGGCCCAACCGAATCTCTCGTAGCGATCCGACCGGTAACCGATCATGGCGTCCAGGGTGTTGGCGCCGCGGTAGACCAGCACGCCGGGGATGTCGGCGCAGGCCGCCCAGAACAGCGGCGCGACGGTGGCGTCGGAGGTGTTCTCGGCGATGGATTCCAGCGCCGCGCGGGCCAATCCGTCGGCGTCGAGGAACTGCGGGTCTCGGCCGCACAGTGACGGAAGGAGTGCGCGGGCGCCGTCGATGTCACCGGCGTCGAGCAGGTCTGCCATCTGTTCTCCGGTGCGGGCCAGGGACGTGCCGCCGAGACTCACCCAGGTGGCCGCGGCCAGCAGCGCCGCGCGCCACCTCGTGTTTCTCGCGGCGAATGTCGCGGCTGCCAGGGCGCCGAGCAGCGTTGCGACGTGCACAGCTCCGGCGGCGCGGCTGTCCCGATAAGTCGTCTTCTCCAGTGCCGCCGCGATTGTGCCGAAGCCGGCCACCGGATGCCCGCGGCGCGGATCGCCCAACGCCAGATCGGCGAGGTAGCCGGCGAGCAGACCCGCGGCGGTGGAACGCATTACGGCAGCTTCTCACAGCGGACCGAGGGCGTCGGTCTGCTGGTCATCCAGATCGGGCTGCCGTGGTGGGTGGCTCCGGCGCTGTCGATTGCCGGGTTCGCCGGTTCCCTCGAGCTCTTGCTGTTCGCAACGATCGCTGCCGCGGTGACGGCCGCGATCCACCTCTCGACCGGGCGGCGCACCCTGCTCAGCGTCGGCGTGGGCACTCTGGTTTACGTCGCGTTGTCGAACCTATTCTGACGGGCAGGTGTCGAGGTGTATCTCCTTGAGTGGGTCGCCTCCGTCGATATAGAGCCGACCGCCCGGCGCGAGCACGGCGGCGACGCGGGACTTGGCCAGAACCCCCGCCCGGGGATGGCGCCCGTCGAAGGCCCCGACTCGAACCGCGAACGCGATATCGAATCGCGCCTCGCCGGGCTCCAGCGCGAAGTCCTCGATGGCGACGCATCGGACACTGAGCAGGCCGGCGTCGATCTCGCCGGCCGCGTTTCGCTCGATCAGCGCGACGCCCCTGGCCGAGCGGTCGACGACCAGAACGTGGCCGTCCCCGACGCGGTGCGCGACAGCCTTCGCCGCTGCCCCGGGAGCTCCGCCGATCTCCAGCACCCGCATGCCCGGGCGCAACGGTAAGGCATCCACGATCGCCGCGAGCCGCGCAGACAATCCAGCCACCACATCAGTGAACACTGCTTTGCGGACGCGGTGCGAGATTCTGTTCGATCAGCCCCCGGGACCCTCGCGGCGCACCTCAGTTGCGCGTCGAACTGTCGCCCCTCAAGCCGCCGCCCCTCGCTTCTTCGCCCCTCGAGCGGCCGCCGAATTTTCTCATAGAACTCTCACCGTTTGAGGTCCGAATTCGGTTGTCTCGCAGCGTTTCTTGTCGGTGTCGAGGTATAGCGTTTTGGGTATGAGCAGCACCGCCTACGCGGATCGGGAGGCGATCTTCGCCGCCCTCGCGCAGGCCGAAACCGCTCACCACGTCCTGGCTTCGGCGTCCCTCGACGCGCTCTCGTCGGAGGAGATTTTGGAGGTGCTCGCGCGCCGGGAGGCGCTCGCGTGGCGGGCCCCGGCGGCCGACCATCGGCTGCTGGCCCGGTTGGTGGCCGACGGCAATCCCGGGGTGTTGGGGGCGGCGAACCTCACCCTCGTGTTGGAGGAGCGTCTGCGGATCTCCCGCGGCGTCGCCCGACGGCGTCTGGCTGAAGCCGCTGACCTCGGACCCCGGGTCGCGGTGGATGGGCAACCCCTGGAACCGGTGATGCCGTCGGTTGCTGAAGGGGTGGCGGACGGGGTGATCGGCCCGGAACAGGTCGCGATCGTGCGAGACACCTACGCGAAGATCCCGGCGGCGGTGGATCCGGAGACCCGGGCTGATGCCGAGAAGGAGTTGGCCGAGCTCGCCACGCAGTACGGGCCCTCGCATTTGAGCAAACTGGCGACCATGCTGCTCATGGTCCTCGACCCGGACGGGGACTTCGCCGATCGGCGCCGCGCCGCCGCCCGCGGCCTGTCCGTCGGCGCACAGACCCACGATGGGATGCGCAACCTGCGGGCGCGGTTGACCCCCGAAGCGTGGGCCACCCTAGAACCCATCCTGGAAAAGTTAGCGGCGCCGGGCATGTGCAATCCCGACGATGAACACCCCTGTGTCTCGGGAACACCCAGCGAGGAACAAATCCAGGGCGATAAGCGGACGGTGTCGCAACGCAACCACGACGCCCTGGTCGCCGCCATGCGGGCACTGCTGGCCTCCGGCGACCTCGGGCAACACAACGGACTACCCGTCACCGTGATCGTCACGACAACCTTGGCGGAATTGAACGCCGCCGCCCACGGCGGAGTCCCCGCCGACCTCAGCGGTGGGCCGATCATCGACCCGGTGGTGACGATCACCGGCCCCGACGCCCCGAGCGGCGGCCCGGTGACCCCGGCCGTGCCGGAACCGCCCGAGAACCCGACTGCCACTGATCCTGCCGGACTCCCGACCCCCTACGTCCCCGCGGCGCTCACGGGGTGGGCGGTGACTGCGGGCGGGTCGATGGTTCCGATGAGTGATTTCCTGCGGATGGCATCGCATGCCCTGCATTACCTGGTGATCTTCGACGGACGTGGCCGACCGCTGTGGCTGGGTCGGACCAAGCGTCTCGCTTCAGCCGATCAGCGGCTGGTCCTGTTCGCCCGGGACAAGGGATGCACCCGGCCGGGGTGCACAGCCAGCGCCTACCGGTGCCAGGCCGATCACCTCGACAATTTCAGCCAGGACGGCCAGACGAATGTCGACGAGCTGGGGCTGGACTGCGGCCCGGACAATCGGATGGCCTACCAACAGAACTGGACCACCCGCCTCAACACCGACGGCCGCGTCGAATGGACCCCACCAGCACACTTGGATCGCGGGCAGCCGCGGGTCAATCCGTATCACCAGCCCGCCGACATGCTCGCCCACTTCCACAAACGGTTCCGCCACCAACACCCACCCGGGACAGACCCACCCGGATAGTGGCCCAACATCACCAGCGACGGGTAACTAGTCAGAATCCGGAGTGAATCGCAGCAGGTGGTCATCGCCGGGTTGCGGGTCACCGCGACCGTCGGTGTTATTGGTCAGCACCCACAACGTGCCGTCGTGTCCGACGACCACATCGCGCAACCGACCACGGTCACCGAGATGCTCGGTCGAGGAACCGAGATCCGACAGCGGGACCTGCAGCAACCGTTCGCCGCGAAGGTTCGCAATCCACACCGACCCGTCGTACACCGCGATACCGCTGGGGCTGGCGTGCCGCGGTTGCCACTGCTGAACCGGGTCGATGTACCGGTCTCCCCCGCCGAGGCCTTCCACCTCAGGCCAGCCATAGTTGCCGCCGGCCTCGATGATATTGAGCTCATCCCAGGTGTTCTGCCCGAACTCCGCGGCGTACATCGTGCCGTCGTCATCCCAGGCGATGCCCTGGGGATTGCGGTGTCCCAGGCTGTACACCGGCGACCCGGGGAACGGGTTATCCTGCGGCACTTCGCCGTCCGGCGTCAGCCGTAGGATCTTTCCGGACACCGAGCCCAATTCCTGTGCGCTACCGGGGTTTCCGGCGTCACCGGTGGTGACGTAGAGCATGCCGTCTGGGCCGAAGGCGATCCGGCCGCCGTCGTGATAGTTGGCTGCCGGAATCCCGTCGAACACCAGCGTGGGCTCCCCGAGACGCAACCCGCCCGGCGCTCCCTCGATCGGGTAGCGCTGGATCCGGTTGCCGCCGGTGGCGGTCGAATAGACATACAGCCGAGCGTCGCGGGCCGCCAGTCCGAGCAACCCGGCCTCGCCCACCGCGCTCACGCCGTCGATGGTGGCGACGGTCGAGGTTCCGCCGTCGAGGCCGAGTTCCAGGATCCGAGCGGTGTCGCGCTCGCTGATCAGCGCGGTCCCGTTGTGGAAGGCCACCGACCAGGGCGCGTCCAGACCCTCGGCGATCACCTCGACACCCACGGGCGACGCCGCTGAATCCGCCGGCGCCGACTCATCCGAGCGATCCGCGGAGGGCTCGGCGGCCGTCCCGCATCCGACGATCAGCGCCGACAAGGACAAGGCCAACAAGAGGGCCGTCGCCGGGACCACACGTCCGCGGGATCCCGCCCGCGGCCAAAAGTTCGGCGTCCTCATTGCGGGTAGATCGATTCGCCTCGGGCCAGCATCTCGACGAACTTCTCGATCCTGCGTTCGCGGGTCGGCTGGGTGCGGGCAGTCACGACCCGGTGCAGCACCGCGTACCGGTTGGTGGCGTTCAGCGCGTCGAAAGTCCTTCTGGCGGCTGGCTTCTGGTCGAGTGCGACGCTCAGATCGTCGGGCACCTGGATGCTCGCCTGTCCGGCGTAGGCCGCGTCCCAGCGGCCGTCGGCCTTGGCCCGTTGCACCTCCGCCAGCCCCCGCTCCCGCATCCGGCCCTCGGTCGTCAAACGCTCGATGTGGGTGACGTTGCGCGCCGACCAGATGCTGCGCGCCCGGCGCGGCGTGAAGCGCTGCCGATACGTCTGGTCGTCGATCCCCTTGTTCTGGCCGTCGATCCACCCGCTGCACAGCGCCTCGTCGAGGGCTTGGGCGTAGCTCAGCGAGGTCGGCGTGGTGACGCCTTTCTTGGCCAGCAGCAGCCAAACCCCGTCGTTACCGCCCTCGTTCGCGTCCAGCCACTCCCGCCACGCCGCCGCGTCCGGAACGACCAACACCTCGGGCTCGTCCTTGGTGTCCATGATTCGACCGTATACGCGTTCACCCAGACGGGCTCCTGATCGCGCGCGGCGGTGACGTACTTCCCCGATGAGTCTCATCCTCACCGCCGGCACGGTCATCACCATGGACCCGGCGCGCCCGTGTGCCGACGCCGTCGCGGTGTCAGACGGGCGAATCGTCGCCGTCGGAACCCTCGCCGACTGCCGCGCCGCCTACCCGGACGCCGTCGTCTCCGACACCGGCGCACAGGTGTTGGCCCCGGGGTTCGTCGAACCGCACAGCCACCCGCTGCTGTCCGGGGCGGCCACCCAGGCCCCCGCCCGCTCAATCGCCCCGTGGAACGCGCCTGATTGGGCGGCGGTGCTGGACGCGTTCGAAGACGCGAAACCCGGCGCACCGGCGGATAAACCGTTGTGGTTCAGCGGGTTCGACGCCCTGCTCCACGGGCACCCGGCGCCCAAGGCTGCCGAACTGGACGCGCTGTTCGGCGACCGCGTCGTCGTCATCACCGACAACTCCGGCCACGGCGCGTACTTCAGCAGCGCGCTGATCCGCCGCAACGGCTGGGACACCACACCCCCGTCCGACCCCGACGGCGGGCATTGGGGCCGCAACCCGGACGGCTCGCTCGACGGACAGGGATTCGAGCTTCCGGTGGTCACCCTCATCGTCGCACCGCTGATGGCGACGATGGGCAACCCACTGGCCTCCGGGGCCGCGTACTTCGCCGAGATGGCCCGCGGCGGCTACACCTCGGCGTCGGAGATGACGTATCAACCTGAACTGCGCGCCGGGTACGAGGCGCTCGCCGCGGCGCCGTCATGCCCACTGCGGGTCAGCATGTGGGAGGTCTCCGGCGCCGACAGCTATGCCGACCCGGCCGTGTTCGACGCCGGCGAGCTGATGCTCACCAAGGCCGGGGTGAAGCTGTGGACCGACGGCTCGCCGTGGGTCGGCAATATCGCCACGTCGTTCCCGTACCTGGACACCGACGCGACCCGCGTGGCGGGCATCGACCCGGCGACCGCCGGCGGCGCGCGGTCGATGAACTACACCCGCGACCAACTCGACGCGATCATCGACCGGGCCGCCCCGGCCGGATGGCAGATGGCATTCCACGCCAACGGGGACCTCGCCGTTGAGCTCGCACTGGGCACCTACGCCGACGGGTTGGCGCGGCACAACCTGCTGGGGACAGATCATCGTTGGCGGTTGGAACACTGCGGCGCGGCCACCTGCGCCCAGTTCGAGCGCGCCGCCGCGCTCGGAGTGCACGTGTCCCTGGCGCCGTTCCAGTACTACTACTGGGGTGACCTGCTCGACGGGTCCATGTTCGACCATCGGCACGGCGCGCGCTGGGGCGCCATCGCCGACGCCGTCGCCTCCGGGGCGTGTGTGTCCATGCACAACGACGGTTCGGTGTCCCCGCCGCGGCCGCTGACCAATATCGCCACCGCGGTCACCCGTCGCACCCGGGCCGGGCATGTGCATGACGCGGACCAGGCGATCACCCTGGAGCAGGCCTGGCGCGCGCAGACCATCGACGCGGCGCGCACGCTACGCCGCGAACACCTCGTCGGATCCATCGAGGTGGGCAAACTGGCGGACTTCGTCGAACTGACCGCCGACCCGTGGGCGCTGGACCCGGCCCGGCTGATCGATGACGTCGGGGTGGCCGGGACCTGGCTGGGTGGTCGGCGAATTGACCTGCGGGAATTCACCTCTGGCGTCGCGGCGTCCGGACACCCCGACCTGCCGGAGCGTGCGCACAGCGGATGCTGCTGATCGAACAGGGGTGTCGGCGGCGGGCATCGGTGGAAGAATGGGCAAAGGTTCGGGGACTCTGCAGGGAGGAGCCATGACCAAATCCATTCTCGGCGCCATCGCGGCCGCCGCGACCGTCGCCGCGCTCACCTCGACGCCCGCCGCGCAGGCGCTGCCGGGCGAATGCTTCGACACACCCTTCGGCGGCTACTGCGACACCGACCCGTGGCCGGACGGCAGCTTCCAGCACTGCGAGAAGGCGTTCGGGTTCACCAACTGCTTCCGCGCCTGCCACGATCCGAGCAACGGCGGCCGGACGCCGACCGACGCCGACGTCAACACGCCCTGCTAAGGCCTATCCCAGCACGACGGCGCCGTCGTCGGCGACGCGCCAGCCTGGGTTGTGCGCGATCTCCCAGATGACGCCGTTCGGGTCCGCGGCGTGACCGTGGAAGACCCCGCCGAAGTCGCCCTGCTGCGCCGGTTTGAGGATGGTTCCGCCCGCCTTTTCGAACGCGTCGAGCGTCGCCACCACGGCGTCGCGGTCGGCGACGTTGTGCGACAGAGTCACCCCGCTCACCCCGGCGGTCGCGTGACCGCGCAGCAAATCCCGATCGATCTTCTCCGCGTCGAAGAACCCGAGCACCAGGCCGGGCGCGATCTGGAAAAAGATGATCTCCCCCGGCACGTCCATCAACGGCGTCCAGCCGAGACCGTCGCGGTAGAACGCCCGCGCCGCGTCCAGGTCGGCGGTCGCGAGGGTCAGAAAGTGCAGACGCTGGTCCATCGACCGACGGTACACAGAGCTGGTGGGCGCGGAGGGTTTCGAACCCCCGACCGCTGGCGGAAAGCCTGGCGGACGCTCTGGTTTGAGCCGTTATCGAATCATGCCGTACGACCAGGCGCCGATCGCACTAAGCCGGATACGCAAGTGTTCGTGCTCAATTGGCGCCGCAGACCCTGAGAGCCATGCCTTCACATGAGTCAGATGAAGGAATGTGGTGGTGTCCACAGCAGCAGAGTGCCCGCCCCATTTGGGCGGCTGGGGCGCCGCGGACTCACCCGAGAAGCAGGGTCTAAGTGACGCATCCGATAAATGGGCGTCGCCCCCAGCCTCGATTCGGCAGGGGGCGACTCAATCAAGCCAGGCTTAGGCGCTGGCGGCTAGGTTTTGCTGCTGCGCGAGTTGATGGCGTGCGTTTACTCCACGAACAACGGACATAATCGAGCTCGTGGGCCCGTACTGGACGTTCGGGCGGGTCATAACGGCCCTCGAAATCCCGGCCGAGTTGCCGACCGGTTACTAAATACTCAATGGTATCGCAAACCTTAATTCTGAATTGCAGACTGCCGCACCACCGACTTCAGCGCCAGAGTCGCCCTGACAGGTCTGCTCGTAAGCACCGTTTGGCCCCTTTCATCAGAGCCGCCGTCACTTACTGACTGCGCCACGAATGTCGGCGGCTTGGATATCGACTGTTTGTGGGCCGTTACCTGGCTCATCCCAAACCAGGGTGTAGTCGTGGCCTGAATCCGCCGGTCTCCAGGAGCGCGCGGGCAATGTAGTTGGTGAGGTTGCGGAACCCCAGGGCTGAGCCGCGTAGGTGTTCCAGTCGGCCGTTGATCGCTTCGGTGGGCCCGTTGGAGGTGCCCGGCCGGTCGAAGTAGGCCAGCACATCAGCAGCACGGCTTTTCAAGGTCCGCCCGAGAGTGACGGCTTCGGCCAGCACGGTGGGCACCCCGGAGCCGAGCATGGTGATCAGCGCGGCCATCTTCTTACGGCCCGCCGCCCGGTCGGGGTGGCGGTAGGCGGCGATGACTTCCTGGTAGATCGCCCAGGTCGTCTGCACCTGGACGTGGCGATCGTCGGCGAACAGCGCGTCGAGGCGATTCTTCTGCTTGTCGGTGAGCAGATCTGATCCGGTGAGCAGGGTGCGGCGGGCCTTGTAGAGCGGGTCGGTCTTTCGGCCTCGGTGCCCACAGGTGGCCAGTTGGATGCGGCGGCGGCACTCATCGACAGCGTTGCCCGCCAGCCGCGCCACATGGAAAGGATCCATCACCGCGACGGCTTTCGGGACCTCCTCGGCGGCGGCGGTCTTGTAGCCGGTGAACCCGTCCATCGCCACGACCTCGACCTGCTCACGCCAGTCTTTGTCCCGTTCGGCCAGCCAGGTCTTGAACACCGATTTGGAGCGGCCCTCGAGCATGTCCAAAAGTCGTGCGGGACCGGTCTTTTCACGCACCGGGGTCAGGTCGATGATGACGGTGACGTACTTGTCGCCGCGGCGCGTGTGACGCCAGACATGCTCATCGACCCCGATCGCGGTGACCCCGTCGAAGCGGTCAGGGTCATCGAAGAGGACCCGTTTGCCTTCGGCCAGCACGGCGTTGTTGGCGGTGCTCCACGAGACGCCCAGAGCTTCGGCCACCCGCGCCATCGTCAAGTGACCGCAGACGACGCCGACCAGGGCCCAGCGCAGGGCGCGGCGTGACAACCGGGCCCGCGGCTCGGCCGCCGCACTGCTGTCTTGTCGCCACACATGCAGGCAGCCCGCGCAACGGTAGCGGCGCAGGGTCACCAGCAAGGTTGTCGGCCGCCATCCGAACGGCTCATGGGCCAGCTGGCGGGTGACGGTGTCACGGACCGAGCCTTGTTCGCCGCAGCGCCGACACCACGAGTCATCCGCACTGACCCGACAGGCCAGCACCGCCCGATCAGCGGTCACCCGCTGGCCGGTGGCCACCAGCCCGAGGTCATCGAGGCAACAAAAAGCGGACAGGTCAGGAGCGGCCAAAGCGGCCGCCGCGGTAGCGTCGAGCACGTCGAGGTCTTTCAGATGCGGTGTGTAGGAACCCTCATCTTCGAAAGACCTCGACCCTCATCCCGGCAACGACGCGCCGACCACCACTACACCCTCATCTGGGAAGAGCCCGTTACCTGTCACGAGGCGAAGTTCGGGGTTGGGCAGCAGGAGCATCGACGTCGGTACTGTCGCGGCGAGCACGGTGAACCCCGCTTCTTCCAGTGCTTGGTCCACGAAGTACTCCAGGCGGGTGCGTTCGCCCGGGATGTTGACGTATCCGTAGTCAAGCATGCCCGTCTCCCCGGTGCTACCCACAGTGGTGATTTCGGCTTGTTTGAAGGGGTTCTCGCCGAAGGCATACGGTTGCCCGTTGGCATCGATGCGAAAGTTGGTTGACGTTAACGCGATCGGGGCGTGACAGATCAGCGAGATGTACACCTGGTTCTCGCGCGCCAGGTGAAGTACTTCGCCAAGCCACGGGTTGCGGAGAAAGTCGACCATTGGTGCGTGTCCGCCGGGCGCATGGATGAAATCGATGTCGGCAAAGCTGAACTCGTCTTCTGGGTCCCGATGTCGCTGCACCAGCTCCGGAAGGGAGAAGTATCGCTTGGGCGCCCACGTGTCAATCAACGGCACCACTTCGTCTCGGTACGCGAGGTTTTCTGCGTCGGTGTTCGCCAACGGCTCGCTGATCGGAAGCTTGCCGAGATGGCGTTCGAGCAGTGCGAGTTCACGTGCACGGCGCTCGACGAGTTTGGGGTACTTCGCGCGGTAGCCCTCCACGGTGAAGTCAGCGGCGGTGAACTCCGTCACCGAATTTCCGTACACCCACGTCATTTGGTCGGTTGCGTGCCAGGGAATCGACCAGCCGTTGGTGTCTATCTGCGGCCGCTGGCCGTCAGGCGTGGCGAGGATGAACTCATGGTCGTCCTCAAACTCGGCCAGAACTTGACCGAGCTCGACATGGAAGAACCCGATCGGTATGGACTGCACCGTTTTCGGTGAGCTCAGTGGCAGCCTTCGGGCCGACGACAAGATGATTAACGCTCGGCGCTTGCACTTTGCAGCAGACATACATCGCCCCTCAACGGTTCAAACTCATGTGTTGCTATGTCGATCGTCACCGATGGCGAGCAACCCCGTAGGCCTCAAGCTGTGTAGAGGATGCCCCCGTTCGGTAGACATCCCGATTGGTTTGGCAGCGTGCTGCTGGCCGGGAAAGGATGTTGTTGTGGGCACGAAGAAGAGGGCGTCGTATACGCCGAAGTATCGGCATGAGGCCGCGCATTTGGTGATTGACACCGGGCGCTCGATTGCCGAGGTGGCCCGAGAAATCGGGGTTGGTGAGGCGTTGCTGGGCCGCTGGGTGGGTATTGAGCGCGCACAGATGGATTCGGCACCGGAAGCCTTGGACGCTGATGAGCGCGCTGAGTTGGAGCGCCTGCGGGTGGAGGTTTCTGAATTGCGAATGGATCGGGAGTTTCTAAAAAAAGCCGCAGCCTTCTTCGCGAAGGAGACCGGTCCGAACCCGCCGAGGCGTTCGCACTGATCGACGCGGAGAAGGCCATGTTCGGTGTCAGCCGGTGCGCTCGACTGCTGGGGGTCTCTCGCTCGGGTTACTACAAGTGGGTCAAAGCCCGCGACGCCGGGCCCGGCCCGCGCGCGCAGCGGCGCGCCGAGCTCACCGTGGCGGTCAAGGCTGCCCATGAGGAATCCGACGGGGTCGACGGCGCTCCGCGGATCCTTGCGACGCTGCGCCGGCAGGGCGAAACCGTGTCTCGTAAGACAGTGGCGAAGATCATGGTGGACAATGGAATTGAGGGAATCAGCCCGCGCACATGGCGCCCGCCGACCACGATCGTTGATGATCGGGCGCACACGTTGCCGGATCTGGTGGGCCGGCGTTTCGACCAGGGCGCGTTGAACAAGGTGTGGACCTCTGACATCACCTACCTGGGTACCGACGAGGGCTGGTTGTACCTGTGTGCGGTCCGTGACGGTTGCTCGCGTCGGGTACTGGGATACGCGTTCGCCGAAACCTTGCACACCGACGTGGTGGAGGCCGCGCTGCGCCGGGCGCACCTGTTCCGGGACCCGGCGACGGGACCGATGGAGCGAGTGATTTTCCATGCGGATCGCGGGTGCCAGTACACCTCGGCGCAGATGTTCTCCGTGGCCGAGGAATTGAATGTGCGTCAGTCCGTCGGGCGAACCGGGGTGTGTTGGGACAATGCGCAGCAGGAGAGTTTCTGGTCGACATTGAAATCGGAGTTTTATCACCGATGGCATTTCGCCACGCACGCTGAAGCTATTCACGCGGTAGCGAATTGGATTGAGAACGTGTACAATTGGCGTCGGCTCCATAGTTCACTCGGGTATCTCAGTCCAGTGGATTTCGAGACATTGATGATCAACCAAGCGGAGCAAGCCGCTTAACCGGTGTCTACCGAACGGGGGCAACCCCAGTGTGGCTGCCGGGGGTGCTCGCCGGTGCATGAATACGGCGTGGTCGGCCGCCTATCGGAGTGGCCGCCGCTCAAACCGCCCGAGCTAGCGGGTGGTGTACCCGCCGTTGGCGAAGATGGTCTGCCCGTTGATCCAGTGCCCCTCGTCGGTGAGGAATACCACCAGCGGGGCGATGTCGGTGATCTCGGTCAGCCGGTTGCCCATCGCCTGCGATTTGTGGAACTCGACCCGCTCCGGGGTCTCCTGCGGATAGAAGAACGGTGTGTCCATCGGGCCGGGCGCCACGTTGTTGACGTTGATGCCACGGACGCCGAATTCCTTGGAAGCGGCCCGGGTGAAGTGTTCGACGGGGCTCTTGGAGCCCGCGTAGGTCGAGTAGCCGTCGGTGTAGGCGGCCAGCAGCGCGGTCACGATACTCACCACCGAGCCATTGTCGTTGAGCCGCTTGCCCGCCTGCTGCAGAAAGAAATAGGCCGCCTTGGCATTGATGTCGAACATCGAGTCATACTCGGCCTCAGTGGTTTCGACCATGGGCTTGCGCAAGACCTTGCCGACGGTGTTGATCGCGATGTCGACGCTGCCGAATGCATCGATCGCGGTGTCGAAGAGATGCTCGACATTGGCAGGCACCGTCAGGTCGCCTTGCACCTTGACCGCCTTCACGCCGGCAGCCTGCACCGCCGCGACCGTCTTGTCGGCGTCGGCCTCACTGCTGGCGCTGTTGAAATGGACAGCGACGTTGACACCCCTCGAAGCCAACGTCGTGCTGATCAGGCCACCAAGATTCTTGGCGCCGGCAGCAACAACTGCGGATTTCCCCTCAAGTTTGCTCATGCCTGGAAACGGGCTCTTCGTAATTCAGAGTGCATTGACCAGTGAGTGCAGGGCGCCGCTGTGCAGTAGTGAGCGCAGCCGGTAGTGGGTGAGGTTTCTGAATCCGAGGGCGTTGCGGCGCAGTGCTTCGAGGCGGCCGTTGATGGCTTCGGTGGGTCCGTTGGAGGCGTGGTGGTCGAAGAAGGCCAGGATGTCGTGGCGGCGGCGCCACAGGGTGCGGCCGAGTTGGGCCAGTTCGGTCAGGACTGCGGGGACGCCGCGGCGTAGCGAGTCGATGATCGCGGTCATCATGGCCTTTCCGCGCCGGCGGTCGGGGTGGGCGTAGGCGGCGATGATGCGCTGGTAGACGCTCCAGGTCACCATGACGCCGAGATGATCGTCCTCGGCGAACACGGTTTCCAAGCGTGTCTGCTGCCCGGCGGTGAGCAACGGCCACCGGGTGCGCAGGGTGCGGCGCGCACCGTAGAGCGGGTCACCGGTGCGGCCCCGGTGTCCGCAGGTCAGCTGCTGGATGCGTTGGCGACACAGATCCAACTTCAAGCCGGCCAGGGCCACGACATGGAACGGATCCATGACCGCAGTGGCCTCAGGCAGTTGCGCGGTGGCGGCGGTCTTGTAGCCGCCGAAACCGTCCATGGCGATGACCTCGACCTGGGCGCGGAACGCCGAGGGCTGTTTATCGAGCCAGCTGGCCAGTGCTGCCGCAGAGCGCCCTTCGACGAGGTCGAGCAGCCGCGCCGGGCCGGTGTTGTCCTGGACCGGGGTGAGGTCGATGATCAGCGTGACGAACCCCGCAGTCCCGCGCCTCCTTGGAGCCCAGCGGTGCTCATCAACCCCGATGACCCGCACACCGTCGAGCCGATCGGGGCCGGCCGCAGCGATCAGATCGGCCACAGCACGCATCGCGATCGTGCTGACGGTATGCCAGGACACCCCGAGTTCTGCGGCGATCGCCGAAATGGTGGTGCGGTCGATCATCAACCGCCGCAACACATAGCGGGCACAGCGCCGCGTCGTCGAGGAACGTGGGGCGGCCAGTTTGCCGAGGTCCTGGTTGAACACCGACCGCCCGCACTGTGGTGTCAGGCATCGGTAACGCGGGATTGCCACCCGCAGCACCAGCGGGTAGCCGGCCACCGGCAGATCGGTCAACGGCCGCACGACCGTGTCACGATAGCGGCCGTCATGACCGCAGTCCGGGCAACGTGCATCACGGGCCACCGGCGTGCAGAAGATCGTGGTCTGCTTCTCATCGACGGCAGCGTCGGTGATCGTCACCCCCAACTCGATGGTGCGCATAATCGTGTCGGCAACAACAGACGGCGGACAGGCAGTAGCCTCAGGCACGGGTTCCCTCGGTGGTGTTGATGAAGCTCGGTGTAGGAACCCGCATCGTCACCCACCGAGGCCCCACCTCAGCTCACCGACACGACACCCGCCCCGGTCTCAACCCGCCCAGCCGTGCACTCTCGTTCACGAAGAGCCTGGAAACGTTAGCCAAATAGGTGATGGCACGGAAGATGGCTGCGAGAATTCGCAAGGATGACGCAAGATCCCGCAAGCCACCGTGTGGTTTGTCGATACAGGCAACCGCCCACCCGCCTCGGGCGGGTCAGGTCAGCTTGTAGCGTGAGCAACGTTTCGCGCTTCTGCGCCGTGGTGTGCTGCGCCGAATGGAAAACAGTTGCCGCCTGCGTCAAAATAGGGCGTGCACTGTTGCCGACCCGGAATTTGTCAAGGTGTTTGAGTCCAGTGGGTGTTAGGCAGCTGTCGTCTGGTCCTCCGGTTCGGCTGGTTTGGGTGGGTTGATCGCGGCGGTCTCGGGTAGGTCGATGATCTTGGGTGCGCGGTCTTGGCTGAAGCGGTGCCGGTGGCGTGCTCGGGCCTCGGCGAGCACAATCCGCCGCTGGGTGTCTTTCTCGGCGGCGAGGCCGTAGAAGACGTCGGCGGGGGTGTGCAGGCCGATGCCGCTGTGCCGATGCTCGTGGTTGTACCAGTCCACGAACTCATCCATGAAATCCCTTGCGTGATGGATGGATTCGAACCGGTCCGGAAACGTCGGCGCGTACTTGAGGGTCTTGAACCACGACTCGCTGTAGGGGTTGTCATTGGAAACCTTGGGCCGCGAATGCGAGCGGGTCACCCCCAGATCGCAGAGCAGGCCGGCGACGGTGTTGCTCGTCATCGAGGTGCCCCGGTCGGCGTGCACGACGTGTGGGATGCCGTAGGTTCCGAAGATCTGCTCCATCATCTCTTTGGCCAGCACACCGCATTCGCGGGCGTGCACGTGCACCCCGACGATGTAACGCGAGTAGATGTCGATCATCACGTAGGCGTCGTAGTAGAGGCCCTTGGCCGGGCCGCGCAGCTTGGTGATGTCCCAGGAGTACACCTGCCGGGGCGCGGTGGCCACCAACTCCGGGCAGACCGCCTTGCGGTGCCGGGCCAGCCGGCGCCGCTCCTTGACCTGCTTGTTCTCGTTCAGCAGGCGATACATCGTCGACACCGAGCACAGGTAAGTGTCCTCATCGAGCAACGTGGCCCACACCTGGATCGGGGCGGCATCGACGAACCGGGCACTGTTGAGCACCTCCACCACCCGAGCGCACTCGGCGGCGGACAGCTTGTTGACCGGCGCCGCGGGCGCCCGCGCCGGCCCGGCCGGCGCGGGTGCGGCCCGCCGCAGCGCGGTCGAGCGGTGCATCCCGGTCAACACCGCCGCAGCCCGGGTCGTGACATGCAGGCCGCGCAGAGCGGTCCAGGTGTCCATCAGCGCTTGGTCGGCTTGGTCGGCGGCTCCGCGCTCTCGGAGAGACTTTCCAAGAGCGCGTGTGCTTTTCCCATGATGTCCAGGGCGGCTTCGGTGGTGGCCAGCCGCTTGGTGGTCTTGTCGAGTTCGCGCTTGAGGCGGGCGATCTCAGCCTGCTCGGCGGTCAGCCGCCCGACCTTGGCACCGGCCGGTTTGCCCTCCAACACCCCGGCGTCGCGCTGCTTGCGCCACTCGCTGATCAGCGACGAGTACAAGCCCTCACGGCGCAGGTAGGCGCCACCATCATTGGTTTCACAGGCCTGCTCGTAGGCCACCAGATGCGCCAGCTTGTCGGCCGGGCTGAACGTGCGCCGCCGCTGCGGCCCATCCGAGCGCGGATGCGTGGAATCCATCTGCACATTCTCCCCAGCCACAGCCAGGTTGGAAATCGTCATCGTTAAGTCGATCCGTATCTCGCCCTGCAGGCGGATTTGCTATGAACCACTGGACTCAACTCACCCTGACACGCAGGGACCGGAAGAAAGTGCCATCGTGCAGCCAATGGTGAATCCAAGCCGTAGGGCGGCGTCGGAGCCGACTGCGGCCGATGATGCACGCGCCTTTCTCGCCCGGAACCACTGGCAGTCCAATGGCATGCAGTTCATTTTTGCCGACGAGGCTGTCAACACACCGACAGACTGGCAGTTCAATAGCCCCGACCATGTCCTGGTAGTGCACCGCGCAGGTGACCTTACGACGATGGAGGTCGAGTTCGAACGCGGCCCGAGCGGACCCGCGCTGCCGCGCGTCGGCGATGTCTGGCTGATCCCCGCTCAACAGCGCTACGCCGCACTAGCACAAGGGACATCCGTTCAATTCTGCGAGATCCGCATTCCGACTAAGGACTTCGAGGATCGCGACGTTGCGGCGACGGTGCAGCACCGCGACCTTCTGGCGCTGCATCTGACCCAACGGATGTTCCGCGCGGCGAACAGCTCCGACCCGTTGGAGCGGATGTTGTGTGAGTCATTGGCAGACGCGTTACGCCTGCAGTTCCTGACGACGCTCACCACGCCGGGCCTGATGCCCGCCGTCGTCCGGTCACCGACCGCTTGGGACGACGCCATTCGCGCCAAGGTTGTCGAGTACCTCGAAGACAACCTGGACGCTGACATCACTCTCTCTCACCTGGCAAAGCACCTCGGGCTCTCGGTCACCGAGTTGACCGCCCGGTTCAAGCTGACGTTTCGAACCACACCGCACCAGTACTTGGTTGACCGACGAATCAGGCGCGCAAAGATGTTGCTGACCCGCACCACCAAGCCCATCACCGAAATCGCCCATGCGGTCGGCTTCTCCACCCCGAGCCACTTCGCAACGACCTTTCGGTCCCGGGTGGGCCTCACGCCAACTGCCTACCGCCGATGCTCGTGAGCGCCGACAAACGCACTCAAAGTTTTCCGCAACTCCGGTCGAAGTTTCCCGACAGCGCTACACGGGGCCGTCCGGTTACCGTTGCTGTGCGTCCTACGAATTAGGCGACGTTGACGCGCTGCCTGCTTGCCGAACGAATCAATTCGTTCGGCAACCGGGTTTGCGTTCAGCATCTGCCCCGTGTTCGGCGACCATCGAATGGCACGCCATCGGTATTTCACAAGTACTCGACGATTTTTGAAAAGCGCCCCGGTCGGTCCATCGATTACGGTGCCCGAGTTTCTTTCAGGGAGAGCGAGTCTGACCTGACGAGAAGATTCACGTGAGGTACGTGGCGGAGGTGAGTGGCTCGGTCAGGACGCTTCTTCCAGGGTGACGGAGAAATTGTCAAGACCTGTGGATCGGGGTGTTTCAGGCGACCTCCGTTCCGGTGCGCTCGTGACCGTTTGAAGGCGGTTGCGGTGGTGTGATGTCGGTGGGCCGTTCGAGCAGTTTGCCTTTGTGGAAGACCGCGCCGGCGCGGACCAGGGCGACCAGGTGCGGGGCGTTGACGGCCCGCCAGCGGGCTTGTGCGGCGTCGATCAGCTTGTAGGCCATGGCAATCCCGGCCGCGCGTGATCCAGGCCCCTTGGTGACCTTGGTGCGCAGTCGCACCGTGGCGAAAGTGGATTCGATCGGGTTGGTCGTGCGCAGGTGAATCCAATGCTCGGCCGGGTACTTGTAGAACTCGAGCAGGGTGTCGAGGTCGTCGGTGATCTTGGCGACGGCCTTGGGGTATTTGGCGCCGAAGTCGACCTCGAAAGCCTTGACCGCGACCTGCGCCTTGTCGATGTCCTCGGCGTTGTAGATATCCTTGATCGCCGCCAACGCCGACGGATGTGCCGACTTCGGCAGTGCGGCAAGGACATTGGCCTGCTTGTGAAACCAGCACCGCTGCTCACGGGTCGCCGGGAACACTTCGCGGACCGCCTTCCAGAACCCGAGGGCGCCATCGCCCACGGCCAACACCGGGGCAGCCATCCCGCGGCGTTTGCAGTCGCGCAGCAGGTCGGCCCACGACTCGGTGGACTCCCGATACCCGTCGGTGATCGCGACCAGCTCCTTGCGGCCATCGGCACGCACGCCGATCATCACCAGCAGGCACAGCTTGGTCTGCTCCAGGCGCACCTTGAGGTGGATGCCGTCGACCCACAGGTAGACGTAGTCGGTACCGGACAGATCACGGCGCCCGAACGCCGCGGCTTCGTCCTGCCACTGCGCGGTCAGCCGGGTGATCGTCGACGCCGACAACCCCGCACCCGAACCGAGGAACTGCTCCAACGCCGCAGTGAAGTCGCCGCTGGACAGCCCATGCAAGTACAGCAGCGGCAACACCTCACTCATCTGCGGGGACTTCCGTGCCCACGCCGGCAGTATCGCCGAGGAAAACCGCTGCCGCACACCTGTATCGGGGTCCACGCGGCGGTCGTTGACCCGCGGCGCCTTCACCTCGACCGCGCCGGCCGCGGTCAGCACCTCACGCGGCTGGTGGTAGCCGTTGCGGACCACCAACCGATGGCCGTCCTCATCGAGCTGGTCGGCGAACTGGGCCACGTAGGCGGCGACCTCGGCTTGCAGTGCCGCGGCCAGCATCTGCCGGGCGCCGTCACGGACGATCTCGTCCAACAACGACCGACCGGCACCGCCGGTGCTTTCATTGGCCTCGGTGGCATCGTGAACTACGGTGAGCATGGGCGTACCTTCCCGAACCAGCGCGCCAACGCCGGCTCATGATCGGACCTTCGGATATTCAGATCATCCTCGGGAAGGTGCGCCCACTTTCACGCCCCCTCACCGAGGGTCATCCACAGGTTCTGATCATTGCTCAGGGTGACGTGGTAGCCCATGGCTTCAAGCTGGCGGACGGCGTTGCTGCGTGCTTTCTGCGGGTTGAGCCTGGTGAAGTAGTCGCCGCCGGGATCACGGTAGGCGGTGTCGGTGGTGGCGATGTTCCAGATCGCGACCAGCAGTGCGCGTTGGATGGCGACGTTGGCGCGCAACGGTCCTCGACGCGCGGCGATCCGCCGGTACTTCGCGCCCAGGTAGGTGTCGCGGGTATGGGAGATCGACATCGCCGCGGTGCCGAGTGCGCCCTGCAGGTACGGATTGCCCGGCCGGGTGCGCCGTGACTTCACCTTGCCAGCGGATTCGTTGTTCCCCGGGGCGGCGCCGGCCCACGATGCCAGGTGCGCGGCGGTAGGGAACTTGGCCATGTCCGCGCCCGTTTCGGCGACGACGACGTCTGCGGTGAGTCCGCCGATGCCGGGGATGGTGCAGATCAGGCCCCGGAAATGACGAAAGGGTTCCATCACCACCTCGATCCGCTCGGTGAGCGCCTCGATGGCCGCGGTGTGCTGGTCGATGAGAGCCAGGTGCATGCGGGTCAGGAACGCGTGATGCTCGGTGAACCGCCCGTAGAGGGCTTCGGTGAGTTCCGGGATTTTCCTACGCAGTTGTTTCTGGGCCAGATCAGCCATGACGGCGGTGGCGGTTTGCCCGGCGAGCAAAGCGGCGATCATCGCCCGCGACGATTTGCCGTTGAGGTCGGCGGCCACCGACGACAGTTTGATGCCGGCGTCCTCGAGCAGTTTTTCCAGCCGCTGGATCTCGCGAGTCCGCTCCCGGGTGACCGCAGTACGGGTGCGGGTCAGATCCCGCAGCGCCCGGATCGGGGGCGGTGGAACGAACGAGCCGCGGACCAGACCATGGGCGCCGAGTTGGGCCAGCCAGGTGGCGTCGGCGACATCGGTTTTGCGGCCGGGGAGGTTCTTGACGTGGCGGGCGTTGACCAGCATCACCTCAACCTCGGCGAGGTCCTCCAGCAGGTAGTAGAACGGCTTCCAGTAATCGCCGGTGGCTTCCATCACCACGCACGAAACCTTCTGCGCGACCAGGTGATCCCGCAACGCCATGATCTGGCGGGTGGTCGCTCCGAACGTAGTGACGGTTTCGGTGGTCTTTCGGCGGCCGGCGCCGTTGATCCGGACACACACTTTGGCGTCCCTTTTCGAAATGTCCAGGCCCGCGCAGCGCGGGTGAATCACCTCCACGGTGCCGCTCCCTTCTGTCATATCCGCTATCGAAGGTGTCCGTCGTGGGGAGGGCGGGGAGAGTCGGAAGTCTGACGCACGGGCTCAAGGCACCAATCCACGGTTCCCGTGGAAGCCCTCCGCCACCATGCTGACTTACAGGCTCACAGCACCAAGGTCTTTACGGGGACGACCACGACGAACACCATCAACGATGCTCCGCCGCGAAAGCGAGCACAACAGGTGAGCACCGCCGAATCTTCGCGCACCACGGTGCGCCCACAGGGCGCCGGTCTGCTGACTTAGGACATTACTGGCGGGTAGCTTGGGTGGCGGGGCTGTGACCTGCGGTGCTGTTGTTAGCTCCGAGCACAACTGCGGCTGTGCGCCGAACAGCTGCGACATGCGCACGCCGTGAGGCGGGATGGTCACATCCCGGGAGTCCTCGCTCGCGGTCTGGCCGAGCACCGAGTTGCCGAAGTACGCCGAATTCACGTGGTAGATGTACTTGCTCGCGTCGCGCTTGAGCTCGGACTTCACGGTCCCGATCTCGTCGGTGCAGCCGAACACGCTGGTCGCGATGATCTTCTGTTCCGGCAGGTGCCCGTGCCCACCCCCGACCTTGCGCCGGGCGGCCTTGACCAGTCCCTCGGCGGTGCCGCTCGGCTTGACGGCGATGCCCGGGGGGAACGGCACAGCGCTCTCCGCGGTGGCCATGGACGTGGTCTTCGCCGTCGCCGGGGCGCCGAACACGAGCACGTTGTACGACAGGGACAGTCCGGAGATCTTGTTCTCGCGGTTGCCATTGCGGGGCTCGATCAGGACGTTGGCCGGCACCCTCGCGCTGATCCGGGCCAGGATCGGCTCGATGACGCCGTGGTAGTAGACGCCGTCCCGTTCCGCGATGTTCGCGATGCGCCCCAGGCCCGGCGTCATGCCGGTCCAGAGCAGGGTGTCCGGGTCACGCTCGCCGCGCAGCTTGCCCTCGATCTCGCGAATGCGCTCCCACATCGCCTGGTCACCGTCCTCCCAGTCCGTCACCAGTTCGCCTTCCACTGCATCATCCACGGCGAGATCGTTGGTCGTCGATGTCGGCGCGACCGGAGACTCGTCGACGATCTCGGCATCGATCGGTTCGGTGGGGTCGGAGGACACCAGTGCGAGCTTCGACACCGGTGTGGGAGTAGGCGCTCCGAGCACCTGCTTCCCGGCGTCGGTCACCGTCTCACCGCCGGCCTGCTGCGCTTCGGCAGCCGACCGCTCGACGCGGAGCATCCGTGCTGTCTCCCGGCACGCCGCTGCCTGCCGCAGCCAGTGCTCCCGCCCCGCGGTGAGGCCGAGCCACTGCCGCCCGGTGGCCCGCCCCGTCACCGTCCGGGTGCCGCCCTTGCCGTCCTCCGGTCTGGTCGTCGTCGATGATGCCGGCGCCCCGCCGCACCCCGACACACTCAGCAAGGCGTGGCGCGAGGCTCTGGCGGCGGCGCACCTCCCCCACATCCGGCTGCACGACGCACGCCACAGCTGCGCGACGCTCATGCACCTCGACGGTGTGCCGGCCGCGGTGATCGCCGCGTGGTTGGGCCACACCGACGCGAGGTTCACGCTCTCGGTGTACGCGCACGCGAACGACAGCGCACTCGCCGCCGCGGCGGCCTCCTTGTCGAAGGTGACCGGCCAGCGACAGTCCGAGAAGGACGACGAGTGACCCACCGCCGGGTCATCGCGAGCCGATTAGATGCCGAATGGGTCAACCTGGGTCATCGAACCGCCCCTGCGAGAGACCCGGTTACAGATAAATCCTGCCCCTGAACTGGGGTGATACTGGTGGGCGTGGACGGTATCGAACCGCCGACCGCTGGTGTGTAAAACCAGAGCTCTACCACTGAGCTACACGCCCGGACCGCTGCAGGCTACACGCTCGGCGAGTGCCAGCTCAAAATCTCAGGCCTCCAGCGACGCCAGCGCGTCAACCCAAACCTGCTGGTCACGAACCTCGCCGGGCTGCTTGCACTCGGCGAAGCGGATGACGCCGGACTTGTCGATGACGAAGGTGCCGCGGTTGGCCACGCCGTTTTCGGCGTTGAACACCCCGTAGAGCTCCGCGACCTCACCGTGCGGCCAGAAGTCCGCCAGCAGCGGGAAGGTGAAGCCGTTGGTAACCGACCACACCTTGTGCGTCGGCGACGCGCACACCGAGACGGTGAGGGTGACGGTGTCGTCGTTCTCGTACCGCGGCAGATGATCCCGGATCTCGTCGAGTTCGCCCTGGCAGATGCCGGTGAACGCGAGCGGGAAGAAGACGAGCAGCACATTGCGCTCACCGCGGAAGTCCGACAGCCGCACCACCTGGTTGTTCTGGTCCTTGAGGGTGAAGTCGGGGGCCTGCTCCCCCACTGCGACCATCAGCTGTGTCTCCCGGCTGCCTTGGACTTGCGCTGCACCAGCCGACTGCCGATCCAGGCGCCCAGGTTGGCCGAGGACGTCTGCATCAGCCCGGCGGTCGGCGCGGACTCGGCGATCTCGGCGGGATGCACGTGGCCGTCCTGGCCGGTCTTGGGGGTCAGCACCCAGATCACGCCGTCTTCGGCGAGCGGAGTGATGGCGTCCATCAACGCGTCCACCAGGTCCCCGTCGTCGTCGCGCCACCACAGCAGCACCACATCGACGACCTCGTCGGTGTCCTCATCGAGCAGTTCGGACCCGCTGGCCTCTTCGATATCGAGCCGGATGTCGTCGTCGGTGTCCGAGTCCCACCCCAGTTCCTGGACGACCTGATCCTTTTGAATGCCCAGTCGCTGGGCGTAGTCAGGGGCGCCGTCGGCCGCCACCACCGTGGGTCCTCCTTCACGTCAACGCGGCTTTGCCGCGGGATTCATCGTCGCACAGCAGCCGCCGCCGCGACATCCACATCACCGATACGTCGAATCGCACAGTTCCAGCGCCGTCTTCCGGGCGGAGTTCACCTGCATCACCGACGCGTTGAAATCCGTCGGCGAGGCGTCGTTGGCGATGCTGTCCGCGGTGGCCCGGGCCGCCGCGACCCAGGCGGTCAGCGCGTCCCCCAGATCGCCGGTGACCGCGGCGGTGACGCCGGTCTCCACATTGTCGGCGCTGTTGTTCAGCGCGTCGACGGCCGGCTGCTTGCTGACGGCCGGATCACCGTTGCCGTTGACCGCCGAGACGTAGGTGTTGACTTTGCTGACCGCGTCGGCGCTGCTGGTGGCCATGGTCTCGCACACCCCGTAGATCGCCTTGGTGGTTTCCGCGGCGGCGCGTTCGGCCGCCTTCGCGCTCGACGTCACCTCCGCGGCCGACGCCGACACCGACACCGACGTGCGAAACGCCGGGGCTTCTTCCTGGTTCGCGACGCCCTCGCCGTCGGTGATGGCGCTGCATCCGATGACGCCGATCAGCACCGCGGCGGCCCCACCGATCAGCCGTCCACCGGTCCGGATTCGGCCGCCGTCAATCACAGCCGAGAGGTTACCGGTTGGTAGCGCTTCCGGTTGCTCGCAACCGGGTTTCCGATCGTGGCGTCGGGACCGCACATCCGCCTTACACGCAAGCGTGAGTTGGGGTTTGATAAGAGGGCGTCGCGCCAGAAAACCCCGTCGGCGTCCCCCGCCGAGCAAGGAGCTGAAGTTGTCCCCCGAGTTCGCCAAGCAGCCGTCGTCCGCCGAGCATGACCGGGTGCGGGTGATCCGCGAAGGCGTCGCGTCGTACCTGCCCGACATCGACACCGAGGAGACCGGCGAGTGGCTGGAGTCCTTCGACGACATGCTCAAGCGCTCCGGCCCGGCCCGCGCGCGGTACCTGATGCTGCGGCTGCTGGAGCGCGCCGGCGAGCAGCGGGTGGCCATCCCCGCGCTCACCTCCACCGACTACGTCAACACCATCCCCACCGAGCTGGAGCCGTGGTTCCCCGGCGACGAGGAACTCGAACGCCGCTACCGGCAGTGGATCCGGTGGAACGCCGCGATCATGGTGCATCGCGCCCAGCGCCCGGGCGTCGGCGTCGGCGGCCACATCTCCACCTACGCGTCGTCGGCCTCGCTGTATGAGGTCGGCTTCAACCACTTCTTCCGCGGCAAGGGCCACCCCGGCGGCGGCGACCAGATCTTCGTCCAGGGCCACGCCTCCCCCGGCATCTACGCCCGCGCCTTCCTCGAGGGCCGGCTGTCGGCGGACCGCCTCGACGGGTTCCGGCAGGAGCACTCCCACCCGGGCGGCGGTCTGCCGTCCTACCCGCACCCGCGACTGATGCCGGACTTCTGGGAGTTCCCGACGGTGTCGATGGGCCTGGGCCCGATGAACGCCATCTACCAGGCCCGGTTCAACCATTACCTGCACGACCGCGGCATCAAGGACACCTCCGACCAGCACGTCTGGGCGTTCCTGGGCGACGGCGAGATGGATGAGCCGGAAAGCCGCGGCCTGCTGCAGGTCGCCGCCAACGACGGCCTGGACAACCTGACCTTCGTCATCAACTGCAACCTGCAGCGCCTCGACGGCCCGGTCCGCGGCAACGGCAAGATCATCCAGGAGCTCGAGTCGTTCTTCCGCGGCGCGGGCTGGAACGTCATCAAGGTGGTGTGGGGCCGCGAATGGGACGCGCTGCTGCACGCCGACAAGGACGGCGCTCTGGTCAACCTGATGAACAACACCCCCGACGGCGACTATCAGACCATCCGCGCCAATGACGGCGCGTTCCTGCGGGAGAACTGGTTCAACCGGGACCCGCGCACCAAGCAACTGGCCGCAAATCTTTCCGACGACGACCTGTGGCGGCTCAAGCGCGGCGGTCACGACTACCGCAAGATCTACGCCGCCTACCGGGCCGCGCTGGACCACCACGGTCAGCCGACGGTGATCCTGGCCAAGACCATCAAGGGCTACACCCTCGGCAAGCATTTCGAGGGCCGCAACGCGACCCACCAGATGAAGAAGCTGGTGCTCGACGACCTCAAGGCGTTCCGGGACACCGCGCGGGTGCCGATCACCGACGCCCAGCTGGAGGCCGACCCGTACCTGCCGCCGTACTACCACCCCGGGCCCGAGGCCCCGGAGATCCGCTACATGCTCGACCGCCGCGAAGCCCTCGGCGGGTTCCTGCCGGAGCGGCGCACCAAGGCCAAGGCGCTGACGCTGCCCGGGCCCGACGCCTACAAGTCGGTGAAGAAGGGGTCCGGCAACCAGGAGGTGGCCACCACCATGGCCACCGTTCGGGTGTTCAAGGAACTGCTGCGGGACAAGAACATCGGCTCCCGGATCGTGCCGATCATTCCCGACGAGGCCCGCACCTTCGGGATGGACTCCTGGTTCCCGACGCTGAAGATCTACAACCGCAACGGCCAGCTGTACCGGTCGGTGGACGCCGAACTGATGCTGGCCTACAAGGAAAGCGAGACCGGCCAGATCCTGCACGAGGGCATCAACGAGGCCGGCTCCACCGGCGAGTTCATCGCCGTCGGCACCTCGTATGCCACCCACAACGAGCCGATGATCCCGATCTACATCTTCTACTCGATGTTCGGGTTCCAGCGCACCGGCGACAATTTCTGGGCCGCCGCCGACCAGATGGCGCACGGGTTCGTGCTCGGCGCGACCGCCGGGCGCACCACGCTGACCGGCGAGGGCCTGCAGCACGCCGACGGTCACTCGCTGCTGCTGGCGGCGACCAACCCGGCGGTGGTCAGCTACGACCCGGCGTTCGCCTTCGAGATCGCGCACATCATCGAAAGCGGCCTGGCCCGGATGTACGGCCCGAACCCGGAGAAGATCTACTTCTACATGACCATCTACAACGAGCCCTACCCGCAGCCCGCGGAACCGGAGGGGCTCGACGTCGACGCCCTGCTGCGCGGCATGTACCGCTACCGGCAGGCGCCCGAGTCGCGCGCCCACACCGCGCAGATCCTGGCCTCCGGGGTCGGCATGCCCGAAGCGCTGCGCGCCCAGGGCATGCTGGCCGAGAAGTGGGATGTGGCGGCCGACGTGTGGTCGGTGACCAGCTGGGGCGAGCTCAACCGCGACGGCGTCGAGGTGGAGAAGGAACTGCTGCGCCATCCCGATCGCGCCGGCGACGGCGCCCCGATCCCCCACGTCACCCGGGCGCTGTCCGAAACGGCCGGGCCGGTGGTGGCGGTCTCGGACTGGATGCGGGCGGTGCCCGAGCAGATCCGGCCGTGGGTGCCGGGCACCTATCTGACCCTGGGCACCGACGGTTTCGGGTTCTCCGACACCCGCCCGGCGGCGCGGCGCTACTTCAACACCGACGCCGAGTCGGTGGTGGTCGGGGTGCTGGTGGCGCTGGCCCGCGACGGCGCGATCGACATGTCGGTCGCGGCCGAGGCGGCCAAGGAGTACCAGATCGACGACGTGCAGGCGGCCGGTGTGTCGTACCGGGACACCGGAAGCGCGTAGCTTTTAGCTGTGCCCGACACCCGCTTCACGCCGGCGCGTCCGCCGTTGGCGCTGCTGGCGAACGTGCCGGAGTCGACGCTGCGCCGGCTCAAGCAGTACTCGGGCCGGTTGTCCACCGAAGCCGTCGGGGTGATGGCCGACCGGCTGCCGTTCTTCAACGACCTGGACGCCGCCCAGCGGGCCGGGGTGCAGCTGGTGGTGCAGACCGCGGTGGTGAACTTCGTGGACTGGATGGCCGACCCGGACCGCGACGTCGACCACACCGCCGAGGCCTTCGCGCTGACCCCGCAGGACCTGACCCGGCGGATCTCGCTGCGCCAGACCGTCGAGATGGTGCGGGTGACGATGGAGTTCTTCGAAGAGGTGGTGCCGCTGCTGGCCCGCTCGGAGGCGCAGTTGACCGCGCTGACCATCGGAATCCTGCGCTACAGCCGTGACCTGGCGTTCGTGGCCGCCTCCAGTTACGCCAACGCGGCCGAGGCGCGCGGCGCGTGGGACGCCCGAATGGAGGCCAGCGTCGTCGACGCGGTGGTGCGCGGCGACACCGGCGCGGAGCTGTTGTCGCGGGCGGCGGCGCTGAACTGGGACACCAACGCCCCGGCCACCGTGCTGGTCGGCACGCCGATACCCGACCTGGACGAGGGCGCCGCGATCGAGAACATCCGGGCCATCGCCGCCCGGCACGGTCGCGCCGCGCTGACCGATGTGCACGGCACCTGGCTGGTCGCCATCGTGGGCGGCCCGCTCAGCCAGACCGACAAGTTCCTGTCCGATCTGCTCAGCGCCTTCGCCGACGAGCCGGTGGTGATCGGCCCGACGGCGCCGAGCCTGACCGCGGCCTATCACTCGGCGCAGGAGGCGATCGCCGGGATCAACGCCGTCGCGGGCTGGAGCACCGCGCCGCGCCCGGTGGCCGCCCGCGAGCTGCTCCCGGAGCGGGCGCTGATGGGTGACGCCGCGGCCATCGCCGCGCTGCACACCGATGTGATGCGGCCGCTGGCCGACGCCGGCCCCGCGCTGGCCGAGACGCTGGACGCGTACCTGGATTCCGGTGGCGCGATCGAGGCGTGCGCCCGCAAGCTGTTCGTGCACCCCAACACCGTGCGGTACCGGTTGCGCCGGATCGCCGACTTCACCGGACGTGATCCCGCGGTGCCGCGGGACGCGTATGTGTTGCGGGTCGCAGCGACTTTGGGGCGACTTCATCCCAGCTCTTAATTATTTGTAGCCCCCGCGGGGCTGAAAACGGCATCCCCACGTGCATTTTTGTAGGATCTCCACAAAAATATAAGACGACATTCATAATCTCGCACACCGCGTAAAACCGTTCCCACAGTGTTCTCTTAGAGACGTGCAACCGACTATCGCGCTGCTCTGCCCTGGGCAGGGTTCCCAAACGCCGGGGATGTTGAACCCCTGGCTGGAACTGCCCGGCGCAGCTGACCAAATCGCGGCCTGGTCCGCGGCCAGTGGCCTGGACCTGGCCCGCCTGGGCACCACCGCCGAGGCCGAGGAGATCACCGACACGGCGATCACCCAGCCGCTGGTGGTGGCCGCCACCCTGCTGGCCGCTCAGCAGCTGAGCAACCGCGGCCTGCTGGCCGACCGGGCCCGCATCGTGGCCGGGCACTCCGTCGGCGAGATCGCCGCCTATGCGATCGCCGGCGTGATCAGCGCCGACGACGCCGTCGCGCTGGCCGCCACCCGCGGCCGGGAGATGGCCAAGGCGTGCGCCGAGACCCCCACCGGGATGTCCGCGGTGCTCGGCGGCGACGAGGCCGAGGTGCTGGCCGCCCTGGCCGACCTCGACCTGACGCCGGCCAACCGCAACGCCGCCGGACAGATCGTGGCCGCCGGCCGCCTCGACGCGCTGGCCAAGCTCGCCGAGAACCCGCCGGCCAAGGCCCGGGTCCGCCAGCTGGCCACCGCCGGCGCGTTCCACACCCAGTTCATGGCGTCGGCGCAGGACGCCTACGCCGCCGCGGCCGCCGAGGTCAAAACCTCCGAGCCGACCGCGACGCTGCTGTCCAACGCCGACGGCAAGCCAGTCTCCTCCGCGGCCGACGCGATGGAGAAGCTGGTCAACCAGTTGACCCGTCCGGTGCGCTGGGACCTGTGCACCGCGACCCTGCGCGAGCGCGAGGTCGCCGGGATCGCCGAGTTCCCGCCCGCGGGAACGCTGGTCGGCATCGCCAAGCGCGAACTCAAGGGAGTTCCGACGCTGGCCATCAAGACCCCCGAAGACTTGGACGGTGTCGCCAACCTATAGGCGTCTCAATCCAGGAGTTCCACCCCCAAAGCGCCTCTCAACCGGGAAGCGCCAAACCAATGAAGGGAGCCACATCGTGGCCGCCAGCCAGGAAGAAATCATCGCCGGTCTCGCCGAGATCATCGAAGAGGTCACCGGTATCGAGCCCTCTGAGGTCACCATGGAGAAGTCCTTCGTGGATGACCTGGACATCGACTCGCTGTCGATGGTCGAGATCGCCGTGCAGACCGAGGACAAGTACGGCGTGAAGATCCCCGATGAGGATCTCGCCGGCCTGCGCACCGTCGGTGACGTGGTCTCCTACATCCAGACCCTGGAAGCCGAGAACCCCGAGGCCGCCGCCGCCCTGCGCGATAAGTTCGGCTCGAACTCGTGACCCGTCCTTCCACTGCCAACGGCGGTTTCCCCAACGTCGTGGTGACCGCTGTTGAAGCCACCACGGCGCTGGGAGCCGACTCCGAGAGCACGTGGAAGGCCCTGCTTGCCGGCGAGAGCGGTATCCGCATCCTCGAGGACGACTTCGTCACCAAGTGGGGCCTTCCGGTTCGCATCGGTGGCCACCTCGTGGACAACGTCGACGACCACATGTCGCGCATCGAGATGCGCCGCATGTCCTACGTCCAGCGGATGTCGAAGCTGGTGGCCACCCGACTCTGGGAGAAGGCGGACAAGCCCGACGTCGACCCGGATCGTTTCGCGGTGGTCATCGGCACCGGTCTCGGTGGCGGCGAGAAGATCGTCGAAACCTATGACTCGATGAACGAGGGCGGGATCCGCAAGGTCTCCCCGCTCGCCGTTCAGATGATCATGCCCAACGGCGCGGCGGCGGTCGCCGGCCTGGAGCTGGGCGCCCGCGCCGGGGTCATCACCCCGGTGTCGGCGTGTTCCTCCGGGTCGGAGGCCATCGCCCACGCCTGGCGGCAAATCGTCATGGGCGATGCCGACTTCGTCGTCTGCGGCGGCGTGGAGGGCATGATCGAGGCGCTGCCGATCGCGGCGTTCTCGATGATGCGCGCCATGTCCACCCGCAACGACGACCCCGCTGCGGCATCCCGCCCGTTCGACAAGGACCGCGACGGGTTCGTCTTCGGCGAAGCCGGCGCGATGATGATCATCGAAACCGAGGAGCACGCCTTGGCCCGTGGCGCCAAGCCGCTGGCACGCCTGATGGGCGCGGGTGTCACCTCGGACGCCTTCCACATGGTGGCCCCGGCGCCGGACGGCAAGCGTGCCGGCCACGCGATGAAGCGGGCGATGGAAACCGCAGGCCTGGAGGCCAAGGACATCGACCACATCAACGCGCACGGCACCGCCACCCCGATCGGCGACACCGCCGAGGCCGCCGCCATCCGGGTTGCCGGGTGCGGTGAGGCCGCGGTCTACGCGCCGAAGTCGGCTCTGGGCCACTCGATCGGCGCCGTCGGCGCCCTCGAATCGGTGTTGACGGTGATGGCGCTGCGTGACGGCGTCATCCCCCCGACGCTGAACTACGAGACGCCGGACCCGGAGATCGACCTGGACGTCGTCCACGGCGAACCCCGCTACGGCGACTACAAGTACGCGATCAACAACTCGTTCGGATTCGGCGGACACAACGTCGCGCTCGCGTTCGGCAAGTACTAGACCGCGTAATCTCGCACTGAAGCAACGAAAAACGGGACGAAATTCGTCTGATTCGGAAGGGAAACCCGCAAGACCCATGGCGCTGACGACCGGAAATGGGCTCCCCAATGTGGTCGTGACAGCTGTCGCGACGTCGACCGCGTTGGCCACCAACGCAGAGGACACCTGGACCAAGCTGCTCGCCGGCGAGTCCGGAATCCGCAAACTCGAAGATCCATTCATCGAGGAGTACGACCTGCCGGTCCGTATCGGCGGTCATCTCCTGGAGGACTTCGAGGACGGGCTGACCAAGGTCGAGCTCCGCCGGATGGCCTACCTGCAGCGGATGTCGACCATCATGGGTCGCCGCGTCTGGGAAGCTGCGGGTTCCCCCGAGGTCGACGAACGTCGTCTGCTGGTGTCGATCGGCACCGGCATGGGCGCCGCCGAGTCCCTCGTCTTCGCATACGACGGTATGCGCGAGCGGGGACTGCGGGCGGTTTCTCCGTTGGTCGTGCAGCAGTACATGCCGAACGCTTCGGCGGCGGCCATCGGACTGGAGCGCCACGCCAAGGCCGGGGTGCTCACCTCGATCTCGGCGTGCGCCTCCGGATCCGAGGCCATCGCCCAGGCCTGGCGCAACCTCATCCTCGGCGAGGCCGACATCGCGATCTGCGGCGGCGTCGAGACCAAGATCGAAGCCGTGCCGATCGCGGGCTTCGCCCAGATGCGCATCGTGCTCTCCACCAAGAATGACGACCCCGAGGGCGCCTGCCGCCCGTTCGACAGGGATCGCAGCGGCTTCGTCTTCGGTGAAGGCGCCGGCCTGCTGGTCATCGAGACCGAAGAACACGCTCTGGGCCGCGGCGCCAAGCCGCTGGCCCGCCTGATGGGCGCCAGCATCACCTCCGACGGCTACCACATGGTGGCCCCGGACCCCAACGGCGAGCGCGCCGGACACGCCATGAGCCGGGCGATCGAACTCGCCGGCCTGCAGCCGACCGATATCGACCACGTCAACGCGCACGCCACCGGCACCAGCGTCGGCGACGTCGCCGAAGGCAAGGCCATCAACAACGCGATGAAGGGCCACCGCCCAGCCGTCTACGCCCCCAAGGGCGCGCTCGGACACTCCGTCGGCGCGGTCGGCGCGGTCGAGTCGGTGCTGACCATCCAGGCCCTGCGCGACGGCGTCATCCCCGCGACGAAGAACCTGGAGAACCTCGACCCCGAGATCGATCTCGACGTGGTCTCCGGAGCCCCCCGCAAGGGCCACTACCAATACGCAATCAACAACTCGTTCGGATTCGGCGGGCACAACGTCGCGCTCGTTTTCGGCAAATACTGAGCCGACAACTGCGGCGCTTGAGGAGAAGAAATGACAACGATGGCCCCCGACCCGGTCAATGAATCAGTGGACCCCCGGGACCCGCTGCTGAGGCTGTCCGCCTTCTTCGACGACGGCACCGTCGAACTGCTGCACGAGCGCGACAAGTCCGGCATCCTCGCCGCCGCCGGCACGGTCAACGGCGTGCGCACCATCGCGTTCTGCACCGACGGCACCGTGATGGGCGGCGCGATGGGCGTCGACGGCTGCGCGCACATCGTCAACGCCTACGACATCGCGATCAACGAGCAGAGCCCGATCGTCGGCATCTGGCACTCCGGCGGCGCCCGGCTGGCCGAGGGCGTGCGCGCCCTGCACGCCGTCGGCCTGGTCTTCGAGGCGATGATCCGCGCCTCCGGCTACATCCCCCAGATCTCGGTGGTGGTCGGCTTCGCCGCCGGCGGCGCCGCCTACGGCCCGGCGCTGACCGACGTCATCGTGATGGCCCCGGACAGCCGCATCTTCGTCACCGGCCCGGACGTGGTGCGCAGCGTCACCGGCGAGGACGTCGACATGGCCTCCCTCGGCGGGCCCGAGACCCACCACAAGAAGTCCGGCGTGTGCCACATCGTCGCCGACGACGAGCCCGACGCCTACGCCCGCGGCCGCCGGCTGGTCGGACTGTTCTGCCAGCAGGGCCACTTCGACCGCAGCAAGGCCGAGGCCGGCGACACCGACCTGCACGCCCTGCTGCCCGAGTCCCCCAAGCGCGCCTACGACGTGCACCCGCTGGTCAACGCCCTGCTAGACGACGACGCGCCGCTGGAGGAATTCCAGGCCAAGTGGGCGCCGTCGATGGTCGTCGGCCTGGGCCGGTTGGCCGGGCGCACCGTCGGTGTGCTGGCCAACAACCCGCTGCGCCTCGGTGGCTGCCTGAACTCCGAGAGCGCCGAGAAGGCCGCCCGGTTCGTGCGACTGTGCAACGCCTTCGGCATCCCGCTGGTCGTCGTCGTCGACGTGCCCGGCTACCTGCCCGGCGTGGACCAGGAGTGGGGCGGCGTGGTGCGCCGCGGCGCCAAACTGCTGCACGCGTTCGGCGAGTCCACGGTCCCGCGCGTCACGCTGGTCACCCGCAAGATCTACGGCGGCGCCTACATCGCGATGAACTCCCGCTCGCTCAACGCCACCAAGGTGTTCGCCTGGCCGGACGCCGAGGTCGCCGTGATGGGCGCCAAGGCCGCCGTCGGGATCCTGCACAAGCGCAAGCTCGCCGCCGCTCCCGACGATGAGCGCGAGGCGCTGCACGAGGAACTGGCCATCGAGCACGAGCGGATCGCCGGCGGCGTCGACTCGGCCATCGAGATCGGCGTGGTCGACGAGAAGATCGACCCGGCCCACACCCGCTCCAAGCTGGCCCAGGCCCTCGCCGAAGCCCCGCACCGGCGCGGCCGGCACAAGAACATCCCGCTGTAGATCTCTCCCTGCTGAGCCTTCGCCGGGTGGCCTTCGCTCGGTGGCCTTCGCCGGGTGGCCTTCGCCGGTTAACCTTCGCCGCCCGGGCTCGTTCGCGAGCCCGGGCGGTTTGGCGTTCGCAGGGTTTCGATCCGCCCCATCCTGCGTGCGGTGAGGCAGGTTTCGCGTCCTGAGTGCGCTGAGGTCGCAGTTTCGGCGAGATTCGCGATCTCAGCGCACTCAAGACAGCGTCGGTCTACAGCCAGTTCCAGATTCCGTTGAACCAGTAGCCCCAGCCGCGGTTGTCGCCGGACATCATCGGCTGGACGCGCTGGCCCTCGCGCAGGAACGGCTGGTGGTCGCGCCGGGCGTCGTCCACGCCACGGTCGCGGAGCTGCTTGCCGTTGACCTCCTGGCAGTGCGCGGGCTGCGAGCACTGGCCGGGTTGATTCGGTTGGCTCGGCTGATTCGGCTGGGCTGCGGCGGCGCCCAGGGCCATGCTGAAACCGGCGGCGCCGAGGCCAGCGGTGAGTGCGGACGCGGCGATGAAGCGGCGCAGTGTCACGTGGTTCTCCTTCGTTGGTCGGCCGAGCGATCTCGCTGGGCATAAACGAAGTTACGAAGCGCCGATGGGCGCCGAATGGGTCAAAGCTATGTCTGCGCTAGGCATCGGGCGTCGCTTCAGTAACGCGGCCTGCGGCCCATCGCCTTGGGCCCCACCGGTCGACAACCTCGGGCCACCACCGGTCGCCAGCACGCTCCGTGCGGAACGCTGTGGCGGTGAATGGGCCTTTGGCCGCCACAGCGTTCCGCGCGGAGCGTGTTGGCGTTGGCAAGTCTGACACGCCTGTTATTCCTGTGATGAATGTGACAGGTGAGGTGCCGCGGTTGTAGGCTCATCCATACTTTTTCGAGGTCGCCGTGTCCGCACACTGAGGGCCTGTGAAAGGTGCGAGAATCCCCACGGCGGGGATGGTCAAACGAAGGGCATTTCGGCGTGGACGCATCCAAGTACATCGGCAGAGTTGGCGCGCTGGCAGTGGCGCTCGGCGTCGGAGCCGCCATGACGACCGGCGCCGGAATCGCCCTGGCAAATGATGGTTCGGGCTCCTCGTCTTCGTCGAGCTCGGGCAGTACTTCCGGCGGCGATTCGTCGCCGAGCGGCGCGTCCACCAGCAGCGACTCCACCGGCAGCGTGTCCACCACTGGTTCGACGTCCGGCCAGCAGGCGCGGAGCACGCGGCCCAGCCTCGGCGACCAGTTCCGCAAGGCGATCAACTCGGCGGTGTCGGGGGCCTCCGAGTCGCGGCGGTCGACCAGCGACAGCAGCGCCGCCGCTGACAAGGCCACCTCAGCGACCAGCCCGAGCGACAGCAGTTCTCGCAGCAGCCGCTGGCAGGCCCGGATCAAGCAGTCCCAGCAGGTGTCCAAGCCCACCGAGGCCCCCGCCGCCAAGGTCGAAGCACCCGCTGAAGCGCCGGACGCGCCGGCCCCGCAGCCTCAGGGCGATACGACCCCGCCGGCGGGCACCCCGGCCGTCGCCCCGAAGGCGCCCCAGCTCTCCGACATCGCCGACCGCGTCACGAAGCGCTTCCAGGAGCGCGCCGCGACGCTGACCACGGTCGTCGAGAAGCCGCTGGTGGCTTCCTCGGACAAGCCCGCCGGCTCTCCGGACCCCGCCTCCGCGGTCGAGCGGGTGACCTCGCGCAAATCCGAATCCGCGGTACGGGTCTACTCCGGCCCGGCACCCGAATTGGTTCGCGGCGCCGACGGGGTCACTGCCCGCGTCTCCAAGCTGGCCGACGTCGACGCCGCACCGCTGAGTGGCGCGTTCACCGCCGCCAGCAAGGTGGTGGACAGCGTCAGTGCTCCGGTGACGGCGTTCGTCACCTCTGCCTCGACTCCCCCGCAGCTGGCCAACCTGCTCGACCTCGGCGAGATCGCCAAGCCCGCCGCATCCGCCGCGGCGACGGTGGTCTCCAGCCTGCTGGTCGTCGCGGGGCTGTCGCCGCTGGCCGGCACTGGCCCGGCGCTGCCCGCGCAGTCGCCGCTGGCCTGGGCACTGGCGGCCTTCGCCCGCCGCGAGTCGGAGAAGGAGATCTCCGAGGACGACGCGCTGCAGTCCGCGGTCGACGGTGAGTCGAACCCGCCGGGTGATCAGCCGTTGGCTCAGAAGACCTACGACGTCCAGCTCGCGGCGGCGACCACGACGACGAACAACTCGAGTCCTGGACCTGCCCCGAAGCCCGATGTCCCCGGCTCCCTGACCGCACGCCAGGTCGGAGACTGGATCACCGGCAACGGCAGCGGGAGTGGTCCCACCGACGGCTGGTGGGTGGCCGGAACCGACCTGGGCATCATGTGGGACAGCGGGTACACCCTGAACGGCAAGCCGGTCGTCTATACCCTATTCGGTGACACCTTCCAGGACACCGGCATGAAGGGCGACTGGCGCAACAATGTGCTGTTCCGCACGACCGACACGGACCTGACTAACGGCATCACCTTCGATGACGCCATCATTCTTCCCGGCGGCGACGTAACGCAGGGCACTTGGTGGCATCCCTTAGCGCCCGGTCAGCGTGTCGGGGCGGGACAGATCATCCGCGTGCCCGATGATTCCCGCTTCACCGGCACCACGTACACCCTGATTCCCACCGCCGGGATCGCCGTGCCGGATGCGCGGGACGCGAACGGCGAACCGGTGGGCACCGGACCCAATGGCGCTGTCCAGGACTCCGACATGACGCAGTACGCCACCGTCATGTCCGTCAAGAAGTGGGGCGATCCGGGTAAGTGGACCACCAACTGGTCCGCTATCGCCGTTTCTACCGACGGCGGCAAGACCTGGAACGTCGATCCGACGACCATTCGGTACGCCAGCGGCAACGACGCGAACTGGCAGCAGAACGCGCTGGTCTACGGAGACCCCAAGGATGACCAGTCGTACGTTCACAACGCCGCCGGCGAGAAGACCAACGAGCGTTACGTGTACGTGTACGGCACTCCGGCGGGTCGGCAAGGCTCGGCGTACCTCGCTCGGGTTCCCGAGAAGGACATCACGGAGCTCGACAAATACGAGTACTACGCCGGTGGCACCTCACCCGAGCAGGGGACCTGGACGACCGACCAGTCAAAGGCCGTCGTCGTTTTCGACAGCATGGAGCCGCTGACCTCGGTCTTCCCGGAATCCGGGATCCTCGGCTTCTTCTTCAGCCCGGTGGTTGCCTTCCTGAAGCTCGTATATCCGGCAGGATTCAAGCCGGGCGGAACCTTCGCCAAAGGCGGCCAGGGCAATGTCAGTGAGATCTCGGTGCAGTACAACGAGTACCTCGACAAGTACGTCGTGATGTACACCGACGGTGGCAACAACGTCGTGATGAAGGTGTCTGACACGCCCCAAGGCGAGTGGTCGGATTCGATTGTCGTGGAGAGGAACGTTGCAGGCTGGTACGCGCCGATGATCCATCCGCTGTCCGGCACCGGCGGCCTCGCCAGCCCGGATACCAGCGACGGGGCGCAGTACCTGTATTACAACCTGTCGAATTGGAACAGCTACAACGTCCGGGTTAAGCAGGTGGACCTGTCTACGGTGAAATCAGCATGAACCGACGCGCCCTCGCCCTGACCGCGGCCGCCGCAACGACCGTCGTGGTGGGTGGGGGCGCGTTGGCGTACACCCTCGCCAGCGCTGACCCCGGCAGCCAAGAACCCGCGCCTGCCCCGGCACTCGACGCGTCCTGCGCGGAGAATCTGGACGGCGCCGTCACGGAGCTGCCCGGGCAGGCCGAGGACGGCCGACGAAATTTCATCGAGTGCCGCAGCGGCTCCTGGCAGGCGTTCACCGCCGAATACCCGAGTTCGGACCGCTGGCTCTCCAACGACACCGGCCTCCAGCTGCACGGCCAAGGCGTGCGCAACGCGGAGATGTTCGCCGGGACGTGGACCGGAACACCGCAGACCCCAGACACCGTCTGCACCACCAAATACAGTGACGCCACCGGCGGCAAGATCGCCGACCCGGTGACCGCCACCGCGGATCCCGGTCAGCCGGTGTCGTTTGAGGCATCAGATTGGCTGTTCAGCGTCACGCTGACCGGTGATTGCCTCTGGAAGCGCGATTAGCCGGTTGCGCTAGTCAGGAGTCATGGCCGACAAGCCAACCCGCCACGATGAAACCTCCGTATGGTGGCCACCCATGGGTGCGAGAATCCTCGCAACTCAATTCATCGGTTTCATGGGGGCAATCGCGTGGCTGCGTCGAGATACATCGGCAGGATCGGTGCGCTGGCGGTAGCGCTGGGTATCGGCGCCGCCATGACGACCGGGGCCGGAATCGCACTGGCCGACGAATCCAGTTCAACGTCGGAATCCTCGACCGACTCACCCGCTCGGCCGAAGCCCGGCGATCGGATCGCGGCGAAACTGCAGAGGATCCGCGACGCCGCTACGGCCACAGCGACGGCCACCCCTTCAGCCACCAGCGCCGGCCAATCCCAGCAGCCGCCTGGCGACGGCGCTGCCGAACCACAAGGCGAGACAACCCAATCCACCGCTAAGCGAGGCGATCGACTGTCGGCATGGGCCGCGCGTCTGCAGGCGCGGGCGGACCGGTTCGCTTCCGATCTCGTCACCGCTCCCGGCTCGAATACGCGAGTGCTGTCGCTGCCCGGCCGCGACGGAGACAGCGAAACACCGCGGACCATCCCGTCATCAGACCGCCTGAAAGGCTTGACTCAACCGACCAAGCGCCGCCAGGGCATCACCCCGGACGGCGTGGCGCCCAGTAACTTGCTCGACCGGAGCACCGAGCCCGCCGCGGTGCGGGGTATCGCGCAGCTGACCGACTGGACGCCAATCCTCGCTTCCGCCAAGGTGATTGCGAGCTCCGCCGAGTCCACTGTGCGTGTGCCGACGCTCCGGGTATCCGCCGCAGTCACCGATCTGGCCCACGCAGCACCAGCCGCAGCCGCGACGACGAAGACGGTGGTCTCCGGACTGCTGATCGTCGCCGGACTGTCCCCGCTGGCCGGGAACGGGCCCGCGTTGCCCGCACATTCTCCGCTGGCCTGGGCGCTGGCGGCTTGGACCCGCCGCGTCGCCGAGAAGGACTCCTCCGGCGAGGACCGGCTGCGGTCTGTCGCGCATGGTCAATCCCAGGGGGTGACCGAGCCGGTCCCGCAGGTCCGGCAGGAGGTCGCGCTCGCGAGTGCCGTCAGCCCGTCGGCCGACCCGGGATACGTCCTCAGTGGCGCGCAGGGCACGAAACCGAGCATCTCCGGTTCGCTGAGCGCCAAGCAGATGGGCTGGACGACGGGTCGTCCAACCGCGCCGTGGGTGGTCGGCGGCACCGACCTGGGCATCATGTGGGTCGGCGGAACACAGAACGGGACTCCCGTCGTCTACGCGCTGTTCGGGGACACCTTCGACCAGCGGCAGCGCCAGACCGGCTGGCGCAACAATGTGCTGTTCCGGACCACCGACCTCAACCTGAGCAACGGCCTGAGCTTCGACACCGCCATCGTCACACCGGGCGGCACCGGGCCGGGATCACATCCCGAATGGAACCAGTGGTGGGGACCCAGCTACCCAAATGGGTTGAAAGACAAGACGATCGGCGCCGCGCAGGTCATCCTCGACCCCGTGGTGTTCCAGAAGAACCAGGGCTTCTCGCATCTGGGCAAGGCCTACACCATGATCCCCACCGCCGGAATCGCCATAGGCGACCCCGGGGCAGGCCCCGAGCAGGTAACCCAGTACGCCACCGTGATGTCGATCAAGCAATGGGGCGCCGCCGGGCATTGGACCACCAACTACTCGGCGATCGCCAAATCCACCGACGGCGGCAAGACCTGGACGGTGCTCAAAGACACCGTGCGGGAGTCGAACAAGGATCCGAACTTCCAGCAGAACGCCTTGGTCTACGGCAAGGACGGCGACGTCGACGCGGACGACAATCGGTACATCTACGTGTACGGAACCCCGGCGGGCCGGCAGGGATCGGCCTATGTGGCCCGCGTCCCGGAGAACCAGTTCGAGGATCTGTCGGCCTATCAGTACTACGCCGGCGAGCAAGGCGGTCAGAGCAAGTGGGTCACCGGTGACCCGTCGGCCGCGACGGCGGTGATCGGCACCGCCGGAAACCGTTCGATCCTGCCGCAGAAGGGCATCCTGGGCTTCTTCGTCCGGCCGGTCGAGGCGGTGCTGAACTTCATTCTGCCCGGACTGTTCAAGCCCGGTGGGCTGCTCAACGCCGGCGGCCGGCACGGCAATGTCAGCGAGCTATCCGTGCAGTACAACCCGTATCTCGACAAGTACGTCGCGATGTACACCGACGGTAGCGGCAGCGTGGTGATGCGCGTGTCCGACACGCCGCAGGGCGTCTGGTCGGACACCGTCACGGTGCAGGAGGGGCGCTTGCTCGGCAGTCGAGCAGGCATGTACGCGCCGATGATCCATCCGCTGTCTGGCACCGGGCAACTCGACGGCGGCGCCAACGAGCAATACCTGTACTACAATCTGTCCCAGTGGAACGACTACAACGTCCGAATGATGCGGACGGACCTGAGCCGTCTCACACTCACCTGAGTCAGCACCGGAATTGCGTCAGCGCCGCAACGCAGTTGAGCCGCTGACCAAAGGTCAACGGCTCAACCTCCCACCACCAAGATCGCGGGATTAGCTTCCGACGGCGCGGTCCAGCCAGCTCACGTCGGCGACTTCGCCGCCGTTGCGGTAGGGCTCCAGCGCCTCGTCCCAGGCGGTGCCCAGCACGTTGTCCAGTTCCGAGGCCAGCGAGTCCGCGCCGTGCTCCATCAGCGTGCGCAACCGCATTTCGCCGACCATCACGTCGCCGTTGGCGCTCATCGCGCCGCTCCACAACCCCAGCTGCGGGGTGTGCGAGTAGCGCTGACCGTCGACACCCTCGCTCGGGTCCTCGGTGACCTCGAACCGCAGCACCGTCCAGGAGCGCAGCGCGTCGGCCAACCGGGCGCCGGTGCCGACCGGGCCGATCCAGTTGGTGACGGCGCACAACTGCCCGGGCAGTGCCGGCTGCGCGGTCCAGGTGAGTTTCGCCCTGGAGTTCAGGGTCGACGAAAGGGCCCACTCCACGTGTGGGCACACCGCCGCGGGCGAGGCGTGGATGTAGACCACGCCCGAAGTCGCGTCGGCGAATTGGTTCGACGCACGCATTGGCTGCTCCTTCAGTTCGACGAGGGACGTCTTCCCCAAGCGACCTCAACGAACTCGAAGCATTACAACTCGTGTGTCTCGCGTGTCTATTGTGCCTCGTGTGGCGCCTGTTGCGCTAGTCTCTCGCAACTTCTCTCAGAGCCTCATCAGAGATTTGTGACCTCCGGCCCCCACCGGTGCGCCCAACGGCCACCCGGCTATGCCGGTCCGTCACCAAACTGAGCCAGTACAGCGTCGGAAACCGCAGGCCACAGCGGCAACGCCCACTCACCGAAATCTCGGTCGGTGAGCACCACCAGTGCCAGCTCACGAACCGGATCAGCCCAGATGAAGGTGCCGGACTGGCCGAAGTGGCCAAATGTCGACGGCGAGTTGTCCGCCCCCGTCCAGTGCGGGGACTTCTTGTCGCGCAGTTCGAAGCCCAGGCCCCAGTCGTTGGGGCGCTGCGGACCGTAGCCGGGAAGCACCCCGTCGAGCCCGGGGAACTGCACCGTGATCGCCTCGGCGTGAGTCTGCGCGGACACGGTCACCGGCGCCAATAGGTCTGCGGCGAACCGGGTCAGATCGCCGACGGTCGACCAGCCGCCGTACCCGGCGGCCGCCGCCCCGCCGTCGAGCCGCGAGTCGGCCATGCCCAGCGGAGCGAACACCGCTTCCTCGATGTAGTGGTCGAACTCGATGCCCGCCTCTGCCTCCAGCGTCTCGGCGGCCACCTTGAACCCGGTGTTGGAGTAGATCCGACGGGTTCCCGGCGCGGCCAGCACCCGGTCGTCGAGCATCGCCAAACCCGACGCGTGGGACATCAAATGACGCACCGTCGAACCTTCCGGCCCGGCCGCGGTGTCCCACTCCAGCGCGCCCTCCTCCACCGCCACCTGGACGGCGCGGGCGGCCAGCGGCTTGGTGACCGATGCCAGCCGGAACGATCGGGCGGCGTCGCCGTGGGTCGCCAGCACCCCGGCGGGGCCGACCACCGCGGCGGCGGCATTGGCCACCGGCCAGCGGGAAATGACGTCGAGAGCGCTCATTGCGCAGGAATCCTACGGGCCGCGTGGACTCCACGCGGTGGCCTCCACGCGTTGGCCTCCACGCGTTGGCCTCCATGCGGTGGCCCTCACGCTGAGGCCGTCAGGCGATACGGGGCAACTCCCTGCTCAACGGTCCGCAACGAACGCCGTACCGCGCGCGGACGGTGTCGAGGGCGTGGCGCGCCCGCTCCCGATCTGCGCGGTGCTGCCGCAGGAACTTCAGCTGGGCGATCGATCGTCGCGGCAGCGGATACCAGCGGTCGAAATCCAGCCCGCACTCCCGGAACGCCGAGGCCGGCAGAGCGTCCACGCAGAGGCTCAGATTGTGCGCCGCCAGCGCGAACAGCGTGGGCGGGAACACTTTTCGCGACGCGTTGTACAACTCCATGAGATCCACCTCGTAGAGCCCGGCGTCGGACAGCCGGTCCGAGAGGAACAGGTGCGTGCCGAAGTACGCGCCGAACGACGTGAGATGCATGATCGCCGACTGCGGCTGAATCGACAGCGTCGTGCCGCTCGGCGACAGGTACGGCTCGTACGGGAAATCCAGGTGGTTGAGGTACCCGGTGCAATTGACCATCCAACTGCCCGGCCGCAGCGGAAGGCTGGCGCCGCTGCGCAACAGCATCCGGGGCTGCTCGTCGTCGTCGATCACGTCGACCAGGTGGTCCATCACCACCTGATTCAGCGCGGAGTCGACCGTCACGCGCTCGGCCTCCGAGAGCAGCCCGAGGAAGAGGTTGCCGGTGTGCGGTGTCGCCCATAGGCCGTAGGACCGCCGGAACCAGTCCCACACCTCGTCCTCGTTGGCGCCGTTGAATCTCGCCGTGAACTCCGCCGCGACCGCGCTGAACATGACGCCACCGCGCCACCGCGCGATGCCCTCCGGAAAGAACAGATCACGGTCGACGCGCTGGTCCTTGGCGATGGTGTCCAGGCAGTGCTCGAAATGCGCGAGCACCTCATCCTTCGACGGCAGATACGACGGCCGCTGTCTCAGCGTCCACTTGATGTTCCCGGCGGTGAACATGCCGTGCGGCTGATGCAGCCGGACATACCCCGTTCATCAGGATGAACCCGCCCCTGAGCGTTGTCAACGGCGAAAGTTCCCGCCCGAAAGCGGCCCTCCTCGGCTACCCGCCCAGCTGCCGGCGAATGGCGGCGGCGGCAGTGACGTCGGCTTCGGCGGCGTCGCTGTCACCGAGACCGCGGTGCGCCAGCGTCATCCACTCGTAGACGTCGGCGGTGTCACCGTGTGGTCGCAGCACCCGGTACTCGCGCAGCGCCACGCCCAGTGATTCCAGCGCTCGGCGGTGGTCGCCGCCGCGGACCCGCAGCACGCCGCGAGTGTGCGCCGCCCAACCGCGGTACAGCCCGGCCAGCCCGCTCTCAGCAAGCCAATCCTCCAGCGCCATGGCCAGCCGGTCGCTGCGTTCGATCTCCGCGGCGCCGCGGGTGTGCCGGACCACCACGCCGTGCACCTCCCCGACCCATTCAATGGTCGACGGGTCGGCGCCGACGACGGAGACCGCACGGTCCAGCAACTCGAAGGCCGCCTCCGGGGATCCCTGCGACAGCGCCTCCCGCGCTTGGGCGACCAGACCGAGCGCCGTCACCTCCGGGTGCGCCAACTGCTGTTCGAGATCGCTCAGTTCCCGAACGCGCTCCCGCAACTCGGCGTCGCGGCCGGCGTCGGCCGCCACCGCGGCGTCCAGATACGCCAGGTAGGCGTGCACCGGAGCGACCAGCGCGCCGGTGATCAATTCGCGGGCGCGTTCCATCCAGGTGCGGCCGAGGTTCGAGTCGCCGCGGGTCAGCCAGATCAACGCGAGACCGACGGCCTTCTCTCCGGCGGCGACGGGGTCCCGGCGGGCGTGCCGGGTGAACACCAACTCGGCGAGTCGCGCCGACTCCCCCAATCGGCCCAGCCGCCAGGCGGCGGTCGCCATCGCGTCCAGATCCTCTGGCGTCAGCGGTCCGAGCGCGCTCGCGGCGCTGAAACTGGCGTAGCCGGCTGCCCAATCACCGGCGGCGTAAGCGGCGCGGGCCGAGGCGACCATGTCGGCCCGGGAGGTGGCGCGGAGTTCGGCTGCGGTAGTCATCAAGATCCCACGGTACTGCGCCGACCGTGTCCAGGAAACGTGCGTGTCAACGGCGCGACGACGCATAGGGTGTGTCGCATGAGTCAGACAGTGCGCGGGGTGGTTTCGCGGTCTAAGGGCGCGCCGGTTGAGGTGGTTGACATTGTGATCCCGGATCCGGGTCCCGGTGAGGTGGTGGTGGATGTGATCGCCTGCGGGGTGTGCCACACCGACCTGACCTACCGCGAGGGTGGGATCAATGACGAGTACCCGTTCCTGCTGGGTCATGAGGCGGCCGGGCGGGTCTCCCAGATCGGCGAGGGGGTCAGCAACGTCGCCGTCGGGGACTTCGTGGTGCTGAACTGGCGCGCGGTGTGCGGGCAGTGCCGGGCCTGTAAACGCGGCCGCCCGCAGTACTGCTTCGACACCTTCAACGCCACCCAGAAAATGACCCTCACCGACGGCGTCGAGCTGACCCCGGCGCTGGGCATCGGGGCGTTCGCCGACAAGACCCTGGTCCATCAGGGCCAGTGCACCAAGGTCGACGAGGCCGCCGACCCGGCGGTCGTCGGGCTGCTGGGCTGCGGGGTGATGGCCGGCCTCGGCGCGGCGGTCAACACCGGCGACATCGGCCGCGACGACACCGTCGCGGTGATCGGCTGCGGCGGGGTCGGTGATGCCGCCATCGCCGGCGCCGCCCTGGTCGGCGCCCGGACCATCATCGCCGTGGACACCGACGACGCCAAGCTGGAGCTGGCCCGGGAGTTCGGGGCCACCCACACCGTCAACGCCACCTCCTCCGACGTGGTGGCGGCCATTCAGGATCTGACCGACGGTTTCGGCGCGGACGTCGTCATCGACGCGGTCGGGCGCCCGGCCACCTGGAAGCAGGCGTTCTACGCCCGCGACCTGGCCGGCACCGTCGTGCTGGTCGGGGTGCCGACCCCGGACATGACCCTGGACATGCCGCTGATCGACTTCTTCTCCCGCGGCGGCGCGCTGAAATCCTCCTGGTACGGCGACTGCCTACCCGAACGCGACTTCCCCACCCTGGCCAGCCTCTACCTGCAAGGCCGGCTGCCCCTGGACAAATTCGTCACCGAACGCATCAGCATCGACGACGTCGAAAACGCCTTCCACAACATGCACGACCACAGCAAACCCATCCTGCGCTCCGTCGTCATCCTCTAACCACCTCTAACCACACAGCATCCACCAACCGCGCAGCATCCACCAACCGCGCAGCATCCACCAACCGCGCAAGGAGAAGCCACAGTGAGCGATTCGAATCAACCGGGCATCGAGCGGATCGTCACCCACGGGGTGTTCGAACTCGACGGCGGCAGTTGGGAAGTCGACAACAACATCTGGCTGGTCGGCGACGCCAATGAGGTGATCGTCATCGACGCCGCCCACGACGCGGCCGCGATCAAACAGGCGGTGGGCGGCCGCCACGTCGTCGCCGTCATCTGCACGCACGGCCACAACGACCACATCACCGTGGCGCCGCAGCTGTCGGCCGACCTGGACGCGCCGGTGCTGCTCAACCCGGCCGACGAGATGCTGTGGCGAATGACCCACCCGGACAACGAGTTCCGCACTCTCGCCGACGGCGACGTGCTCAAGGCCGATGGCATTGAGCTGCACGCCATTGAGACCCCCGGACACTCGCCGGGCTCGACGTGCCTCTACGCGCCCGCGCTGGGTGCGGTGTTCTCCGGGGACACCCTCTTCCAGGGCGGCCCCGGCGCCACCGGGCGCTCGTTCTCCGACTTCCCCACCATTCTGGGCTCCATCAAGGACAAGCTCGGCAAGCTGCCGCCGGAGACGGTCGTGTACACCGGCCACGGTGACACCACCCGCATCGGCGACGAAATCGTCAACTACGACGACTGGGTCGCCCGCGGGCACTGAGTCACTCGTCGGGCGTCGGATCCTCTTCTGCCGCAGCGCTACTGGGCGTGACCGCCGGCTCCGAAGTCGGAGCGGGTTCCGACGCCGGGGCCGGCTCCGAAGTGGGCACGGGCTCCGAGGTGGGAACAGGCTCTGAGCTAGGCGCGGGTTCCGACGTCGGGGCGGGTTCCGAGGTGGGCGCAGGTTCAGAGGTTGGCGTCGGCTCGGCGCTGCTGGGCGGGTTCGCGCGATCGGTCGGCGTCGACGGCGTGTTCGACGGACGGTCGCCGAAGAACGGCAGCCCCAAGGTGATGTCGGGGATCTGCAGCGCCGGGATCGGCGGCGCCACAACGGGGGCCGGAATGGCGGGCCCAACCGGCGCCGGGATCGGAGCGGGAGCGGCGGGGATCGGAGCGGGAGCGGCCGGGGCGGGTTGAGCTGCGGGCTGCTGACGATTGGCCTGCACCGCCTTGGCCGGCGCCGGTTGGGTGGCCCGCTGCTGGCTCGGGACCTCGGCGGAACGCTGCTGCACCACCACATTCGGGCTGGCCTCGGCGACCGGGCTCGGTTCTTCCACCGGGTTCTGCGCCGCAGACTGCGGCAACGCGCTCGATCCCGGCGGCAACATGATCGCGGTGACCGGCCGCGGCTTGGAGTCCGAAGCCGCCGTCAGCGCGACGGCGGCGCCGCTCACCCCGGCGCCGATCAGCAGCGCGGCCAGAATTGCTGCCGCGACCGGGCGGCGGAAACGGCGCTCCTCCAGCGTGGGCGCATCCGGGGCTGGCCGGTACGCCACATGCGGCCGGGCGTCGGCTGGATCGGCGATCTCCCGAGGGGGCTCCGGGCCGAGGTTCGGAACGGGGATCTGCGCCGACCGCGGGTCGTCGAACGGGAGTGGTTCGGGCACGTCGTCGGCTTCCGACCAGGCCAGCGACGCCTGGGCGGCCCTGGTGGTCGATCCGGTGGCCGGCGCTGCGACGTTCAGGACCGTCGCGGTGTTGTCTGCGGGCCCGCGCAACGCACGACGCGCTGCGCCACCGGCCGCGGTCAGGCTCGGATTCGGTGCGGTGATCACCGGTGTGCGGAACCTCCCCGACAGGGCGGCGGTGACCAGTGGCATCGCCGCGACACCGCCGGTGGTGGCGACCCCGGACAGATTCACCGGGTGAATCTGGTTGTCGCGCAGCACTTCTTCGACCAGGTCGAGGAAGACGTTCAGCGAGGGAGCGGACAGATCGTCCAGTTCGGATCGGGTCACCCGCATTTCACCGCGGAAGCCGGGAACGTCGGCGGCCAGCGAGCCAACCGCGCCGGTCGACAACTGCTCACGCACCCGACGGCTGGCCTGCCGCAGCCGGGTGAGCGCCCCGATCGCTGAGGTCTCCGACAGATCCGCCGCCGGCATACCGGTCAGCACATGCTCGAGCACAGCCCGGTCCAGCAGGTCGCCGGAGAACTCCGGGCACCGGACCGTGGGGCTGAGCGCGCGGTAGCCGTGTTCGGCGTCGACCACGGTGACGCTGGCGCCGCTGCCACCGAAGTCCAGCACCGCGATGATTCCGTGCGTCGGGAGCCCGGGCCGATGCTGCAGCGCGATGGTCGCCGCGGCGTGGTCGGGCAGCAGGATGACCTCACGCCAGGACGCGGACTTCCGCAGGGCGCGCCGCAGCGCTTCGACGGTCTCGGGCCGCCAGTGCGCGGGGTGGCTCACCGACACTCGGCCGGGCTGCCGCCAGCTCCCGCTGACCGTTTCGGCGAGCTGCCCGAGCGCGGCTGCCAACAATTGTTCGCCGCGATGGATGGAGCCGTCATCGGCCACCATCCCCACCGGATCCCCTACCCGGTCGACGAATCCTGCGACCAGCGGGCCGCTCGGCAGCCGGAGCACCGCGTCACGCACCAGCGAGTGACTGGCGGTGACCGCAGCCAGCTTCGTCGCGCCGATCGACAAACCGATCACGGGCTCTGCGCGGCCCGATGTCTGCGTCATGCCATTCACCCGCGTCCAGGTTGATTAGCCGAACTCACTTCCTTGCTTTGGTTCTCGCCGCAGCGCCCGGCCGCGTTACACCCGCGCACAGTCGTCATTTGCGGCATGCCTGTCGTAGCATTCCCTCAGGTTGGGGCGGGATTGAGAGGGTCGGCATGGCCGGTAAACATCGGGCGAATCCCGCCCAGCGCGTTCGTGCAGGTCGGACTCGTCGGCTGGGTGTCCCGGGAGCCGCCGGGGTGGCATTGTTGAGCGTCGCCGCACTCGGTGTGGCGCCCGGCTTGACGCCGTTCGGGCAGAGCCTGGCGATTGGGCCGACACAGGTGGTCGCCGCGGAAACGCGGCTGGCGGCGCAGGTGTACTACCTGCGGGGGACCAACATCGGCGATGAGCCGACCGATGGCCAATACCGCGATTTCATGACGGTCGTCCGCAGCGGCACCAGTCCCGTCACACCGGAGGACACCTTCACCCAGGTCGTCTACCCGGCAAGCATCTGGCCGGTCTCCAAGGGCTTCTTCAATGACGCGAAATGGAACGACTCCGTCGACAAGGGCGTGGCTGGACTGACGGACCAGGCCCCCGGAGCCGACGATGTGGTGTTTGGGTTCTCCCAGGGCGCCGTCGTCGCCTCGAAGTACAAGGCGCAGAATCCAGACGTTGGGACGACCTACATATTGGTCGAGAATCCCACCCGCCCCAACGGCGGGGTGATGTCCCGGTTCGCGGGCCTCTACATCCCGATCATGGACCTGACGTTCAGCGACGCGACGCCGGAGAACGGCGACACGACCATTGACATCGCCCGCCAGTACGACGGCTGGGCAGACTTCCCGACCTATCCGCTGAACCTGCTGGCCACCGCCAACGCGGTCATGGGCATCGCCCTGGTGCACGGCAAGACCCAGACTCAGCTGCAAGCGAGCGACCTCGCTGAGGCGGCGGAAACCGGTGACGGCTCCATGTACTACCAGCAGCGCGGGAACACCACCTACTACCTGGTCCGCACCGACGATCTGCCGCTGCTGGCGCCGGTCCGCGCGGTCTCCCCCGAACTGGCCGACGCACTCGATCCGCCGCTGCGGGCCATCATCGAAACCGGCTATGACCGAACCGATTACAGCAAGCCCACCCGCGCGCAATTGCTTCCGTCAATCGGCGCCCTGCAGAAGTCGCTGGAGAACACCTCCGCCGATCTGAAGGCGTCCGCCGACGACGGCGAAACCTACACAGCGCCCGGCAAACTCAGCGCGAAGCTGACCGGCGAGTCCGCGGGGGTCCTCGCCAAGGCGCTGAAACCATTGGCGCCGGCGTCCCAGAACGCGGTGTTCAACCGGACCGGCGCGGGCGCCGCTCTGGTGTCCGACCCAAGCGAGGGCACACGCGCTCAGCAACCGAAGAAGTTGAAGCCGCCCAGCCTGACCAAGTTCGTCAGGAAGATCAGCAAGGCGTTCACCGGCGATCGGGACAAGCCCAAGGACAACGCGCCGCCGAGCGCGGGCTCCTAACCCGACGCGGCCCGCCGATTTGTCGGGCACCGGCGTGAGGTTGGTGGTTCACTCCTCCTACAGCGACAGGACGGGGGAACGACGGTGACCGGGCCACGGCAGGGATCCCGTTTCGGCAAGTATCAGCTGATCAAGCTGCTCGGCCGTGGCGGGATGGGCGAGGTGTACCAAGCCCACGACACCCAGAAGGACCGCACGGTCGCGCTGAAGATCCTGCTCGACCAGCTCTCCCGCGACGACGAATACCGGCAGCGATTCACCCGGGAGGCCCATGCCGCGGCGAAGCTGCAGGAACCGCACGTCATCCCCATCCACGACTGGGGTGAGATTGACGGGCGCCTCTACATCGATATGCGGATGGTCCAGGGGCCGGATCTGGGGACGGTGCTCAAGTCGGGGCCGCTGGATCCGGCTCGCGCGGTCAGCATCATCACTCAGATCGCCGGCGCGTTGGACGCCGCGCACGCCGACGGCCTGGTGCACCGCGACGTCAAGCCCGAGAACATCGTCGTCACCGCGGGCGATTTCGCATACCTGCTGGACTTCGGGATCGCCGAGCAGTCCGGCGACAGCCACCTCACCCAGACCGGAATGACGGTCGGCTCCTTCGCCTATATCGCGCCGGAGCGACTCACCGGCGCCACCGTGTCCCCCGCCGCCGACGTGTATTCATTGGCCTGCGTGCTGCACGAGTCCCTCAGCGGCTCAAGGCCGTTCGACGCGCGAACCGCGCAATCACTGATGACCGCACACATGTATAGCCCGCCGCCGCGGACCTCGGCGCTCAATCCGCGGGTGCCGCCGACATTCGACGCGGTGATCGCCCGCGGCATGGCCAAAGAGCCCGATGACCGCTACGGCAGCGCCGGCGCGCTGGCCCGCGCCGCCGGGCGCGCGCTGACCCAGCCGCCGCCGGCGCAGACCGCGATGACCGCACTGCCCGGGTCGGGGCCGCTGGGGTCCACCCAGGCCGCCCCGCCCGGCTACGGACCCCCGCCGTCGGTCCCGACGCCGCCGCCGTGGCCGGCGATGACGCCGCCGGCCTGGCCCGCCGTCGCCCCCGAGTACACCGCCCCACCTGCGACGCACGAGCCCACGGAGGCGTCGGGCCGCACATCGAGGAACACCGCCGCGCTGCTGATCGGGGCGGTGGTCCTGTTGGGTGTCGTCGGCCTCGCCATCGGCATGTTCGTCGGCGGCCAGGGGTCCGGCCCGTCGGCGCCTGCGGAGACCACGATCCGGGCGTCCCCGCAGTCGGCGCCCAGCTTTCCGGCACGTGACACCTCGACGGCTCCGGCCAGCCCCACCCGGCCGGCCGGGGTGCCGCCGATGGTGCACGGGCCCGACGGCACCCAGACCAACTGCGACGCCGGCTACAGCCACGGCGACGGGGCCGAGTTCGGCAGTCACGCGGCCCGCGGTTCGGTGGCCACCAGCTGCCTGTTCACCCGCAATGTGCTGTCCGCGTATTGGGAGGCCGGCGCGCCCGACGACCGGCCCCGCACCCTCACCGTGCCCGGCGCGGTGCCGTGCAATCCGAGCAGTCAGCGTTGCCAGGGCGGCTACTTCGTGGTGGAGTGCACCGGTTCGCCCACCGATCCGTACATCACCTGCACGGGAGGCACCGACGCGCGTGTGTTCCTGCATTGAAACCCGCCACTGACCTGAGAAGGCACACACCGGCGTCCGCATTTGTGCGCGCGAATGAGGTGAATCCGCTACTTCCGGTTGCTTCGCGGTCTGGCGATACTCACGTTGGTGGCGCGGAACTCGTCGATGACGATTTCGTGCAAGCATTCGGCAACGCCGCTTCTATGCCCTTAGTCAAGCTCTCCGAATAGAGAGCTATGCCTTCATCGCCAATGGGCACAGAGCCACCCTTACCAGGCAACCCGAACTCGTTGTATACCCAAGGAACATTCTCGGAGATGAGCATGATAATCGGAATGTTCCCCGACCAAAGGGGTGCGCGGCCGCCAAAGTCGTTGTCGACCACGCTTACCGTCCGACCCTCGACTTCACTCCGCTTCTTGGCGATCACGTTGCCGTACCGCTCGCTCTTCGCGGCGGTCTCGCCGTTGGTGAACTCTACGCGGACGTGCTTGCCTTGCGCGGCGGTTCCTTCCCGATAAAGTCCGACTCGCTGAACGAAGACCGATGCGTTGTTGATATCGGTGTGGATAGAGACCGCGAGATCGGCGCCTGCTTGGTCGGCCCGGTTCACGCGTTCGCGGTAGCTCACGCTTTCGTCGACTGAATTCTTCAACAGGACAGCGGTGTAGCCTGCATTGCTTAGCGCCTCCTTAACGTTGTTGGCTACGGCCATAACGTTCGCGCCTTCCGCCCCGTTTGGGTAGTCGATCATCGCCGCACCAGTTTCGGGGTCGAAGGCTTCGATTTGCACGGGATTGTGTCCGGGATCTAGAGCCACGACGGGCGCTTGGCAGTCGGAGGCATCATTGGGTGCTGACCTCTCGTGCGAGGTTCCTGCGACTGGCTCCGATACCTCGGTTTTGTGCGGTTGTGCTTCGAAGGACCGGGGTGTCCCAGACGAAGAACAGGAGGTCGCCACCAAGCTTGCGACCATACTGACCACCATTACTCGGGCCTGTTGTTTAGTCACGCGACCTCCTGGATTAGCAACGCCGACTTTCGCCGCTGGTTAGTAGATGTAGACGACCGCCGCGCGGCCTCCGGTGCAAGCGACGTAGTCACCGGTCCGTAGTGGCGAGCAGCGCACGATGATGGTGTCATTGGGTCCGCACTCCGCGGCTGGCCCAAGCGTCGAGCACGGAACGGATCCTTCGACCGGAAATCCTACCGCCGGATCGGGCATCACACCTCGTACGGGCCCGCTGTTCCAATATGCCCTCAGCGTGTTCGCTGCCATCAGGCACGACGTACTTTTCGAACCTCGTCGCGCCTGAACACCCCACCCAACAGAGGAATCAGTCAGGCTTGTAATGGCGCATGAGACCCCGTAGGGATCGATCCCCGTGTATGACGCCGGAGGAACTCCCGAATATCTCGGGATCGAGTTCACGTTCGTAGTTGTTGTTGTCGTGGGATACGCGGTCGTCGGGTAGGTCAGGTGAGACGTTATCGTTGGTGACGATGCCGACTTGACGCTTGCGTCCGACACCATATTCACCCCGGCCACGACGGCCGCAATTGCGACCGGAATGCACAGCGCGACGACCAGCCAGCCCATACCCCCCAGCTTCTTCTTCGACGTTGACGGAAACCCTGGGGGCAACGCATCGGTGGACGCTCCTGCATCGAGCGGAGATTTGAATTGCGGTTTGGTCGACACCGGCGGATTCGGGGCGACTTCCTTCGAGGCTTCCGTTGTTGGTCGCTTTTCTGTCTGTGCCCACGGTTCCGGCTTTGACTTTGCGGGCCAGGCGGTGGCCGTTCCCGGTGTCCGTTCCTGAACCATTGACTCGGGAGCGCTCATCGTCGACGCCCCCGCCGGATAATCCACGACTGGTGGTTCTGCGACCACGACTTCAGGCGCGGCCGCGGTCCGCAGCGCAGCGACAAACTCCGCGCACGTGGCGTAGCGGTCACGCGGTTCCTTGGCCAGCACCCGGGCGAACACGGCATCCAGCGCCCTGGGCAGAGCCCGGTTGGCGTCGGTGATCCTCGGCACCGGCGCCGAAACGTGACGCATCATCAGCGCCGAGACTGGCGAGGCGACGTACGGCGGGGCGCCAGTCAACAGATCAAATGCCGTGCAACCCAGCGAATACACATCAGCGCGATTATCCAGCTCTCGGCCGTCGATCGCCTCCGGGGAGATGTAGCTCATTGTGCCGATCGTCATCCCAGTCGAGGTCAGGGACGTCGACTCACTGCCAGCCTTGGCGATCCCGAAGTCCGCTAGTTTCACCGACTTCAAATCACCCGCGCGATCCAGCTCCACCAGGATATTCGCCGGCTTCACATCCCGGTGGGTGATCTTGCGTTCGCCGTAGGCATGATCCAGGGCGGCGCCGGCGCCAGCAATGATCTCCGTCGCCAACTCCAACGACAACGCGCCCCGGGCCTTCACCAACTGTGCGGCATCCTGGCCGTCGATGAACTCCATCGTGAGCCACAGTCGGCCCTCGTACTCGCCGCGGTCATAGATCGTGATGATGTTGGGGTGGCGCAGTGGGGCCAGCAGCTCGGCCTCGCGAATGAACCGCACCTGGAACTGGGCGTTACGACTGACATTGGTGTCCAGCAACTTCAACGCATCCTGGCGCGGCAGACGCGGATGCTGAACGAGATACACCTCACCCATCCCACCGGCGCCGATTCGGCGTAGTACCAGGTACCCACCGATGCTCGCGTACTTCTGTGTCTCCCCCTCCACGCTGTCGAGTCTCGCACGAGTGCCTCAGACTCGGCGGCAGAAGATCGAGGAACTCATGCCCGCGTGACCCGCGTCGGACGCCCGCGGCTGAGGCGGCCTTTCAGCACCGTCCGGGCGTCTCCACTCTGGGGCCCCGGCCCCGGCGGTGACTACCTGGTGCGGCAACTGGCGCTGGTGTCCGAGGAAAGCGGCAGCGTCGGCGTGGCGCTGGCCGCCGAACCCGACGACGGCCAGTTCGCCACCGCGACCGCGATGCTCAACGAGCTCGGACAGTGGTTCGTTGAGCACCGGCACAATTTTTCGACGGTCACTTGTCACACCGCATGAGGCCCGAAGTCGTGACTCTGTCAGCAAAGAGATTCCACTTCGGAAAGGTGCGGTCACGATCACAGTTGTGAGCTAGGTTCGGGGAGTCGATTAGGGACACGACGACCACGGGGAGACCTCAGAATATGTCGGACACCGACGTTTCGCCCGCGAGGACCGCAGGCGCCTCAGCTGGAAAACTTGGGCTCGCCGCCCTGACCGCCATCGTCATCGGATCGATGATCGGCAGCGGCATTTTCGCACTGCCCTCGCAGATGGCCGGGATGGCCGCACCCGGGCCACTGCTGGTCGGCTGGATCATCACCGGCATCGGAATGCTGATGCTGGCCTTCGTGTTTCAGACACTGGCCACCCGCAAGCCCGAGGTCGACGGCGGTGTCTACGGCTACGCGCGCGAGGGCTTCGGCAACTACATCGGCTTCACCTCGGCGTTCGGCTATTGGGCTTCGGCCTGGATGGGCAACGTCGCGTACCTGGTGTTGTTGTTCGCGACACTGGACTACTTCTTCCCGGGCGCCTTCACCGAGGGCACCACTCCGGCCGCGATCATCGGCGCCTCAATCCTGTTGTGGGTGACCCACTTCCTGATTCTGCGCGGTGTGCAGACCGCGGCGTTCGTCAACACCGTGGTGACCATCGCGAAGGTGGTGCCGATTCTGGCGTTCATCGCGGTGGCCGCCGTCGGCTTCAAGATGGGCCTGTTCAGCGCCGACCTCTGGGGCGAGAACACCGACATCGATGGCGCTCCGCTCGGTGACACCATGACTCAGGTCCGGAACATGATGCTGATCACCGTGTGGGTGTTCATCGGCATTGAGGGCGCAGCCGTCTACTCCGAGCGCGCCAAGTCGCGCAGCGCTGTCGGAAAGGCCACCGTCGCAGGGTTTTTGGCGGTCCTCTCGCTGCTACTGCTGGTCAACTTCCTGTCCTACGGCCTGATGAAGCAGGCCGAGCTCGCCGACCTGCCGGATCCGTCGATGGCCGCCCTGATGGCCCAGCAGGTCGGGCCCTGGGGCGCGGGGTTCATCTCGGTCGCCCTGATCATCTCGCTGCTCGGCGCCCTGCTCGCCTGGTTCCTGCTGTGCGCGGAGATCCTGCGCATTCCGGCGAAGGAAGCCGTGATGCCCGAGGCGCTGGGCCGGGAGAACGCCAACGGCTCCCCCGCCGGCGCGCTGTGGCTGACCAACGGCTGCGTGCAGGTGGTGCTGATCCTGACGCTGTTCTTCGAAAGCACCTACCTGGGCCTGGTGCTGCTGGCCACCTCGCTGATCCTGCTGCCCTACCTGTGGTCGGCGGCCTACCAGTTCCTGTTGGCGGTGCGTGGCGAGACCTACAACGACGGGAAGGGCCGCACCCGCGACATCGTGGTCGGCGGAGTCGCGCTGATCTACGCCATCTGGCTGGTCTACGCCGGCGGGCTGGAATACCTGCTCACCGCGGCGCTGCTCTACGCGCTGGGCACCGCGCTGTATGTGTGGGCGCGTCGGGAAAAGGGCCAGCCGCTGTTCACCAAGGCCGAACTGATCATCTTCATCGTTCTGGTCGTCGCCGGGCTCATCGCCATCTGGCAAATCGCCACCGGAAATATCGCCGTCTTCTCCGGCTGAGACATCGCATTCAATTCGGCGCGCTCGCGCGCGGCTCCTGAGTTCGTCCCAATGTTGTGACAATGGAAAGGAAACCAAATGCCTGAGACCGAATCCAAGGTGGGCGTGTGGTCGGAGATCGGCAAACTGCGCCGCGTGCTGGTGTGTCAACCCGACCTGGCCCACCAGCGTCTCACGCCCGACAACAGCGCCGAGCTGCTGTTCGACGACGTCATCTGGCTGGCCCAGGCACGTCGTGATCACTTCGATTTCGTCTCCAAGATGCACGACCGCGGCGTGCAGGTTCTCGATCTGCAGGAATGCCTGGGTGATGTGCTCGCCGACCAGACCGCTCGCAGCTGGGTGCTCGACCGCCGGCTGACCCCGAATATGGTCGGCCCGGTGGTCGCCGAGGAACTGCGGCCGTGGCTGGAGGAAATGCCGGCCGCAGAGCTGGCCCGCTCGCTGATCGGCGGCATCGCGTTCCACGAGGTTCCCAAGGACGCCTCCGGCGCCTTCCTGCGCGCCTTCGCCGAGACCGAGCCCGCCGGCTTCGTCATCGCGCCGCTGCCCAACACCCAATTCATGCGGGACAACTCGTCCTGGATCTTCGAGGGCGTCACGCTCAACCCGATGTACTGGCCGGCGCGGCAGCCCGAAACCCTGCTGACCACCGCGGTGTACAACTTCCACCCGGAGTTCGCGGGCGCGACCTACGACGTCTGGCTGGGTGACCCCAACGGCGATCCCTACGACCACGGCGCCACCACGCTCGAGGGCGGCGACGTGATGCCGATCGGCAACCGCACCGTCGTCATCGGCATGGGTGAGCGGTCCTCCCGCCAGGCCATCGTCCAGGTCGCCAGGAATCTGTTCAACGCCGACGCCGCCGACCGGGTGATCATCGCCGCGCTGCCCAAGACCCGTTCGGCGATGCACCTGGACACCGTCTTCACCTTCTGCAATCACGATGTGCTGACCGCCTACGCCCCGATTGTCGACGGCATCCAGCCGATCAGCCTGCGGCCCGACGAGACCGAACCCTACGGCATCAGCATCACCAAGGAGAAGAAGGGCCTGGCCGAGGTCGTCGGCGAGGCGCTCGGGGTGAAGTTCACCGTCGTCGCCACCGCCGGCGACATCTACGGCATCCAGCGCGAGCAGTGGGACGACGCGAACAACGTCGTCGCCGTGGAGCCGGGCGTGGTCATCGGCTACGACCGCAACACGCTGACCAACACCGCCCTGCGCAAGGCCGGCATTGAAGTCATCACCATCGACGCCGGCGAACTCGGCCGGGGCCGCGGTGGCGGTCGCTGCATGACCTGCCCGATCCTGCGGGACCCCGCCTACTGATCCATTCGCCAAGCACCCGGCCGCCGTCCCGGCGGCCGGGTCACCCACTCACCCTCGATCAAAGGACGCCGACGATGCCTTTCAATATCCGCAACCGCAACCTGCTGTCGCTGGTCCACCACAGCGAGCGCGACCTGATCTACTTGCTCAACCTGTCCCGGGATCTCAAGCGCGCCAAATACTCCGGCGCCGTCCGGCACAGTCTGGCGGGCAAGAACATCGCGCTGATCTTCGAGAAGACCTCCACCCGCACCCGGTGCGCGTTCGAGGTGGCCGCCTACGACGAGGGCGCGCACGTCACCTACATCGACCCGACTTCCTCGCAGATCGGCCACAAGGAGTCGATGAAGGACACCGCCCGGGTGCTGGGCCGGATGTACGACGCGATCGAATACCGCGGCTTCGGTCAGGATGTGGTCGATGAGCTCGCCAAGTACGCCGGCGTCCCGGTGTTCAACGGTCTGACCGACGAATACCACCCGACCCAGATGCTGGCCGACGTGCTCACCATGACCGAGCATTGTTCCAAGCCGATGCATGAGATCTCCTACGCCTACGTCGGCGACGGCCGCAACAATATGGCCAATTCGCTGCTGCTGGTCGGCGCGAAGCTCGGTATGAACGTGCGGATCGGCGCGCCCAAGCACCTGTGGCCGGAGCCCGAGCACATCGCGATGTGCGAGAGCTTCGCCAAGGACTCCGGCGCGCTGCTGCTGATCACCGACGATCCGCAGGAAGCCGTCAAGGGCGTCGACTTCATCCACACTGACGTGTGGGTGTCGATGGGTGAGCCGATCGAGGCCTGGGGACAGCGGATCGACGAGTTGATGCCGTTCCAGGTCAACGCCGCCCTGATGGCCGCCTCCGGCAACCCGCGGGTGCGGTTCATGCATTGCCTGCCGGCGTTCCACAACTCCGAGACCAAGGTGGGCGCCCAGATCGCGGCGCAGTACCCGCAGCTGTCCAACGGCATCGAGGTCACCGACGACGTGTTCGAGAGCCCGGCCAATATCGCCTTCGAGCAGGCCGAGAACCGGATGCACACCATCAAGGCCGTGCTCGTCGCGGCGCTGGCGTAAGGAGTTCGCTGTGCGCATCGTTATCGCCTTGGGCGGCAACGCACTTCTGCAACGCGGCCAGCCGATGACCTCGGAGAACCAGCGGTCCAACATCCGGCTCGCCGCCGAACGGATCGCCGCGGTGGTGCCCGGCAATGAAGTGGTTGTCGCGCACGGAAACGGCCCGCAGGTGGGTCTGTTGGCACTGCAGTCCGCCGCTTACACCGAGGTCGCGCCGTACCCGCTGGACGTGCTCGGCGCCCAGACCGACGCCATGATCGGCTACGTGATCGAGCAGGAGCTGGGCAACCTGTTGCCCGGCCACCAGCAGCTGGCCACCATGCTGACGATGATCGAGGTCGACCGGAACGACCCGGCGTTCCAGAATCCGACCAAACCGATCGGCCCGGTCTACGACAAGGAAACCGCTGAGGCGCTGGCGGCCGAGAGCGGCTGGGCGATCGCACCCGACGGCGACAAGTTCCGCCGGGTGGTGGCCAGCCCGAAACCCAAGCGGATCTTCGAGATTCGGCCGATCCGCACCCTGGTGGAGAACGGTGTCGTGGTCATCTGCGCCGGCGGCGGCGGCATCCCCACCATGTACGACGAGAACAACGACCTGCAGGGCGTGGAAGCGGTGATCGACAAGGATCTCGCCTCGGCGCTGCTGGCCGAGGAACTCGGCGCTGACCTACTGGTGATCGCCACCGATGTCGACGGCGTGTACCTCAACTGGGGCACACCGGACCAGACCAAGGTCGGCGAGGTCACCGCCGGGGAGATCGAGGGGCTGGACCTGCCCGCCGGGTCGATGGGCCCGAAGGTCGCGGCCGCCTGCGGTTTCGCCCGCGCCACCGGCGGCACGGCGGTGATCGGCTCGCTCGCCGATATCGCCAATATCGTCACCGGGTCCGCCGGCACCCGGGTCACCGGCTGATTCGACGAGCGCGCGAGGAGAAGATCAGCCGCACCGGCACCGGCTGATTCGACGAGCGCTCGTCACAACTGTGAAAGCGGTCGGTAACAAGGCGATCACTCCGCGCGGCGGGATCTGACCCGGCGCCGTGCCGCTGTTAATTTTCCCGCAGCGGCACGGCGACGGGAGATCAGGTGGCGAGCTCAATCACGCGACGGTGGACGAAGGTGTCTGCGCGCGCGGTCAGCGTCGGCGCCGCCGCAGTGCTCGCCCTCGGCGCGTCGCTGGTCACCGGACCCCAGGCGGGCGCCTACTCGCGTCCCGGACTGCCGGTGGAGATGCTGCAGGTTCCGTCGCCGTCGATGGGCCGCGACATCCCGGTTCAGTTCCAGGGCGGCGGAGAGCATTCGGTGCTGCTGCTCGACGGCCTTCGGGCACGTGACGACGCCAACGGCTGGGACATCGAGACGGCCGCGTTTGAGTGGTTCAACGATTCCGGGCTTTCGGTGATCATGCCGGTCGGCGGCCAGTCCAGCTTCTACACCGACTGGTACGAACCGGCCAAGGGCAACGCCGGCACCTACACCTACAAGTGGGAAACCTTCCTGACCCAGGAACTGCCGGCCTGGATGGCCGCCAACAAGGGCCAGTCCCCGGTCCGCAACGCCGTCGTCGGTGTGTCGATGGCCGGCGGCGCGGCGCTGACGCTGGCCACCTGGCACCCGCAGCAGTTCGTTTTCGCCTCCTCGCTGTCAGGTTTCCTCAACCCGTCCTACGGGCTGTGGCCGACGCTGATCGGCGTCGCCATGAACGACGCCGGCGGTTTCAGCCCGCGCAATATGTGGGGCCCGAGCAGTGACCCGGCCTGGCAGCGCAACGACCCGATGGTGAACATCCCCCGCCTGGTGGCCAATGGCACCGCGCTGTGGGTGTACTGCGGCGACGGCAAGCCCGCCGGCATGGAGTCAGGCGGCGACTTTGGCATCAACTTCTCCGCGTCGTACCTGGAGAACATCACCATCTCCACCAACAAGGAGTTCCAGCAGCGTTACGTCGCCGCCGGCGGCCACAACGCGGTGTTCAATTTCCCCGCCAACGGCACACACAGCTGGGGGTACTGGGGCGCGCAATTGCAGCAGATGAAGCCGGAGATGCTCAAGGTGCTGCAGGTCGGCGAGTACGCGCCAGCCCCTGTCCCGGTCGCGCCTGCTCCGGTGGCAGCGGCCCCGGTGGCAACCGCTCCGGTGGCAGCAGTTCCGGTCGCGACCGCCCCGGCGGCAGCCGCACCGGCGGCAACCGCTCCGGTGGCAACCGCTCCGGTGGCCACAGCCCCGCAGACGCCCGCCGCAGCCATTGCGCCGACGGCCCCCGCAGCCGTCGCGCCCACAGCCCCCGCAGCCGCCGCACCCGTCGCCCAATCCCCCGCCCTCGCCCCGGGCCTGACCCTGCACCGCGGCGTCACCGCCACCGTCCCCACCCGCTGACCAGCGCCGTCCGCGCCGCCCCCGGCCGGAGCCGCCATTGCCGCTGCGGGCGGACCGGCAGGGTGCTAATTTTCCGGGGCGAGAGGCCGACAATGAGCAGCTGAGGGATATGACGATGACCGATGTGACCGACCGCCAAACCCAAGAGATCCCGACCGGCTTGAGCCGCACCGGGATGACGGCCAATGCCTTGAAAGCGGCGATATCCGACCACCTGTTGTATTCGATCTGTCGCCCGGCGGCGGTGCTGACCACGCAGAACTACTACACCGCGCTGGCGCTGGCGGTCCGCGACCGGCTGCAGGGCCGCTGGATGCCGACCACCCAGACGTTCCTGGACCTCAGCAAGAAGGTCACCTGCTACCTGTCGGCGGAGTTCCTGATGGGCCCGCAGCTGGGCAACAACCTGCTCAACCTGGGGATTGAGGAGTCTGCGCGGGAGGCGCTGGCCGATCTCGGCCAGGACCTCGACGCGGTGCTGGCCTGCGAGGAGGAGCCGGGCCTCGGCAACGGCGGACTGGGCCGGCTGGCGGCCTGCTATCTGGACTCGCTGGCGACTCTGCAGCGTCCCTCTATCGGTTACGGCATCCGCTACGAGTTCGGCATCTTCGACCAGGAGATCCACGAAGGCTGGCAGATCGAGCGCACCGACAACTGGCTGTCCTCGGGTAACCCGTGGGAGGTCTACAAGCCCGACATGAACTACTCGGCCGGCTGGGCCGGCCACACCGAGCAGTACGTGGACGTCGCGGGCCACTTCCGGGTCCGCTGGGTGCCGGGCCACGTGGTCAAGGGCGTCGGCTACGACACCGCGGTCCAGGGCTACGGGGTGCCCAACTGCAACACCCTGACGCTGTGGAGCGCCCGCGCCATCGAGTCCTTCGCGCTCGAGGCGTTCAACACCGGCGACTACTACAAGGCCGTCGAGCAGGAGGTGACCGCCGAGACGGTCACCAAGGTGCTCTATCCCAACGACGAGCCGGAGATCGGCAAGCGGCTGCGGCTGGCCCAGCAGTACTTCTTCGTCACGTGCTCGCTGCAGGACATTCTGCGGATCCACCTCGAGGTGGCCGGCCGACCGCTGCGCGAGTTGCCCGACCAGTGGGCGGTGCAGCTCAACGACACCCATCCGTCGATCGCGGTCGCCGAGTTGATGCGGCTGCTGGTCGACGAGCACCATGTGCACTGGGACGAAGCGTGGGACATCACGGTGCGAACCTTCGGCTACACCAACCACACGCTGCTGCCGGAAGCCCTGGAGACGTGGCCGCTGCGACTGTTCGATGAGTCGCTGCCGCGGCACCTGGAGATCATCTACGAGATCAACAACCACTTCTTGGAGCAGGTCCGCACCCGCTTCCCCGACGACCCGGACCGAGTCTCCCGGATGTCGCTCATCGGCGAGGACGGCGGCAAGTGCGTGCGGATGGCGCATCTGGCCACCGTCGGCAGCCACCGAATCAACGGTGTCGCGGCGCTGCACTCGGAGCTGCTGAAAGCCAGTGTGCTCAAGGACTTTTACGAGATGTGGCCGGATCGGTTCGGGAACATCACCAACGGAGTCACCCCCCGGCGGTTCCTGGCGCTGTCCAACCCCGGGCTGCGCGACCTGTTCAACGAAACGATCGGCGACGGCTGGCTGACCGACCTGTACAAACTGCGCGAACTGGAGCCCTACGCCGAGGACCCGGAATTCCTCAAGCGCTGGCGAGCGGTCAAGCGCGCCAACAAGAGCCGGCTCGCCGAGTACGTGCACACCACCACCGGAATCGAGCTGGACCCGACTTGGATGTACGACATCCAGGTCAAGCGAATCCACGAGTACAAGCGTCAGCACCTCAATGCGCTGCACATCGTCACGCTGTACCACCGCCTGAAAACCCAACCCGGACTGGTGATCCCGCCGCGGGTGTTCATCTTCGGCGGCAAGGCCGCGCCCGGTTACTTCATGGCCAAGCGGATCATCAAGCTGATCACCGCCATCGGCGCGACGGTGAACAACGACCCCGACGTCAACCGGTTCCTGCGGGTGGTGTTCCTGCCCAACTTCAACGTGAAGAACGCCCACCTGGTCTATCCGGCGGCCAACCTGTCCGAGCAGATCTCCACCGCCGGAAAGGAGGCCTCCGGCACCGGCAACATGAAGTTCATGATGAACGGGGCGCTGACCGTTGGCACCCTCGACGGCGCCAACGTGGAGATCCGCGAGGAAGCCGGCGCGGAGAACTTCTTCCTGTTCGGACTCACCGTCGAAGAGGTCGAGCAGCTGCAAGCCACCGGCTACCGGCCCGCCGACTACATTGAGCGCAACGCCGAGCTGACCGCGGTGCTGCAGTTGATCTCCGACGGCACCTTCACCCACGGGGACACCGAGATCCTGCGCCCGGTGCTGGATTCGCTGGTGTTCCACGACCCGTTCCTCGCGCTGGCCGACTACGCGTCCTACATCGAGTGTCAGGACCGGATCAGCCGCGTCTGGAATGACCGCGACCACTGGTCGAAGATGTCGATCCTCAACGCCGCCCGCAGCGGCAAGTTCTCCTCCGACCGCGCCATCCGGGAGTACTGCGACGAGATCTGGAACGTGGGGCCGATGGGCGTGAATCTGTGACAAAACCGGCCGGCGACACCGCCGGGTGGGTGGACCGCTACTTCGAGATCACCGCGCGCGGTTCCAACGTCGTCACCGAGTTGCGCGGCGGGCTGGTCACCTTCATCGCGATGGCCTACATCATCGTGCTGAACCCGATCATCCTGGCCAGTGGCTCCGACGTCGAAGGCCACCAGCTGGGATTCGCCCAGGTGTCGGCGGTGACATCGGCGGCAGCCGGTGCGATGACGATCCTGTTCGCGGTGGTGGCCCGGATGCCGTTCGCATTCGCCGCCGGATTGGGCATCAACTCGTTTCTAGCCAGCTCGGTGGTCGGCTCGCTGACCTGGTCGGAAGCCATGGGGCTGGTGGTCATCAACGGGCTCATCATCGTCGCGATGGCGGCCACCGGGGTGCGCAAGATGGTGTTCGACGCCGTCCCGATGGAACTCAAGCTCGCCATCACCGTCGGCATCGGGTTCTTCATCCTGTTCATCGGGCTGGTCAACGCCGGGTTCGTGGCCGCCACCGGTAGCCCTTCTCCCCCGGTGGGTCTCGGCCCGCAGGGCAACGGCTCGATCAGCGGTGTGCCCACCCTGATCTTCGCGATCACACTGCTGGTGACCGGCGTGCTGGTGGCCCGCAAGCTGCGCGGCGGCATCCTGATCGGGCTGGTGGTGGGCACCCTGCTGGCCGTCATCGCCGAGGCCGCCCTCGATCTGGGCCCGGCCACCGAGAACCCGGGCGGCTGGCGGCTGTCGGTGCCCGCGCTGACGAGTTCGCCGCTGGCCCTGCCCGATCTGTCGCTGCTCGGCGACTTCAGCTTCACCGGGTTCGGCCGGATCGGAGTGATCGCCGCGCTGATGCTGGTCTTCACGCTGGTGTTCACCAACTTCTTCGACGCCATGGGCACCTTCACCGGGCTGTCCCGGCAGGCCGGGCTGGCCGACAACTCCGGCAACTTCCCGCGGTTGCAGTCCGCGCTGGTAGTCGAGGGCGCCGGCGCGGTGGTCGGCGGGATGGCGTCGGCGTCGTCGAACACGGTGTTCGTCGAATCGGGCGCCGGCATCGGGGAGGGCGCGCGCACCGGTTTGGCCAGCGTGACCACCGGGCTGCTGTTCCTGGCGGCGATGTTTCTCACCCCGGTCGCCGAGATCGTGCCGTCGGAGGTCGCCGCTGCCGCGCTGGTGGTGGTGGGCGCGATGATGATCTCGCACCTGCGTGAGATCGACCTGTCGGACTTCTCGGTGGCGTTGCCGGTGGTGCTGACCGTGGCGGTGATGCCGCTGAGCTACTCGATCGCCAACGGCATCGGCGTCGGGTTCATCTCCTGGGTGGTGGTGCGCTCGGCGACCGGCCGGGCGCGCGACGTCAGCCCGCTGCTGTGGGTGGTGGCCGTCGGTTTCCTGCTGTTCTTCATCCGCGGCTGGCTCGACACGCTGCTCTGATCAGGGCCAGGAGCCCAGGGCCGGTTCGCTGGAGATGACCTCGCCCGGTCCCAGCGGCACCGCGCTACCTCGTCGCGCCGTTGATCACCGGCTGATCCACCACACTGAGCTGCTGGCCCCATTGAGTGGCGATCTCCCGGTACTCCCCGGTGCCGATCAGGTGCTCCAGAGCCATCCGCAGCGACTGCGACAGCGCCGAATTGCGCGCGACGGGCCACCCGTAGAGGCCGGTGTCGAACGCCTCACCGGCCTGCTCGATCTTGCCGGCGCTGAGCTTGACCGCGAACCCGACGATCGCCGAGTCGGCCGACATGGCGTCGATCTCGCCCTGCAACAGCGCCTTGGTCACCGCGTCCTGCTCATCGAGCACCACCTTCTCCAGCGGTGGCAGGCCGGCCGCCTCGCACGCCGCGCTCTTCGACGGCAGCTCGTGGGTCTCCTGAACGGTGCCGCGGGCCACCCCGACCCGCAACCCGCAGGGCGCCTCCGGGTCGGCGGTGTCCCCGACGCGCCGGGACCAGCTGGTGCCGGTCTGCAGGTAGGTGACGAAGTCCACCTTCTGCTCGCGTTGCCGGGTGTCGGTGATCGAGGACGCGCCGACGTCGATCGTCCCGGTCTCCACCGCGCCCAGGATCGTGTCGAACTCCAGATCGCGGTACTCGACGCGCAGCCCCAGGGTTCTGGCCACCGCGTTCATCAGGTCGATGTCGTAGCCGACCAGATTGCCGTCGCTGTCCTTGAACTCCCCCGGCGCGTAGGGCACGTTCGTCCCGACGATGAGGACGCCTCGGGATTTGATCGCCTCGGGGACCGTGGCGGCGATCTTGGCCACCCGGCCGTCGTCTCCGGCGTTCCGCGACGGCGACGTCCCCTCACCCGGCCCGCCGCGGTCCCCGGTGGCCCAGACGAAGGCTCCCGCCAGCACGCCGACGAGCAGCAGAGCGGCGGCCACCAGCCAGCCCTTTCGACTCTTCCGGGCGGCGGCCGGCCTCGGGGCCGCGTGTCGGCCGGTGGTGCTGCGGGCGGTGGCCTCGGCCGCGCGGGACGTCGCGGCGGCCAGCGCCGCGCCGCTCTGGAACCGGCGGTCCGGATCCTTGGCCATGCCCTTGGCGATCACCTCGTCGAACGGGGCCAACCGCGGGTTGATGTCCGACGGCTTGGGCGGCGGCAACCGCAGGTGCCCGGCGATCTGCTGTTCGAGGCTGTCGCCCTGATACGGCCGCACCGCGGTGAGGCATTCGTAGAGCACCGCGGTCAGCGCGTAGATGTCCGAGCGCGGATCGGTGACCGAGTTGTCGAAGCGCTCCGGCGCCATGTAGGCGAGCGTGCCGAGGGTGTTGCCCGCGGTGGTCATCCCGGCGTCGGTGGCGCCGCGGGCCAGCCCGAAGTCGATCAGGTAGGCGAACTTGTTGTCGGTGATCAGGATGTTCGCGGGTTTGACGTCGCGGTGGATGATGCCCTCGGCGTGCGCGGCGTCCAGCGCGGACCCGATCTGCTCGACGAACGTCGCGCAGAACTCCGGGCTCAGGGCCCGGCCGGTGTCGGTGAGCACCGCGCCCAGGGTGCGGCCCTCGATCAACCGCATGTCCAGGTACAACTGGCCGTCGATCTCGCCGTAGCCGTGAATGGGGACGACGTGCGGCTCGCTGAGCCCGGACACCGCGTGCGCCTCCCGCCGGAACCGCTCCTGGAAGGCGGCGTCCTCGGCGTGGTGGGCCGGCAGCACCTTCAGCGCCACCTCGCGGTGGGTCTTGGTGTCGAAGGCGCGGTAGACCTCGCCCATACCCCCGCGCCCGAGCCGTTCACGCAGCTCGTAGTGGCCGAACGCCTTGGCCTCCACACGTTCTCCTCGAGCGGGCTCGTCGGGGCTGGGGTGTGGTGCGGCGCGAACCGTCCCAGCGAACTCCCCTGCTGAATCGCTTGAAGCTACAACACCGGCCGTGAGGGCGGCCACGAAAGTCCGGTTAACGACTGTGTCCCAGAGTTGAACAGAACTTGAACACCTGGTTGATAATGCTCGCCATGGCGATTCTGGCGGCGGTGATTGTCATCGCCACCTTGGTGGCCATGGCGAGCAATAAGGTGCCGCCGGTGTTGGCGCTGATCTGCGGGTTGGCGACCGCCGGGCTGGTCGGCATCGCGACCCCGTCGGAGTTGTTCAGCGGGTTGTCCAACGGCGGCGTGCTGACCGTCGCGGCGATGCTGGTGATCGCCAAGGGGGTGTTGCACACCGGTGTCATCTCCCGGATCACCTATCGGCTGCTCAACGGGGTGGACAGTTCGCTGCACGCGCTGACGCGGTTGATCCCGCCGGTCGGGTTCATTTCGGCGTTGATCAACACCACGCCGATCGTGGCGATGCTGATCCCGGCGACCCGGGAACTCGAACAGCAGTCCGGCGTGCCGGCCCGCAGCGTGCTGCTGCCGATCGCGCACGCCACCACGCTGGCCGGATCGGCGACCCTGATCGGCACCAGCTCCAACCTGCTGATCGCCGGCCTGGCCGCCCCGGCCGGGGTCCAGCTGTCGATGTTCTCCTTCGTTCCGATCGCGGTGCCGGTGGCGCTGGTGGGCTGGGTGGTGTTGCTGATCACCGCCCGGCCGATGCTGCGCGGCGAACCTCGCGCCCGCGAGCGGGAGATGTCCTGGCGCGCGGAGATCCCGATCGCGCCGGGCGCCAACGCCGTCGGCCGGACCGCCGCCGAACTCGGCGTCTACGCCACCCCGGAGTTCGAACTCGTCGACCTGCAGCGCTGGGGCAAGCACACCGCGCCCGACAGCATCCTGGAAGAGGACGACGTGCTGGTCTACCGGGCCACCGAGTCCGGGGTCCGGATGCTGTGGGCCAGCCCGCGCTTCGGGCAGTCGCCGCAGGACCTCTACATGGTGTCGATCTCCACCGACGAGAACGCCACCATCCGCGACCTGGAGGAGGGCGAGGACGTCCAGGTGGTGGCCGCCGAGACCGAGAAGCTGCTGCGCGACACCGCCGCCCGACCCGGCGAGATGTGCATGGTCACCGCGAAATCCGCCGAGGTGCTCAACGAACATCCGCTGGTCGGGTTGTGGCAGAAGGTGGCGGGCAAGGCTCCCGAGACCCGCAAGACCTGGATCGCGCTGGGCGTCCTGCTGTCGGTCATCATCTCCGGGTCGCTCGGGCTGGCGCCGATCGAGCTGATCGCGGCCACCGGAGCGACGCTGATGGTGGTGACCGGCGTGCTCACCCCGCGCTCGGCGGTGCGGGCGCTGAACTGGAACATCCTGGCGATCATCGCCGGTTCGGTGGGTCTGGGCGTGATCGTCGTCAACAGCGGCCTGGGGAACTACATCTCCGACGCACTGCTGGCCGCGGGCGGCGGCAGCGTGGTGCTGCAGGTGGCGGCCATCGCGATCTCCACCGCCCTGCTGACCAATTTCGTCACCAACGCCGCCGCGGCGGCGATCCTCACACCGATGGCGTTGGTGGTGGCCGACACCATGGGCATGGACCCGGTGGGTCTGCTGACGCTGATCGGCACCTGCATCTCGTTCACGTTCCTCAACCCGTACAGCCACCAGTCCAACCTGATGGTGATGAAGCCGGGCCGCTACACCAACGCGACGTTCTTCAAATTCGGCCTGCCGCTGATCACCGCGTGCCTGGCCGCCGCGATCGGAATGGGTGTGCTGTTGCTCGCCTGAGGCCCCGCGACCAGGGCGTTCGGGCTGAACTCGCTTGTCCACCAGGCGTCGTGACAGAATGCGGCAATGCCTTCACGCGCGAAAATGCTGTCCCGTCTGAGCTTCAGCGGCCTGCTGGCCGCCGCCTCCGTCGTCCCCATGGTCGCGTTCGCGGCGCCGGCCGCCGCCGATGACTGCGCGAGCGTCGACCTGGTGTTCGCGCGGGGCACCAACGAGGCGCCCGGCCTGGGCCTGGTCGGCGACGCGCTGGCGAATTCGCTGCGGTCCCAGCTCGGCGGACGCAGCCTGAGCACCTACGCGGTGAACTACCCCGCCAGCTACAACCTGCTGCACACCCAGGACGGCGCGAACGACGCCCGCGGGCACCTGGCCTGGATGGCGCAGAACTGCCCGAACACCCAGATCGTGCTGGGCGGCTTCTCCCAGGGTGCGGCCGCCATGGCGATGCTGGCCGGGGTTCCGCCGGTCGGCGACCGGATCGGCTCCTTCGGTTCCGCGCCCGCGTTGGCCCCCGACCTGGCGAGCAATGTTTCGGCGGTGGCCGTGTTCGGCAACCCGAGCCGTCGTTTCGGCAGCCCGCTGAGCGGCGCCGGCCAGTTCGCCGGCCGCACCATCGACCTGTGCATCGCCGGTGACCCGATCTGCACCGACGGCGGCGAGGACCGCGCGGCGCACAGCAACTACGAGTGGGCCCCCTACCCGGACCAGGCGGCCAGCTTCATCGCCGCGCGCGTCTAACGGACTTCCCCGTCCGACACACGACTCTGGTATGAATAGCTGACCTAACTGTCGTAGGAAGGGGCTCCGCTCACCGTGCCGGATGCACCCGCGGCCACCCACGCCACCCCGGACACGCATCGCGGCATCGCGCGATTCCTGCGCCGGTACGCCGTGCTGGTCGTCGCCGCCTGGATCGCCCTGATCGCGGTGGTGAGCAGCACCGTGCCGACGCTGGAAGAAGTCGGCGACATGCGATCGGTGTCGATGAGCCCGGAAAACGCGCCGTCGATGATCGCGATCAAGCGCATCGGCGAGGTGTTCGACGAGTTCAAATCCGACTCCTCGGCGATGATCGTGCTGGAGCGCGACACCCCGCTGGGCGATGTGGACCACATCTTCTACGACGGCATGGTCGACCAGCTGGAGGCCGACACCCGCCACGTCGAGCATGTGCAGGACTTCTGGGGCGACAGCATCACCGAGGCCGGCGCACAGAGCGACGACGGCCACGCCGCCTACGTCGCGGTGTACCTGGCCGGCAATATGGGCGAGGCGCTGGCCAACGAATCGGTTCAGGCCGTGCAGAGCCTCGTCGACGGCATGGAGAAACCGGAGGGCCTGAAGGTCTACGTCACCGGCGCGACGGCGCTGGCGTCCGACCAGCAGGTGCACAGCACCGAGAGCCTCAAGCGCATCGAGATGGCGGTGTTCATCGTCATCATCACCATGCTGCTGTGGACCTACCGGTCCATCCCGACCATGCTGGTGATGCTGTCCATCGTGGTGCTGCTGCTGTTGGCGTCCCGAGGGTCGGTGGCGTTCCTCGGCTATCACGATCTGATCGGGCTGTCCCCGTTCGCCACCCAGCTGTTGGTGACCTTGGCCGTCGCGGCGTCGACCGACTACGCGATCTTCTTCATCGGCCGATATCAGGAGGCCCGGTCCAAGGGGATGTCCAAAGAGGACTCCTACTACGACATGTACCACGGCACCGCGCACGTGGTGCTCGGCTCGGGTATGACCATCGCCAGCGCGCTGTTCTGCCTGCACTTCACGAACCTGCCGTACTTCCAGACCCTCGGCATCCCGATCGCGGTCGGCATGACGGTGGCGGTGATGGCGGCGTTGACGCTGGGTCCGGCGATCATCAGCATCGCAACCCGGTTCGGCAAACTGCTGGAGCCCAAGCGGGCCATGCGAATCCGGGAATGGCGCCGGATCGGCGCACTGGTGGTGCGCTGGCCGGTGCCGGTGCTGCTGGCGACGATCGCGCTGTCGCTGATCGGCCTGCTGACGCTGCCCGGCTACAAGACCAACTACAACGACCGCAACTACCTGCCGGACACGCTGCCGGCCAGCGAGGGCTTCGCGGCGGCCGACCGACATTTCTCGCCGGCGAAGATGAACCCCGAGCTGCTGCTCATCGAACTCGACCACGACATCCGCAACTCGGCGGACTTCCTGGTCATCGACAAGGTCGCCAAGACCATTTTCCGGGTGCCCGGCGTCGGCAGCGTGCAGGCCATCACCCGGCCCGACGGCAAGCCGATCGACTTCACCACCATCCCGGCGATGATCAGCCGCAATGGCGTGATTCAGGACATGAACCGTCCGTACACGGACAAGATGATGGACAACATGTTGGCCATGGCCAATGACATGGACATCACCATCTCGACCATGGAGCAGATGGTCTCGGTGATGGGCCAGTCCACCGAGGTGATGACCTCGATGGTCACCAAGATGCGCGGCATGATCGGCGACGTGAAGCAGATGCGCGACAGCATCTCCGATTTCGAGGATTTCCTGCGCCCGGTCCGCAACTACCTGCACTGGGAAAAGCACTGCTACAACATCCCGGTGTGCCAGTCGATCCGGTCGATCTTCAACGCGCTGGACATGTTCGACCCGCTGGTCGACAACTTCGACGACATGCTCTCCGATATGGACCGCATGGTGGTCCTCCTGCCGGAACTGCTGGCCCTGATGCCGGAGCAGATCGCGTCGATGCGGTCGCAAAAAGAGATGATGCTGACCCAGTACCAGGTGCAGAAGGGCATCGCCGACCAGGGCAAGGCCATGTCGGAGAACCAGACGGCCATGGGTGAGGCGTTCAACGAGGCCAATAACGACGACACCTTCTTCGTGCCGCCGGAAATTTTCGACAACGCCGACTTCAAGCGCGGGATGGAGAGCTTCATCTCCCCCGACGGACACGCGGTGCGGTTCATCATCTCCCACGACGCGGACCCGCTGACCACCGACGGCATCAAGAACATCGACGCGATCAAGGCCGCCGCCCGCGAGTCGGTGAAGGGCACCCCGTGGGAGGGCGCGAAGATCTACCTGGGTGGCACCGCGTCGGCGTTCAAGGACATGCAGACCGGCAACAATTACGACCTGATCATCGTGGGCATCTCCGCGTTGACCCTGATCTTCATCATCATGCTGCTGATCACCAAGAGCCTGGTCGCCGCGACGGTGATCGTGGGCACCGTGCTGGTGTCCCTCGGGTCATCGTTCGGTCTGTCGGTTCTGTTGTGGCAGCACATCATCGGCATCGAATTGCACTTCATGGTGATGGCGATGGCGGTGATCGTGCTACTGGCCGTCGGCGCGGACTACAACCTGCTGCTGGTCGCGCGGATGAAGGAAGAGATACCGGCCGGGCTCAACACCGGCATCATCCGGGCCATGGGCGGCTCCGGAACGGTGGTCACCTCCGCGGGTCTGGTGTTCGCGTTCACCATGATCTCGATGTCGGTCAGCGCGATGATCGTGGTGGCCCAGATCGGCACCACCATCGGCCTCGGGCTGCTGTTCGACACCCTGGTCATCCGCTCCTTCATGACCCCGGCGATCGCCGCCTGGCTCGGCAAGTGGTTCTGGTGGCCGCAGCACGTGCGGCAGCGCCCGGTCCCCTCGCCGTGGCCGAAGCCGCTGGCGACCGCCGGAACCTCGGCCTCCGAGTAACCGTGGGCGCGCCCATCGAGCGCGAGATGTGACCGGCGTTCACACAGTCCGGCGCAGCAGGCCCACGGCCACGTCGGCGGCGACGAACCCGGCCAGGCTCAGGCCGAGCAACGGGATGAACCAACCGACCAGCGCGGCGGCGGCCAGCACGGCGACCGCGGCGCCCGGCGCCAGGGCTGCCAACGCCCCGCGGCGCGGCGGGCGGCCCACCCGCATCCGATCGGGCCTACGTTGCCACCACATCCGGTAACCACCCACGATGACCGCCACCAGCGCGCCGGCCAGCGCCAGCAGCGCCAGCTGATTGGGCAGCCCGAACAGCGTGCCCATGTGCAGCTGGATGCCCCAGGCGGCCAGCTTCGCCGCCAGCGGCCAGTCGGCGAACCAGCTGGCGTCGGTGACGGCGCCGGTCGCGCCGTCCACGGCGACGGTGTTGGTGGACATCACCCAGGGCTGGCGGGTCTGGGCGACGGTGAACGCGGTCGTGGTGTCGGCGGGGATCGCGATCTCCACCGGGCCGCCGAGTCCTGCCGCACGGGCTGTGTCGAGGACCCGGTTCAATTCGCCCACTCGCGGCGCGGTGGGCACGACGGGGACGCTCGGCGCGGTGGCCCCGTGACCGTGCCCGGCGTGCGGATCAGGGTCGTGCTCGGCGCCCTCGCTCCCGGTCAACGAGACGCTCACCGCCGGGGTGCTCCAGGACAGCGCGGCGCGCAGCTTGTCCACGTTGGCGCCGGCATAGGCCGACCAGGTCAGGCCGGTGGCGGATAGGAACAGCAAGCCCGTCGCGATCCAAATCCCGGTTGCGCCATGCCAATTCAGGGTGCGGCGGCGTCCGGTCGCCGAGCGGTCGACGGTCAGCAGCCGATTGCGTCCGCGGCCGCGCAGGTAGCGCCCGATCCACAGGTAGAGCCCGCCGAGCACCACCACCCAGAGCCAGGACGCGGCGAGTTCGCTGTAGAGCCGGCCCGGTTCGCCGAGGTTCAGGTTGCGGTGCAGCCCGCTGAGCCAGGCCCGCACCGGCAGAGCGTTGACGCTGCCGTAGACCGCGAGGTCCCCCTGCAGTTCCCCGCTGGCGGGGTCGACGAACACCGCGCGACGCGATTGCTCCAAGATCGGGTCGGCGAACAGCACCTGGGTGGTCAGGCCGGACTCCCCCGGGCGCACCGCCACCGCGGCCAGATCGGGGCGGGCGCGCTGGGCGGCCCGGACCTGGTCGGCGATCGGCAGCGACGGCCCCGCCGTCTGCGCCTGCAGGTGGTCGCGGTACATCCACTGCTCGATCGTCGGCGCGACGGCGTACAGCCCGCCGGTCACCGCGGCGACCAGCAGAAACGGCCCGACCAGGACGCCGGCGTAGAAGTGCAGCCGCAGGAAGAAGGCCCGGGTGCTGCCCGGTCGTCCGGAGGCCGACGTGTCGGCGCGGTCTACCTCGGTGAGCGGCAACGGTGTCTCGATTCTCCGGCAGCGGCGGGCCGCCGGGGCTGTGGCAGCGTCAGACACCGTCGCACACCCACCCCCACCTGCGCAAGCCCTGAATTTCTCGCGGAATTTCCGGGAACTTTCCCGGCCATCGGACCGACTATTACGTGTTGCGGTGCTGTGCTTCCAGACGCCGCAGCAACCGCGTCAGCTGCGTTTCGGCCACCGCCGGGTGCTCCGGGTGCCACTGCACGCCGGTGATCGGGGCGCGGGTGTGCACGACGGCCTCGACCACCCCGTCGGGGGCCCGGGCCACGACCTGCAGGCCGGACCCCAGCCGGTCGACGGCCTGGTGGTGCGAGCAGTACACCGGTCCGGCGCCCGCCGCCTCCGGCAGCCCGTCGGCGTTCACCCGGGCGGTGGTGAAGCGGGCCATCCCGGCGCCCGCGGCGCTGCGGTGGGCGCTGTCGGGCCCGAGATCCTGGATGAGGGTCCCGCCGAGCGCGACATTGACGACCTGCAATCCGCGGCAGACGCCGAGCAGCGGCTGACGGCGGGCCAGCGCCTGTTCGATGACGGCGAGGTGCGCAGCGTCCGCGTCGGGCTCGTGCCCGCCGCCGCCCGGGTAGTCCGCGGCGCCGCCGTATCGCTGCGGGTCGATGTCCTCGCCGCCGAGGAGCACCACCACGTCGGCGTCGGCGGCGGCGTCCAGGGAGGCCTGGACCGGCGCTTCGGCGCTGGCGAAAAGCCGGGTCTGCCAACCCAGGAGCGTGGCCGCGCGCAGGGCGCCCCGGTTCAGCTCGTCGAGCACGTCCTGGAACTCGCGCGCCTCGGGTCGCTCGGTGCGGAGATGGAACAGTGCCGCGCGCACGCTGCCTCCGGTCGGTCGTGCGCTGCGTCGCGCGAGAATCACTGCGGGGGAGAACCATGATAGGGTCAGTTCGCGCGAATTTTAGTTGTCGCGTATTTCAAATGAGAGAAGCAAGTTAAATGGCACAGGGCACTGTGAAATGGTTCAACGGCGAAAAGGGCTTCGGCTTCATCGCCCCGGATGGCGGCGCTGCTGACGTCTTCGTCCACTACTCCGAGATCCAGGGCAGCGGTTTCCGCACGCTCGAGGAGAACGCTCGGGTTCAGTTCGAGGTCGAGCAGGGCGCGAAAGGCCCGCAGGCAGTGGGCGTTTCGACCATCTAGTCAAACGCAGACTTCCGACGCCGGCGCAGCACAAGCTGCGCCGGCGTTCTGCTTTCCGGTGGCCGGCGCCGGAAGCCCGGGTCCCGACCAGTAGGTGTTACACCGTATGTTTCGGTGTTACACTCACTTATGCCGACCAACCACAAACGTCACGCGATAACCGAGACCGAGGACATCAGCGACGCCCTGGCTCTCGCGCGGCAGCAATGGCCGGAACTCGGCGACCGGCCCGGCGCCCTGCTGCGACGCCTCATCCTCACCGGACGAGAGTTTCTCGCTCTCAACTCGTCTGAGGCGAACCGCGATCGACGAGACGCGATCGCCGAGACCAGCGGGGCGCTCAGCGGCGTCTTCGGACCTGGCTACCTGGACGACCTGCGCCAGGACTGGCCCGAGTGATCGTCCTTGATGCGAGCGTTCTGATCGGACACTTCGAATCCGCGGACGCGCATCACAACCGTGCTACTCGGCTGATGGCGACACACGCAGGCCAGAATTTCGCGGCCAGCGTCGTGACGATCGCCGAATTGTATGTCGGGGCCACGCGCGCCGGACAAGCCGAACAGCTGTCCCGGCTACTGCGCAGATTGAACGTCGTCAGCCTCGAACTCCCCGCCGACGCGGCGCGGCGGCTCGGCGAACTTCGATGCCAAACCCGGTTGAAGATGCCGGACTGCGCCGTGCTGTTCGCTGCGGAATCCCGGGGCGCCGAACTGGCCACCTTCGACCGGATCCTCGCCGCACGGGCGCGGGAGATCGGGGTGACCGTCACCGACGCGCAGGACTGAGCCAGGAGCGTCGGCGGGATGTCAACGATCGGCGAATCGGTTGCAGCCCAGGGTGTCGACGAACACCGGGCCGCGCCGCTGAAGATCGCGATGGTACTGCGCGGCCCATGAGCCGTACGGGTGATGCGCCAGGTATTCGTTGCGGAAGCGGTCGTCCTCGGACACCTCGCTGACGCAGAAGGCGGGGATCTCCAGATCGACGACCGGGCCGCCACGCTCGACCTCGGCCAGCACCAGCGGCGCATTGCCGCCGAGGAACCGGTCGAGAACCCAGCCGTCCTCGCCCAGCCACACCGAATACCGGGCCTTGACCACAACGTGGACGGCGCGGCGAATGATCTGGCCCGCGATCTGCGCGTCGAGCTCACGCTCGGCCTCATACCGGGTGCCGCCGACCGCCGGACCCTTGACCGTCATGGTCCCGACGGCGTCGTCGCCCAGGGCGTCGACCAACTCCCCCGCCTGCGCGGCCAGATCGACCGGCGCGGCGCCCTGAACACGGATGCGGACGGCGTAGCCGTCGGCGCCGAACAGATAGGCCTGGACGATCAGGGTCGGCGACGGGTCCGACGCCGCCACCGCGGGCAGTTCGTCGACGAAAAACTTCCGCTCGAATTCGAAATCGCCGTAACCGGATTCGGACATGTGTTAAACGGTAGCCCGAATAGGGGCGAATCCCCGGGATTGCGGGGCCGGCCACCGGAGGTGTGTGCGCCGTGATCCGACGGCATGCGACGATGGTGCCGCGTTTTCGCGCCGGGGCGGTAGCTCAGATGGTCAGAGCTGGGGACTCATAATCCCTAGGTCGCGGGTTCGAGCCCCGCCCGCCCCACTAGCCTCACCCTGCACAACACGCTCAGTGCCGCAGGTACACCAGCGCGCCCTGACCACCCTCGCAGCGCGACCCGGCGTTGTAGCAGTTCATGGTGTAGCTCTGCCCGGTCACCGGGCTGAGCACACTGAACGCCAGTGAGCCTTGGCCCTTGTTGTGATAGGTCTCGGCCACCGCCATGGCGAACGGGCACGAGGTGTTCGCGTTGCCGGCGAACACGTTCGCCCCTCGGCTCGAGACGCCGCAGAAGGTTTCCGGGTCTGCCGACGCCGGGCTCGCCGCCACTGTCAGCGCCGCGGCGACGGCAAACCCCGACATAAAGATTCCCGCCATCACTCGCACGCGGTGTCCTCGCTCCCTGATCCGCCATCCCGTCCGATCTCACGATAAGCCCGCGCCCGACCCCTACGACGCGCAAGATTCCTGGATGCCGCGGACTTCAAGGGGCCCGGCGTCGGCAACCGAAAGCAGGCCGTCCTGATGACGTTTTCCCGCACCACCGCCGCCATCGCGGCCGTCGTTCTCACGTTCGGCCTGACTGCCTGCAGCAGCTCAGGGAGCGTGAACGAAACGCCCACCACCGCCGTGTCGTCGGAAGCAGAACCGGCGAATACGGACCTGGCGACGCTGGTGCCACCGCCGGCGGGCGCCACCGAGACCAAAGGCCCCCATCAGATCGACAACGGCGGAATCCACCTGTACTACCAGGTCGACGGGTCCCCCAAGGACGTGATGGCCGCGTTCCGGGACGCCCTCGCCGAGCACGGCTGGGAAATGACGACCATCACCTCCGGCGGCGGCGATCACGGGGGTGGCGCGACCTACACCGGAACCCACGGTGACGCCTACGGCGTGTTCGACGGCGGCGGGTTCCAGACCACCACCCACGTCGACGTGTGCGTCTGGCCGACGAAGCCCGCAGACCCGGATTGCGACCGCGACGACGAGTAGCCGCTCAGCGATGTTGAGCGTCGCCGCTATTGCGCCTGGCTGACCGAGGACATGTGGAAGTCCGGGATCCGCAGTGACGGCATGGCGGCCCGGTTGAACCAGTCCCCCCATTCCCGCGGCAGGGTGATCTCGGTCTGGCCGGCCTCGGTGGCGCGGCGCAGCAGGTCCAGCGGCGATTCGTTGAACCGGAAGTTGTTGACCGCCGCGGTGATCTCGCCGTCCTCGATCAGGTACACCCCGTCGCGGGTCAATCCGGTCAGCAGCAGCGCGGTGGGGTCGACTTCCCGGATGTACCAGAGCGTCGTCAGCAACAGGCCGCGCTCGGTGCCGGCCACCAGGTCCGCCAGTTCCCCGGTCCCGCCGGTCATCAGCAGGTTCGACGCCGGCACGGCCACCGGCGCGCCGAATTCGGCGGCCGCCGCCCGCGGGTAGGACAGCGTCGCGATGGTCCCGTCCCGGATCCAGTCCACCCGGGGAATGCTCATCCCGTTGTCGAACACCGACGAGGTCTCCGAGGAACTGCCGACGGCCACGAACGGCTCGCATTCCAGCCCGGGCGCGGCCGGGTCGGAGTACATGGTCAGGCCCAGATCGGTGAGCTTCTCCCCCACCCGCGTCCCGCCGCCGGGCGCCGACAGCGCGGTGCGGCCCTCCTGCGCCCCGCGGCCGTCCATGCTCCAGTTCAGGTAGATCATCATGTCGGCCACCGTCGAGGGCGGCATGATCGTCTCGTAGCGCCCGGCGGGCAGTTCCACGGTGCGCCGCGCCCACCCCAGACGCATGGACAGATCGGCCAGCATCGCCTCGGTGGGCACGTCGGTGAAGTCGCGGGTGCTGACCCCGGCCCAGGCGCTGGCGCGATCGTGTTTGGCGTTGATCTCCACCGATCCGGTGGGTTGGCTGTGGCGGCGCCGAACGCCCGTGGAGGTGGCCAGCCAGGTGGTCTCCACCACGTGGTGGGCGAACCCGTACAGGGTGTCCGGGCCGGCGAATCCGCGGGACAGCCCCGCGGCCACCGGCGCGAACACCGCGGCGCCGGTGCCCGGGGCCGGCTCATCCCAGTCCGGATCGGCGTCGGTCGCGGTGATCAGCGCGACGTTGTCGCGGGCCGGCGGGGCGGAGCGGGCCGCGGCTTGGGAGGCGGCGACGATCGCGGCGATGGCGTCCGGGTCGACCTCCGCCGAGGACAGCGAGCCGACACGGGCCACCGCGCCATCGCGGACGATGGAGACGACGGTGGTCTGCCGGGACGTCGTCACGCCGTTGGTGGTCATGGTGTTGCCGGCCCAGCGCAGGGCGGCGGTCGCGGTGTCGGTGACCAGCACCATGGTTTCGTCGGCGCCGCCGGCGCGGGCCGCTTCGGCCAGCACCAGCTCGGCGGCCTGCTGCGCAGCGATCACGAGTGCGCCCCTTCGGTTTTGGTGTTCAGCACGGTCACCCCGCGGAACAGCGCCGACGGGCAGCCGTGGCTGACCGCGGCGACTTGGCCGGGCTGGGCCTTGCCGCAGTTGAACGCCCCACCCAACCGCCAGGTGGACGCACCCCCGACGGCTTCCATCGAGTTCCAGAAGTCGGTGGTGGTCGATTGGTAGGCGACGTCGCGGACCTGGCCGTCCAGTCGGCCGTCGCGGATTCGGAAGAAGCGCTGACCGGTGAACTGAAAGTTGTAGCGCTGCATGTCGATTGACCAGGATTTGTCCCCGACGATGTACAGACCGTCGGCGACGCGCGAGATCAGGTCAGCGGTGCTGATGTCCTCGTCGGCCGGGGCCAGCGACACATTGGCCATCCGCTGGATGGGCACGTGATGCGGCGAATCGGCGTATGAGCAGCCGTTGGATCGGGCCTGCCCCATCCGGCGGGCGAACACCCGGTCGAGTTGATAGCCGACGAATAGGCCGTCGCGCACCAGATCCCAGGACCCGGCGGCCACCCCCTCGTCGTCGTATCCGACGGTGGCCAGCCCGTGCTCCTGCGTGCGGTCGGCGGTGACCGTCATCACCGGCGAACCGTATTGCAGCACACCGAGTTTGTCCGGCGTCGCGAACGACGTTCCGGCGTAGGCCGCTTCGTAGCCGATCGCCCGGTCGTATTCGGTTGCGTGGCCGATGGACTCGTGGATGGTCAGCCACAGGTTGGTGGGGTCGATGACCAGGTCGGTGGGCCCGGCGTCGACGGAGGGGGCCTTGGTCTTCTCGGCGAGCAGGTCCGGCAGTTCCGCCAGTTCCGCGGTCCAGTCCCACACCGTGTCGTCGACCAGCGCCTCCCAGCCCCGGCCCATCGGCGGCGCGAGGGTGCGCATGGACTCGAAACCGCCGGCCGCCGGGTCGACGGAGATGGCGTCCAGGGTCGGCATCACCCGGACCCGCTGCTGGGTGATCGACGAGCCGAACGTGTCGGCGTAGAAGGACTGTTCTTTCACCGCGTTCATCCCGGCCGAGACGTGGTCGACGCCGTCGGCGGCGAGCAGGCGCCCGGAGTATTCGCCGAGCACGGCGATCTTGTCGGCGGTGGGGACCTCGAAGGGGTCGATCCGGTAGCTCGACACCCAGGCCGCGTCGGCGTAGACCGGCTCGTCGGCCAGTTCGATCGGTTCGGCGTTCAGATCGGCCAGCGCGGTGGCGACCTCGACCGCTTGGCGCGCGGTGTCGGCGGCGACCTGCGGCGTCAGCGCGGCGTGTGAGGCGAAACCCCAGGTCCCCGCGACGATCACCCGCACCGCCAACCCGAGCTCCCGGGTGATCACCGCGGTCTCCAGTTCGCCGTCGCGCAACTGCACGATCTCGGCGGTGATGCGGTGCACGCGCAGATCGGCGTAGCTGGCGCCGGCTGCCCGCGCCGCCGACAGCGCGGCGTCGGCCAATTCGTGGCGCGGCAGGGCCAGGAAGTCGGCGTCGATGACGGTCACGACTATGCACCGTAGCGGGCCGGCAGGGGTTTAATGGCCGAATGTCCCGTCGACGCCATGACACCGCGCTGGGCTACGCGCTGTTGGCGCCCAGCCTGTTCGGGGTGCTGGTGTTCCTGCTGCTGCCAATGCTGGTGGTGGCCTGGTTGAGCCTGCGTCGCTGGGATCTGCTCGGCCCGATCGAGTATGTCGGCCTGGACAATTGGGCGTCGGTGCTGACCGATCCGACGTTCGGCAACTCGCTGCTGGTCACCGTGGTCTTCGTCGCGCTGGTGGTGCCCGTTCAGATCGCGCTGGGCCTGTTGGTGGCGGCGATGCTGGCGCGGGAACTGCCCGGCAGTGGATTCTTCCGGACGGTGTACGTGCTGCCGTGGATCTGCGCGCCGCTGGCCATCGCGGTGTTGTGGCGCTGGATCCTGGCCCCCACCGACGGCGCGGTGTCCACGCTGCTGGGCACGCGCATCGAGTGGCTGACCGATCCGGGCCTGGCGCTGCCGGTGGTGTCGGCGGTGACGGTGTGGGCCAACGTCGGCTACGTCGCGCTGTTCTTTCTGGCCGGCATCCTGGCCATTCCCGCCGACGTGCACAACGCGGCCCGGATCGACGGCGCCACCTCCTGGCAGCGGTTCCGGCACATCACCCTGCCGATGCTGCGGCCGACGATGTTCTTCGTGGCGGTGACCGGGGTGATCAGCGCCGCCCAGGTTTTCGACACGGTGTACGCGCTGACCGGCGGTGGTCCGGCGCACCGCACCGACCTGGTCGCGCACCGCATCTACGCCGAGGCGTTCGGGTCGGCGGCGATCGGGCGGGCCGCGGTGATGGCGCTGGTGCTGTTCGTGGTGCTGGTCGCGATCACCGTCGTTCAGCAGGTCTACTTCCGCAACCGGATCAGCTATGACCTCACCTAGAGTTCTGACGGTTTACCTGGGGCTGGCCGCCTCGGCGTTGATCGTGCTGGCGCCGTTCGGATTGGGGTTGCTGACCTCGTTCACCTCGGCGCAGCAGTTCGCCACCGGCGCCCCGCTGTCGTGGCCCGACCCGCCGACGCTGGGCAACTATGCCGATCTGGGCGGCGCGGGCTTTCCCAGGGCCATCGCGGTCACCGCGCTGATGACGGCGGTGATCCTGCTGGGGCAGCTCATCTCGTCAGTGCTGGCGGCATATGCGTTCGCGCGGTTGGAGTTTCCGGGCCGCGACACCCTGTTCTGGGTGTACCTGGCCACCCTGATGGCGCCGGCCACCGTGACGGTGGTGCCGCTGTATCTGATGATGGCCCAGGCCGGGATGCGGAACACCTTCTGGGCGTTGGTGTTGCCGTTCGTGTTCGGCTCGCCGTACGCGATTTTCCTGCTGCGCCAGCACTTCCGGACCATTCCGGCCGACCTGGAGCGCGCGGCCCGGCTCGACGGCGCGAACACCCTCGATGTGCTGGTGCACGTGGTGCTGCCGGCCAGCCGGCCGATCCTGGTGACGCTGGCGCTGATCACCGTGGTCTCCCAGTGGAATTCGTTCATGTGGCCGCTGGTGATCACCAGCGGGGAGAAGTGGCGGGTGCTGACGGTCGCCACCGCCGGGCTGCAGTCGCAGTACAACGCGCAGTGGACGCTGGTGATGGCGGCCACCACCGTCGCGATTGTCCCGCTGCTGGTGTTGTTCGTAGTGTTCCAGCGCCACATCACCCGTTCGATCGTGGTGACGGGGCTGAAATGAGCAGGCCGCGGTTCTCCACCATGCTCGCCGTCGCGACGGCGCTGGTGTTCACGCTGCTGCTGGTCCTCGCGGTCGGGTTGGGCCGCAACGCCGATCCGACCGGCAAGACCGTGCTGACGCTGCGGCTGTGGGACCAGCAGGTGGCCGCCGCCTACCGGGAGTCGTTGGACGCGTTCACCGCCGCCAACCCGGACATCGAGGTGCGGATCGTCACGGTGTCCTACGCCAGTTATTTCGACACGCTGCGCACCGATGTGGCCGGGGGCGGCGCCGACGATGTGTTCTGGCTCAACAGCACCAACCTGGCCGGCTACGCCGACAACGACAGGCTGCTGGCCGTCGATCCGCAGCCCGGGTGGGAGCAGACTGTCGTCGACCAGTTCACCCGCGACGGCACGCTGTGGGGTGTGCCGCAGCTGACCGACGCCGGGATCGCGGTGTACTACAACGCGGAGCTACTGGCCGAGGCCGGGGTGGCCCCGGCCGAGCTGGACGGATTGCGCTGGGGCACACCCGATGACACGCTGCGACCGCTGCTGGCCCGGCTGACCCGCGACACCACCGGCCGCCCGGCGACGGACCCGTCGTTCGATCCGGGGCGCACCCGGGTGTGGGGCTACAACGCCGCCAACGACCTGCAGGCGATCAACCTGAACTTCGTCGGCTCAGCCGGCGGCACGTATTCGGAGGGCGACGCGTTCACCTTCGACAACCCGGCGGCGCGTGGCGCGTTCGAGTACCTGGTCGCTCTGATCAACGACGACCGCGTCGCTCCGCCGGCCAGTGACACCAACGACAACGGCGACTTCTCCCGCAACCAGTTCCTGTCCGGCCGGATGGCGCTGTTCCAGTCCGGGACCTACAACCTGGCCAATGTTGCTGATACGGCCCGCTTCCCGTGGGGCGTGGCGCTGCTGCCCACCGGACCAGCCGGCCGAGTCAGCGTCACCAACGGAATCGTCGTCGCCGGCAACGCGGCCACCGACCACCCTGCGCAGGTGCGGCGGTTGCTGGACTGGTTGGGCAGCTCGGCGGGCAACGCCTATCTTGGCGCCGGCGGCGCGGCGATCCCGGCGGTGCTCGCTGCCCAGCAGGGCTATTTCGACTACTGGGAGCGACGCGGTGTCGACGTGAGCCCGTTCTTCGACGTGCTCGACGGCAGCTACGTCCAAGCCCCCGCCGGCGCGGGTTTCGCGGCCGGATTCGCCGCGCTCAAACCGTATTTCGACGAGATGTTCCTGGGCCGGCTGCCGGTCGGCGAGGCGCTGAGCCAGGCGCAGGCCGCGGCAAATTCCGCGGCAAACTCGGGTCGTTAGAAGAGCAGCACCGAGACCACGCAGACCACGGCGACCACCGAAAGCGCGATCCAGTCGCGGGCAGCCGGCCCGGCGTGGCTCGCGGTGATCTGACCGGCGCCGCCGCGGGCGGTGATGGCGTCGCCCATCTCGTCGGCGCGGCGCAGCGCCGCGGTGGTGGCGGCCGCCAGCAGATCGGTCAGCTCGAAGAAGGCCTGCCGAATGCGTTTGCGGCGGGTCAGCGACTGCGGATGGGGACGCAGTTTGCGCGCCGCGAGCAGCACCCGGAATTCGTCGAGCAGCATCGGGAAGGACCGCAGCGTCAGCGCGGTGGTGACCGCCCACTCGTCGACCGGGATCCGCAGCAGCCGCAGCGGCCGGCCCAGGGTGGCGATGGCCGGCGCGATATCGGCCACGTTGGTGGTCCAGGACACCATCATCGACAGCGCCAGCAGCACCACCGCCAGGAAGGTGATCCGGGTGAAGGTGAGCAGGCCACCGAGGGCCACGTCGAGTCCGAAGAGCGACAGCACCGGGTCCCCGCCGCCGAGCGCGGCGGTGAACGCGCCGATGCCGATCAACACCCACAGGAAGCGCGGGATGCTGGGCACCGCGCCGCGGGGGACCCCGGCCATCCGGATCGCGACCCCGACCGCCACGGCCACCAGGGTGATCGAGGCCCAGCTCGGGAAGAAGGTCAGCAGCACCGAGAAGATGAAGACGGCCAGTAGTTTGGTGCCCGCCCACATCCGGTGGATCGGCGAATCGCCGGGCGCCGGGCGCAGCAGCACCACCGGCCGACGCTGCTTGTCCGTGCGGCTCATGCCCGGCCTCCCGCCGTCGTCGGGGTGGCGCTGAGCACCCCGTCGCTCAGATGCAGGATCCGCGGGCACAGCGTCTCCAGACCGACGAAGTCGTGGCTGATCACGATGACGGTGAGCCCGGTGTCCCGACGCAGACCCTCGAGCAGCCGCAGCAGTTTGCGCTGGTTGAGCGCGTCGACGCCGGCCAGCGGCTCGTCGAGGATCAGCACCCGGGGGCGCCGCGCCAGCAACCCGGCCAGCACCACCCGGCGCATCTGACCGCCGGAGAGCTGGTCGATGCGTCGTCGCGCCAACGAGGCGTCCAGGCCGACGGTGGCCAGCGCCTCGGCGACCCGGTCGGTGTCGTCGGCGGAGAAACCGGCGGCCGAGGCCACCTCCTGGTCCACCCGCGGTCGCATCAGCTGCAGCCGGGCGGCCTGGAACGCCACCGCGACCTGCCCGCATTGCTGGGCGGCGGGCAACCCGTCGACCAGGCACTGCCCGGAGGTCGGGGTGGTCAACCCGGCCATGATCCAGGCCAGCGTCGACTTGCCGGAGCCGTTGCCGCCGTGCACCAGCACCCCGTCGCCGGCCTGCACCGAGAAGTTGATGTCGCGCAGCGCGGGCTTGGCCCACGGGGTGCCCGCGGCGTAGGTGTGGCTGAGGTCGCGGCACTCCAGCACCGTCGCCGCGGCTGTGGGCGCCGGCGCGGCGGGCACGTCGGTCGGCGCGGAGGCGATCTCCACCATGGTGGTGTTGTCCAGCGACTCGCTGAGGTTGATGATCCGGTCGGCCGCCTCGGCTTCCCCGGAGTAGTGGGTGATCTGCACGACGCTGATCTCCCCGCGCGAACCGAGCCCGGAGAGCAGGTCCATCAGCGAATCGCGGCCGGCCTGGTCGACCATGGAGGTGACCTCGTCGGCGATCAGCAGCTGCGGATCACGGGCCAGCGCGCCGGCGAAGGCCAGCCGCTGCAGTTCGCCGCCGGACAACCCTCCGGTGGAGCGCTCCCCCATGCCCGCCAGTCCGACCTCGCCGAGCAGCCCGTCGATGTCGACGGTGCGTCCCGGCGGCAGTCCCCAGACCACGTCGTCGGCGACGCGGGTGCCCAGCACCTGGGTCTCCGGGTGCTGCAGCACCACCGCGGTGCCGCCCGCCTCGCCGAGGGCCACCGCGCCGGGGCGCTGGATCACACCGGAGCTGGGGTCGCGGCCGGCCAGGATCAGCATCAAGGTGGTCTTGCCGGAGCCGTTGGCGCCGGTGATGGCGACGTTCTCGCCGGCCTCGATGTCCAGGCTGATCGGGGCGAGTGCGTCGTGGTCGGCGCCCGGGTAGCGGAACCGCACATCGCGCATCCGGACCGGCACCGGTCCGGGCGTCCCGGGCGGCGGGGTTTCGAGTTTGTGCACGTCGGGGATGCCGCGCAGCCGTTCCAGCACCCGCGACAGCAGCAGCCATCCGATCAGGCTCACGCCCATGATCGCGATGACGGCGTACCCGCCGAGCAGCGCCGGCCAGTAGTCCAGGGCGCCGCCGACGAGGTTGCGCAACGGTTCGGCCGGGGCGCGGATGGCGGCGGCCACCGCGTCGGAGGCTTTGGTGTCCAGCGCGGCGACCGCGGAGGCCATCGCCTCCAGGAACCGCGCCGTTCCCTCGGCGTTGACGGTGATGGTGGCGAAGATCAGTTCCCGCAGTCGGGACAGCACGGCCAGCGCGGCGACCGCGAACACGCCGGCCACCACTCCGGCCACCGCGGAAGCGGCGATCACGGTGGGGGTGCCGCGGCGTTTGCGTTTCACGATGCCGGTGAGGCCGCCGATGTAGGCGCAGTTCAGGACGGTCATGAAGCCGCCGAGCCCGGCGACCAGGAAGGCGATCGCGGCGCCGGCGAAGGCCGCGGCGATCAGCACCCGGACCCGGTAGCGGTAGGCCAGCAGCCCCATCGGGACCATGCCGAGCAGCGAGACGCCCTGGGCGAACGGGACGACGACGGCGATCACGGCGCAGGCCGCGCACAGTGCGCCGGTGACGGCGGCGTGGGCGAGTTCGGCGGGAAGAAGTGACCGCTGCGGGCGGCGTTCGGCCGCCGGGATGTAATCGGTCACCGGCCAATTCTGCCAGTTACGTCGCGCCGGCCGGCGCGGCCCTGTGCCGCGGGGCCCGGTTTCACTGATTGGGGATGGGGTCGAGCGCCTGCAGTCTGCCGTCGTCGCCGATGGCGAAACGCACCGAACCAATGCCGGTCGGGCAGCAGTTCGGCTCGTTGCCCTGCAGCCACTGGTACTGGATGGTGATGGTGTCCTGACCGGTCTCCAGCACGGTGATGTAGGGCTTCGGGTTGGGCGTCGGCGTGCCCAGGTAGGTGTTGTGGTCGAAGAACAGCACCTGGCCGGGTGTCGAGGCCGTCGCGTCGGTGCTGTCGATCTGCACCCAGTACAGCCGGCAGTCGCGGGTGTTGCCGCGACCGGTTTCGGTCCACTGCGCGCCCTCGGACAGCGGGGCGACGCCCGCGATGGACCGGGCGACGGTGTCGGCCGACGGGCCGTCGGCGTCGGCGCAGGTCACCGGTCCGGCGTGCTCGGGACCGGCCGGGCTCCAGCCGCAGCCGGAGGCCAGCAGCGTGATGACCGAGAGGATCGCCGCGATGACGCGCATGGACCGCATGGCGATCACCGACGCTTGGGCGGCTCGTAGACGGTGACCTCGTCGATCTCCGTGACGGCGCCCATCGGGTCCGGCGAGACCCGCTTGGCGATTTGTCGCCGGCCCGAGTCGATGACGGTCTTGGTGACCGGGCTTGCGGTCACCGCCTTGTAGGTGCGCACGATCTGCTCGTAGCGACGGCGGCCCGCCTTGGTGCCCATCACGTAGCCGACGCCGAGCACCGCGACATATCCCAACAACCCACTGCCTCCCGAAGACGTTGCAATCCATCCTGCCTGACGTCGGCGCGATCGCGCACCCCACCCCGTCCGGGGCTGGCACATCACCTCCAGACGGTGGCCTTTTGGGTCCGACGGCGTCGGTAGGCTAAAGTCATGCCTCGTTCGCGCTAGCGCGGATGGCCAATCCCCTGTAGCTCAATTGGCAGAGCTCCCGACTGTTAATCGGGCGGTTGATGGTTCGAGTCCATCCGGGGGAGCTTTCAGAACAAGGTCACGCCGCACTCCGCCGCAACCCGTCCAAGTCGCTTGTCTCGTGTCCACAACTTGGCGCCGGCAACCAATGCGACCGCGGCCATCAAGTGAACATCCACGGCGCTAAGGCCTCGCCCCCACAATCTTCGCCGATCGGTGATGTGAAGGATCTCGCGGTGGCCAACCTCCGGGAAGCGGGTCAGGTTCGCCAGCAATGCCAGCACCTCCGCCCGATTCGCGATCGACCCGAGCGCCAGTTCCTCGATCACCAACTGATGGCAACCCACATCGTCGGCTTCCAGCCGTGCCGATAGCCGCGCGTCAGGGGCGTGTAGGTGATCGATCCACACCGAGGTGTCGACCAAAATCATTCCGGCTCGCCACGCCGCCGCGGCGCCGACGCGGCGTCCGGGTCGGATCCACCCAGCGCCGCCAGGCGCCGAGCGCTCTCCACCCGGATCAACGTCTGCAGCCCACGTTTGAGCAGCGCGACGTTCTCACGCACTCCGGTCAGTTCCGCGGCGCGCTCCAGCAATTCATCGTCGATAGTGACCGTCGTCCGCATATCGCACCTCCGTAGGCATCAATGATGCCACATTTGATGCGGCCGCCCTCAGACGCCGGCTGAATGCAGCATCTCGGCGTTGCGGCACTGCTCGGGCACACCGAAGCCGTCGACCAGCGTCTGCGCGTACGGGCGCAGCGTGCGGCAACGCTCGTTGATGCCGCGGGTGACCGCCTTGGCGCGCTCGGTGGACAGGAACCGGTGCTCGATGAACCAGGCCTTGTCCTCCTCGATGGCGCACAGCGCGTACAGGTCGCAGACCAGCTCCAGCACCCGGCGCGCCTCCGGATCGGGGCACGAGTCGATGCCGGCGACGAACGCCTCCATGATGATCCGGTCGATGTGCGCCTTCGCGGCGTGCAGCACGTGGTCTTGCACGGCGTTGAACGCCTCGAACTCGCTCATCTCCTTGGACTTGCCCTGCAACCGGCGGGCCACCGAGGACAGCGTGTACTCCTCGCGGTCCTCGAACATCTGCATCTGGGTGCCGCGGTTGAAGAGGCTGCCTTCCTCCTCGTTGTCCTGGCGGGTGTCCAGGATGGTCTGCATGATCGTCTCGGCCGCGGTGCGCTTGAGCACCCGCTCGCCGGCGAAGTTGGCGGCGAACCGCACCCAGCCCACCGGGCTCATGCTCTTGATGTCGTCGGCGTAGGCGGTGAGCAGCTCCTTGGCCACCAACTGGGTGAGCACCACGTTGTCGCCCTCGAAGGTGGTGAACACGTCGGTGTCGGCCTTCAGCGCGACCAGCCGGTTGTCGGCCATGTATCCCGCGCCGCCGCAGGCCTCGCGGGACTCCTGGATGGCTCGGGTGGCGTGCCAGGTGTTGGCGGCCTTGAGCCCGGCGGCGCGCGCCTCCAGCTCGCGCTGCTCTTCCGGGTCCGGGTCGTCGGAGGTCTGCAGCTCGTGGCACTTGGTGACCAATTCGTTCTGCGCGAACTGCAGCGCGTAGGACTTGGCGATCAGCGGGAAGAGCCGGCGCTGGTGCGCCAGGTAATCCATGATGAGGATCTCCTCGTCGCCGCCGGGGGCTTCAAACTGCCTGCGCTGCAACGCATACCGGGTGGCGATGTCCAGCGCCACCCGTGCGGCGGCGGCCGCGCTGCCACCGACAGTGACCCGCCCGCGGATCAGGGTGCCCAGCATGGTGAAGAACCGGCGGTTCGGGTTCTCGATCGGCGAGCTGTAGGTCCCGTCGGGCGCCACGTCGGCGTAGCGGTTGAGCAGGTTCTCCCGCGGCACCCGGACGTGGTCGAACATGATCCGGCCGTTGTCCACGCCGGGCAGCCCACCCTTGTAGTGACAGTCCGAGGTGGTGACGCCGGGCAGGTCCTCGCCGTTGTCGTCGCGGATCGGGACCACCAGCGCGTGCACTCCGTGACCCTGGCCGTCCGGGGTGATGAGCTGCGCGAAAACCGCTGCCACCCGGGCGGATTCGGCGGCGCCGCCGATGTAGTCCTTGCGCGAGGACGGCGTCGGGGAATTGATGACGAATTCCTGGGTCTCCGGGTCGTAGGTCGCGGTGGTCTCCAGCGACTGGACGTCGCTGCCGTGCCCGGTCTCGGTCATGGCGAAGCAGCCCAGCAATTCCAGGTCGATGATCTTGCGGACGTAGGCCTCGTGGTGACGTTCGGTGCCCAGGTTCTCCACGGCGCCGCCGAACAGGCCCCACTGCACGCCGGCCTTGACCATCAGCGACAGGTCGCTCATCGCGAGCATCTCGATCTGGGTGATCGCGGCGCCGACCTCGCCGGCGCCGCCGTAGCCCTTGCCGAATCCGTCCTCGGACGCGCCGGCGGCCGCCAGCAACCGCATCTGTTCGGCGACCTTCGCGCGGGCGATGGCGATGTTCGGGGTGTAGTGCGGTCGGAAGACCTCGGTTTCGAGTTCGGCGCGAACCCGGTTCTTCACGTCGCGCCAGCGACCGTCGAGAGTGTTCTGCAGATGCTGGGCAATGGAGTCCATACCCGACGGTAACCCGAATCGCGTGGGCGACGGCGAACTATCCCATCGGAATGGTGCCGCTGAACGAACTACCGGGCGCCAGCGGACCGCTGTAGATGCCGCCGTTGCCCAGTCCGACACCGGGGGTGCCGACGTTGACCGGGCTGCCGTTCGACCAGGAGATGCACGTCCCGGTGCCGCGGGCGCCCAGCCAGGCCAGGCAGTTCTTGCCGGGGGCGGCCTCGGTGATGACGGCGTCCGAGCCGGTGGAGGCGGCGACCGCGACGGGGCCGAGCACGGCGGCAGCAGAGACCGCGGCGACGCCCAACAGCCGCGCGCTTGTCCAGGTGCTCATGATCGGTCCTTCCGGTCGCAACCAACGGGTCCCGAGTCTAACCCGCCGAGCCGGATCATGCGGAGAGATCATCCCCGGCGGCCTGCTCCAGCAGGCTGCGCCGGTAGGACTCCATCGCCACCAGGTCGCCGAACAGCACGTGGTACTCCTCGGCGTCGTCGACCGGAGACATCCGCTGCAGCTTGGATTTGACCTCGGCGATCTGCCGGCCGACCCACACCTCCTGCAGTCGGGCCAGCACGCCGGCGATGTAGCGCGGCAGTTTGTCCTCATCGAGGACATTGACGCTTTCCACGCCCAACTCGGTGACCAGGGCGGCAGCCGCCGGCGCGGAGGTCTGCTCCCGGACGGCTTCGATCCAGCTGGCCCCGGACGCGCCGGCCGACACCCCGCCGGCCGCGTCTATGGCCCGGCGCACCGCGGCGTAGCCGGGGTGGGTGAAGCTTTCCACGGTCAGCGAGTCGAACACCGGACCGGCGAATCCCGGGTACTGCAGCGCGGCCTTGAGCGCCTCGCGCTGCGGCCACAGGGTGGGATCGCGCGGGTCCGGACGCCGAGCCGGCGCCGGGGCCGGCGGGGCGGCGTCGCGGGCCGCCGGGCGTTTGGCGTCGCGGCCCTGCCCGGCGCCGCCACCCTTGGCGGTTTCGCGGACCCGGCGGATCACCTGCGCCACGTCGTCCCAGCCGACCCAGCCGGCCAGTTGCCGGGCGTACTCGTCGCGCAGCGTCGGATCCTTGATCTGGGCCACCATCGGCACGCAGCGGCGCAGCGCGGAGACCCGGCCCTCGGCGGTGTCCAGGTCGAATTCGCCCAGCGCGGCGCGGATCGCGAACGCGAACAACGGGGTGCGCCGGGCCACCAGGTCGCGCAGCGCCGCGTCGCCGTGCGCGAGGCGCAGGTCGCAGGGGTCCATTCCGTCGTCGGCGACGGCGACGAAGGATTGCCCCGCCAGGTTCTGCTCGCCGCCGAAGGCTTTCAGCGCGGCCGCGCGGCCGGCGGCGTCGCCGTCGAACACGTAGATCAGCTCGCCGCGGAAGAAGCTGTCGTCCATCATCAGCCGCCGCAGCATCGACAGGTGGTCGTCGCCGAACGCGGTGCCGCAGGACGCCACCGCGGTGGTGACACCGGCGGCATGCATGGCCATCACGTCGGTGTAGCCCTCCACCACCACCGCCTGGTGGCCCTTGGCGATGTCGCGCTTGGCCAGGTCGATGCCGAACAGCACGTGGGATTTCTTGTACAGCGTGGTCTCGGGGGTGTTGACGTACTTGGCTTCCATCGGGTCGTCGTCGAACAACCGGCGGGCGCCGAAGCCGAGCACCTCGCCGGAGGAGCCGCGGATCGGCCACAGCAGCCGGCGGTGGAAACGGTCCATCGGGCCCCGGCGGCCCTCCCGGGACAGCCCGGCCGCCTCCAGCTCCTTGAACTCAAATCCCTTGCGCAGCAGGTGTTTTGTCAGCCGGTCCCAGCCCGACGGGGCGTACCCGCAACCGAAGGTGTGCGCCGCCTTGGCGTCGAAGTTCCGTTCGGTGAGGTAACGGCGCGCGGTGGCGGCCTCCTCGGATTCCAGCTCGGCGGCGTAGAACTCGGCGGCCGCGGCGTTGGCCGCCGACAGCCGGCTGCGGCTGCCCCGGTCGCGCTGCACGTTGGTGGCAGAGGCCCCGGTGTAGGTGATGGTGTGGCCGACCCGATCGGCCAGCAGTTCGACGGATTCGACGAAGCTGATGTGTTCGATCTTCTGCAGGAAGGCGTAGACGTCGCCACCCTCGCCGCAGCCGAAGCAGTGGAAGTGGCCGTGGTTGGGGCGGACGTGGAACGACGGGGACTTCTCGTCGTGGAACGGGCACAGGCCCTTCATGGAGTCCGCGCCGGCCCGTCGCAGCTGCACATAGTCGCCGACGACGTCCTCGATGCGGGCCTTCTCACGGATCGCCGCGATATCGCGATCGGAGATTCGGCCTGCCATGGGCACAGTGTATGGCCTGCCCGGGCCGCGAAACTGCCGCGTCGGGCGGGGCTGTGGACTGTTTAGGCTGAACCGGACCGCCGAGCGCCGAGGAGGGATCGCTGGTGAGCCTCAACGACGCCGATTCGCGCGCCGTGCCGTTCGCCGAGAGTCGGCTGCCGCGTTGGTGGCGGGTGTGCATGGCGTTGGTGACCGTGGCGGCCGGGGCCACCTGCCTGTGGATGCTGGCCGGCGCCGCCGCGGTGTTCGAACCGCTGCTGGTCCTGATCTTCGGGCTCTACGCGCTGGCCGGGTGCGGATTGGTCTGGCTGGTGCTGGCGGTCCTCGGGCTGTCGCGCTATTCCGGACGACGGTGGGCGGCGGCCAGGTGGGCGCTGCCACCGGTGTTGATCGTGGTGGTGGCCGCGCTGGCGATCGGGCTGATTCCGCGTCTGCAATGGGCGGTGTCCCGCGGCGCGATGGAGCGTGCCGCCGACGCGTGCCAGGAGACCACGTCACCGATCTGGGTGGGCGCCATCCACCTGGAGGAGATCCGGCGGATGGACGGCGCCTGCCACCTGTTCGAATACGGCTCGTTCATGAGCAGCTCCGGCTGGGTGCGCTTACCAGACGGCCCACCGGCCAAACCGCTCAATCAGATGAAGCTCACTCACTACGACGGCGATTGGTATCGCTTCGTCTACGACCTGTTCTGAACCGTCACGAGCTGACCAGGAAGCGCTCCAGCCGGGTCTCGGTGCAGGAGGCGATCTGGTCGACGACCACGCGTCGGCGCGCGTCGTCGTCCGGGGCGTTGTCGAACGCCGGGCGCAGCAGCGGGTCCAACGACGCAGGCGCGCCGTGCAGCAGCAGTTCGTAGACCGCGGCGATCCGCTCGCGCTGCACCTGCTGGATGGCCAGATGCCGCGGATTGCTCATGATGTATTGCAGCGCAAGAGTTTTCAGCACCGCGACCTCCGCGCGGACCAGCGGCGGAACCTCCAGGTCGGCGTCGTAGCGCCGCAGCGGCGCCTCCCCCATCACCTCCCGGGTGGCGGCGATGGCGGCGTTCGCGAATCGGCCGACCAGCTCGGAGGTCAGCTGCTTGAGGGCGCCGGAGGCGGCCAGCGTGCCGTCGTAGCGGCCGACCGCGGCCACCACCGGCATCTTCGACAGTCGCCCGGCGGCGGCCAGCAGATCGTCGTAGTCCGCGCCGTGGGTGGAGTCGCCGAGTTCGGCCAGCGCCGCGGACGCTTCCGGATCGGCCAGCACCCGCATGTCGATGCGCCCGGAGATCACGCCGTCCTCGACGTCGTGCACCGAGTAGGCGACGTCGTCGGCCCAGTCCATCACCTGCGCCTCCAGGCACGGCCAGGCCGCCGGGGCGCCCTCGCGCACCCAGCGCGCGGCGGGCAGGTCGTCGTCGTAGAAGGCGAACTTGGTGGGGCCGGCGCGGCCGGGCTCGCGCGGCCACGGGTATTTGGTGACCGCGTCGAGGGCCGAGCGGGTCAGGTTCAGCCCGGCCGAGGCCCCGTCGGCGGTGATGACCTTGGGTTCGAGCCGGGTCAGGATCCGGAAGTTCTGCGCGTTGCCCTCGAACCCGCCGAAGTCGGCGGCGATCCGGTTGAGTTCGCGTTCGCCGTTGTGCCCGTAGGGCGGGTGGCCGATGTCATGGGCCAGCCCGGCGAGGTCGACGAGGTCCGGGTCGGCGCCCAACCCGATCGCCATGCCGCGGCCGATCTGGGCCACCTCCAGCGAATGGGTCAGCCGGGTGCGCGGGGTGTCACCGTCGCGCGGTCCGACGACCTGCGTTTTGTCGGCCAGTCGCCGCAGCGCCGCGCAGTGCAGCACCCGGGCCCGGTCCCGGGCGAAATCACGGCGATGCTCGGTGTCCGCGCCGGGCACCCCGGCGGACTTGGGCGCTTCGATGACCAGGCGTTCGGTGTCGAACGCGGTGTAGTGCTCGCCCATGATGGACACAGTGTGCCAGCCGGAGGCGCACTTGCCGCCCAAGCCCGCCATCACCGGGCATAGATTGTGCACATGCGCCTCCCCCGATTCCTCGGCATGCTGCTCGCGGTGCTGATGACCGCGTTGCTGGCAGCCCCCGCCGCGCTCGCCGAACCCCCGATGCGGCTGAACACCTACGTCACCGACTCCGCCGGCGTGCTGTCCGGTTCGCAGCGCTCGGAAGTCGGCGACGCGGTGGACACCCTGTTCGACAAGACCGGCATCAAGCTGTGGGTGGTCTACGTCGAGGACTTCGACGGCATGGGGTGGATGAGCTGGGCACAGCAGACGGAGAAGCTGTCCGACTTCGGCAACGACGACGCCCTGCTGGCCATCGCCACCGGCGAGCGCTCGTTCGCGTTCGTGGTCGACCCGTCGATGACCGGCGGCAGTTCCACGCTGACCGACAATGTGCGTCGTTCCCGGGTCGAGCCCGCGCTGCGCAAGGACGACTGGGCCGGCGCGGCGATCGGCGCGGCCGAAGGGCTGGCGCAGGGCAAGGGCTCCGGGTCCTCGTCGGGGTCGGGCGGCTCGGCGGCGTCGATGTGGCCGGTGCTGGTGGTGCTCGCGCTGGCCGGGCTGGCGCTATGGGGGTGGCTGCGGATCCGCGGGCGCAAACGGCGGCGCGACGAGATCGCCGCGGCCAAACGGGTGGACCCGACCGATCCGGCGCAGTTGGCGCCGCTGTCGCTGGACGCGCTGGACGCATTGGCCCGCGACATTGTGGTCGACGTCGACAACGCGGTGCGAACCAGCGAGCACGAGTTGGAGTTGGCCGTCGGCGAATTCGGCCCCGAGCGCACCGCGCCGTTCCGCGCAGCCGTCGAGAACGCCAGATCCGCACTGTCCCAGGCCTTCACGGTGCGCCAGACCCTGGATGACTCCATCCCGGAAACACCGCTGCAGCGCCGCGAGATGCTGACCCGGGTGATCACCTCGGCCGGCCGGGCCGACCGCGAGCTGGAGACGCAGACCGCGGCGTTCGAGGAACTGCGCAACCTGCTGATCAACGCCCCGGACCGGCTCGACGCGCTGACCCGCGAGCTGGTGGCGCTGACCGCCCGGGTGGAACCGGCGAAGGCGGTGCTGCAGGGCCTGCACGAGCAATTCTCCGACACCGCGCTGGCCTCGGTGACGGGCAATATCGGCGAGGCGCGGGACCGGCTGACCTTCGCCGACGCCAGCATCACCCGGGGCCGGGAGCTGTTGGCCCGGCCGGCCGGTGACCAGAGCGAACTGATCGACGCCATCCATTCTGCCGAGGGCGCGTTGGGTCAGGCCGACACCCTGTTGGACGCCGTGGACAGCGCGGCGTCGGACATCAAGCGGGCGACCGCCGCGCTGCCGGAAGCCCTCGCCGACATCCAGCGCGGCATCGACGCCGCCGGCACGCTGCTGACGTCGGCCGACGCCCCATCGGCCGCCGAGCTCCGGGCGGCCCGGGACGCCGCGGTGGCGGCGGTCCAGGTCGCCCAGCGCGCCGGTGAGTCCGACCCGCTGGGCGCGTTCGGCCGGGTCACCGCCGCCGACGCCGACCTGGACCGGGTGCTGGCGGTCGTCGACGCGGCCCGCCAGGAGGCCGAGAAGCAGGCCCGCATGCTGGACCAGGCGTTGTTCACCGCGGAATCCCGGGTCAAGGCGGTGTCGGACTTCATCGACACCCGCCGCGGCAGCATCGGGCCCGAAGCGCGCACCCGGCTGGCCGAGGCGGTCCGCCAGCTGGAGGCCGCCCGCGCCAAGCGCGCCACCAACCCGGCCGAGGCGATCGCGCACGCCAACGGGGCTTCCACCCTGGCGGCCCAGGCGCAGACCCTGGCCAATGACGATGTGCGGGCCTCTCAGCGCCAGATGTACGGCGGGCCCGGCGGTTTCAGCGGCCGCGGGACCGGCGGTGGGTCGGATATCGGCTCGGTGCTCGGCGGGATCATCATCGGCTCGATGATGGGCGGCGGCCGCGGTCGCGGCTACGGGGGCTCCTGGGGCGGCGGTTCCTGGGGTGGTGGCCGCAGCGCCGGGCGGCCGAGCTCCTACGGCGGGGCGTCACGGTCCTCGGGCCGCAATTACAGCGGCGGGCGGTTCTAGGTCCCCCGCTGGCGTGGGTACGCCGGTTCGGCGCGCCGGGCGTGGGTACGCGGGCGAGGAGGTCTACGAGAACGGACGGTCTACGAGAACGGGTGTCACATCAGCAACACCGTCACCACCTGCCCCGGAGGCACCGAGCGGAAAGCGGAAACCTCACCGTCCGCCTACGAGCGACAGATTCCCAACCTGAGCGACAGCGTCTCAGCCTGAGCGACAGCGACTAAAACGTCCAAGCGAGATCAACAGTGAGTGGCAGCGTCTCAGCGCCAACGACAAGCTGAGGTGCATAAGAGGCGCATTGTTTGCCCGCTGCGGCTGCGCGGCGGCTTGCGCTCCGCGAGCCAAACAGCGCGGACCGCCCCGGCACACCGTGTCGCTGAAGGTGAGACCGTGTCGCTCAAGTTGGGAATCCGTCGCTCATAGGCGGACAAACGGCGAAGCGCTTCTCGCTAGGTGCGGCTGGGACCCCTGAGACGCCAGGGACTTGTGAGACGAGCGCAGATGTCCAGGACAGCACGGACCCCTGCGCAGCCGGGATTCGGGGCGGGCGGAACTCCGGATTCCCCGGACCCTCCGTGCTCCCAGCCTCCTCAGCAGCCCTTGAGCCGAACGGCCAGGTAGTCCGAAACCTCCGACAACGCCACCCGCTCCTGGGACATGGTGTCGCGCTCGCGGATGGTCACCGCGTGGTCTTCCAGCGTGTCGAAGTCCACCGTCACGCAGAACGGGGTGCCGATCTCGTCCTGACGACGGTAGCGACGGCCGATCGCGCTGGCGTCGTCGAACTCGATGTTCCAGTTCTGCCGCAGCTCGGCGGCCAGATCGCGGGCCTTCGGCGACAGCTCGGCGTTGCGCGAAAGCGGCAGCACCGCGGCCTTGACCGGGGCCAGCCGCGGATCCAGCCGCAGCACCGTGCGCTTGTCGACGCCGCCCTTGGCGTTGGGCGCCTCGTCCTCGTGGTACGCGTCGACCAGGAACGCCATGAACGACCGGGTCAGGCCGGCTGCCGGTTCGATCACGTACGGCACGTAGCGAGTGTCGGCGGCCTGGTCGTAAAACGACAGGTCGGCGCCGGAATGCTTGGAGTGCGTCGACAGGTCGAAGTTCGTCCGGTTGGCGATGCCCTCCAACTCACCCCAGCCGCTGCCGGAGAAGCCGAACTTGTACTCGATGTCCACGGTGCCGTCGGAGTAGTGCGACAGCTTCTCCTTGGGGTGGTCGTACAGCCGCAGGTTCTCCGGATTGATGCCCAGGTCGATGTACCACTGCCGACGGGTCTCGATCCAGTACTTGTGCCACTCCGGCGCCGTCGACGGCTCGACGAAGAACTCCATCTCCATCTGCTCGAACTCGCGGGTGCGGAAGATGAAGTTGCCCGGGGTGATCTCGTTGCGGAAACTCTTGCCGATCTGGGCGATGCCGAACGGCGGCTTCTTGCGCGAGGTGGTCACCACATTGGCGAAGTTGACGAAGATGCCCTGCGCGGTCTCCGGGCGCAGATAGTGCATGCCTTCCTCGGACTCGATCGGCCCGAGGTAGGTCTTGAGCATCATGTTGAATTCGCGCGGCTCGGTCCACTGGCCCTTGGCCCCGCAGTCCGGGCAGACGATCTCGGTCATCGACACCTGATCGGGGTCGGTGATGCCCTCCTTGGCGCCCTTGCGGGCGACGTACGCCTCCTGCATGTGGTCCTGGCGGTGCCGCTTGTGGCAGTTCAGGCACTCGACGAGCGGATCGTTGAAGACCTCGACGTGGCCGGAGGCCACCCACACCTCACGCGGCAGGATGATCGAGGAATCCAGGCCGACGACGTCGTCGCGGCTGGTCACCATGGACCGCCACCACTGCTTCTTGACGTTCTCCTTGAGCTCCACACCCAATGGCCCGTAGTCCCAGGCGGACTTCGTGCCGCCGTAGATCTCCCCGGACGGGTAGACCAGGCCGCGGCGCTTGGCCAGGTTGACGACGGTATCGATGACGGACGCCATGGCGCTCGGCACTCCTTAATGGGGGGAAGGCAACCCGATCAGCCTAGACGGTTGAGCCCTTGCGACTCGCACGGGACGGCACGCGGCCACCCGATGACATGCGCGGTCCTGCATATTTCGGGTAAGCTGAAAATCGTTTCCATTTACGAGGAGCGTGGAGGGCCGTGATCAGCACCACCGACGACGAACTCACGCCGGCCACCGGTCTGCCCGACCCGGCCCTGCTGGAGGCCGCCGGCAACCTGCTGCGGGCCCTGGCCGCGCCGCTGCGGATCGCGATCGTGCTGCAACTGCAGGACACCCCCCGCCGGGTGCACGAACTGGTCGACGCCGTCGGGGTCCCCCAACCGCTGGTCAGCCAGCACCTGCGGGTGCTGCGCGCGGCCGGTGTGGTGGCCGCGCAGCGCTCCGGGCGCGAGATGGTCTACCGCCTCGTCGACCACCACCTGGCCCATATCGTGGCCGACGCCGTCGCCCACGCCGGAGAGGACCACCCGTGACCGAAGTCAAAGCCACCCGGTCGACCCGCCAGCGGGCGGCCATCACCGACCTGCTCGACAGCGTGTCGGAGTTCCGCTCCGCCCAGGAGCTGCACGACGAACTTCGCCGCCGCGGCGAGAACATCGGTCTGACCACCGTCTACCGCACCCTGCAGACCATGGCGGCCGCCAACCAGGTCGACACCTTGCGCACCGACAACGGCGAATCGGTGTACCGGGTCTGCTCCGGCCCGCACCATCACCATCACCTGGTCTGCCGCAGCTGCGGCGCGACGGTGGAGGTCGACGGCCCGGCGGTGGAGACCTGGGCCTCCGAAGTCGCTGCGGCACATGGCTTTTCCGATGTCAGCCACACCATCGAGATCTTCGGGACGTGCCCGGCCTGCTGACGATCAAGCGGCGAGGAACGAGCCGCGATGAGGAAGCAGGCCAATCAGACAGAGCCTGCTGACGATCAAGCGGGCCAATCAGACAAAGCCTGCTAGGAGAGCAATTCGGCCCTGATGTCGGCCCCGGTGGCCAGCACCATCAGCACCAGCGTCCGCAGCGCGTCATCGGAGAGCCCGGTGCCGGGAAAGTTGTAGCGCAGCATCACGTCGGCGACGTTGTCGTCGCGGTCGACCAGCGTGACCGTGCCCAGCATGGTGGCCGCCGCGTGCCGGAGAACCACCTCCCGGGTGGCGTCGTCGCCGGGCAGGTCCCAGGCCAGCGGCTGGTTGAGCGACACGATTTCCAGGTCGTCGGCCAGCGGCACCACCCGCACCGAGGCGACCGAACCGGCGGTGGCCACCGTCAGCGCCCCGTCGGCCTCCACCGTCACGGTCGCCGCGTCCTGCAACGCCGAGGCCAGCCGGGCCAGCAGGTCCGGCATGCTCAGGCCCGGCCGAATCGCCGGTTGCGGTGCACGTACTCCTCGCAGGCCGCCCACAGGTCGCGGCGGTCGTAGTCCGGCCACAGCTTGTCCTGGAACACGTACTCGGCGTACGCGGACTGCCACAGCAGGAAGTTGCTGGCCCGCTGTTCGCCGGAGGTGCGGATGAACAGGTCCACGTCGGGGATGTCGGGGCGGATCAGGTGCTGGGCGACGGTGTCCTCGTCGACCCGCTCCGGGTTGATCAGACCGTCGGCGGCCAGCCGGGCGATGGTGCGCGCCGACTCGGCGATCTCGGTGCGACCGCCGTAGTTCACGCAGTAGTTGACGGTGATCGTGTCGTTGGTCAGCGTCATGTTCTCGGCGATGTCGAATTCCTTCATCACGCTGCGCCACATCCGGGATCGGGAGCCGACCCAGCGCATTTTCACGCCCATGATGTCCAGCGCCACCCGGCGGCGTCGCACCACCTCGCGGTTGAAGCCCATCAGGAATCGGACCTCGTCGGTGGAACGACGCCAGTTCTCGGTCGAGAACGCGTACACCGACAGGTGTTTGATGCCCAGCTCGATGGCGCCGCAGGTGATGTCGATGAGCACCGCCTCGCCCATCTTGTGGCCCTCGGTGCGGCTCAGGCCGCGCTGCTGGGCCCACCGGCCGTTGCCGTCCATCACCACCGCCACGTGATTGGGCAGCTGGTCGGCCGGGATCAGCGGCGCGGCGGCCTTGGACGGGTGCTGCGGCGGGCGCAGCGGGCCGCCGCCGGGGACCGGCGGAAGCTCCGGGAACACCACCGGCCAACTGGAGGTGTCCGGGAACACCGGATAGTCCTCAGGCGCCGGCGGCAGCTGCGGAAACTCCGATCCCCGGTCCCGTTTCAATGCCATGGGCCATATCCTGCCCGACCGGTCCGCCGATCGGGTGCGCGGCCCGGGAGATCCCCGGACGCCTCTAAAGTCGTGCCATGTCCGACACGGGGGCGCCGGAGTGGAGCGAGGTCCACCTGACGAGTCGCCGCAGTGCGGCGGCCCAGCGCGTGTTCGCGATGCTGTTGGGCGCGTTCGGCCTGGTCGCCGCGGGGACTGCCCTGGTGGTGATCCCGAACGTGTGGGCGGTGGCGGCGATGCTGCTGTTCTGCGTGTTCATCGTGATCATCGGCGTGGCCCTGTGGGTCGACGCCGGCGAGAAGGAAACCGGCACCGTCGCGCTGCTCAAGGCCGGGGCGTCGCACACACTCCCGGTGCTCTCGGCCGAGAAGATCCACGACGAAGAGTTGAAACTCCAGCTCTGGGTGCGCCTGCCGAACGACGAGGTGGCGCCGCACCGGTGCGGTGACGCGGCGTGCCGGAAAGCCGCGCGTGCGGCCCCGAACTCCGAGCTCCCCGCCATCGCCGATCCGGCGGGCAGGGCGTGGGCCGTCGTGCACGGCCCCGTCGACTGCTGACGGCGCGTGCCGGGCGCCGCCTCAGCCCGCGCTGTGCTCGACCGGGGTTCGCTCCACCAGCGGCAGGGTGCGCAGCTTGCGCTCCAGATGCCACTGCAACTGCGCGGCCACCAAACCGCTGGCCTGGCTGCGGTGCGAAGCGGTGGCCCGTTCGGCAGTCGGCCAGTCCCCGTCGTGCAGCGCTGACATCAGCTCCAGCACCTGCTGCGGCGGGGTCATCGAGCCCGACGGCCGGCAGTGCACGCAGACGCTGCCACCGGCGCCGATGTGGAACGCCCGGTGCGGGCCCGGGGTGGCGCAGCGGGCGCATTCGGTCAGCGCCAGCGCCCACCCGGCGATCGACATGGCCCGCAGCAGGTAGGCGTCGAGCACCAGATCCCGGGGCCGGGACCCGTCGGACACCGCGCGCAGCGCGCCGACGGTCAGTTGGTGCAGCGCCCGCGCGGGGGCGCGCTCCTCGCCGGCGAGGCGCTCGGCGGTCTCCAGGACCGCGCAGGCGCAGGTGTAGCGGCCGTAGTCGCTGACGATGCCGGTGGCGAACGCGTCGATGGCCTGCACCTGGGTGACGATGTCCAGGTTGCGGCCGCGGTGCAGCTGCACGTCGATGTGGGCGAACGGCTCCAGCCGCGCCCCGAACTTGCTACGGGTGCGCCGCACCCCCTTGGCCACCGCGCGGACCAGGCCGTTGTCGCGGGTCAGCAGGGTCACGATGCGGTCGGCCTCGCCGAGCTTGTGCTGGCGCAGCACCACCGCCCGGTCCCGATACAGCCGCATGGGGACACAGTCTGGCGCCGGGCGCCGACAATCTCCGGGACGCGCGCCGCGAGCGGACCGGACAACCCGGCGCAAGTGGCTAGGCTTACAGCCAGTATGGCCACATCGCGCTTCCCCACCGTTCACGAACAGCTGTATCAACTGGCCAGCGGCCAGGCCACCGCCGTCACCCTGACCCGCCGGGCGCTGACCGCCATCGAGGCCAGCCAACCCACCCTGAACGCGTTCCGGGTGGTGCTGACCGACCGGGCCCTGACCGAGGCGGCCGCGGCCGACCGTCGCCGCGCCGCCGGGGAACAGGCCCCGCTGCTGGGCATTCCGATCGCCATCAAGGACGACGTGGACCTGGCCGGGGTGCCGACCGCGTTCGGCACCGAGGGGTGGGTCCCGCCGGCGGTCGCCGACTGCGAGCTGGTGCGCCGGCTGCGCTCGGCCGGCGCGGTGATCGTCGGCAAGACCAACACCTGCGAGCTCGGTCAGTGGCCGTTCACCAGCGGGCCCGGATTCGGGCACACCCGCAACCCGTGGAGCCGCCACCACACCCCCGGCGGGTCCTCCGGCGGAGCGTCTGCGGCGGTGGCCGCCGGGCTGGTCGCCGCCGCGATCGGCTCCGACGGCGCCGGCAGCGTGCGGATCCCGGCGGCCTGGACCAACCTGGTCGGCATCAAACCGCAGCGCGGCCGGATCTCCACCTGGCCGCTGCCGGACACCTTCAACGGCATCACCGTCAACGGGGTGCTGGCCCGCACCGTCGCCGACGCCGCGCTGGTCCTGGACGCGATCTCCGGCAGCGCCGACGGCGACATCCACCGCCCCGAACCGGTCGCCGTCTATGACGCGCTGTCCCAGGATCCCGGCCGGCTCAAGATCGCGGTGTCCACCCGCTTCCCGTACACGGCGTTCCCGGCGAAGCTGCACCCGGAGATCCGCGACGCGCTGGACCGGGTGGCCGGCCAGCTCGACGAACTCGGGCACACCACGGTGGTGGGCAACCCGGATTACGGGCTGCGGCTGGGCTGGAACTTCCTGGCCCGCTCCACCGCCGGCATCGTGGCCTGGCAGTCGCGGATCGGCGACGGGGTGAATCTGGACCCGCGGACCAAATCGAACATGCGGGTGGGCCGGCTGCTGTCACAGCGGGTGCTGGACCGGGCCCGCCGCGAGGAGGCCGCCTCGCGGCGGCGGGTCGGCCGGATCTTCGACCTGGTCGACGTGGTGCTGGCCCCGACCACCGCGCTGCCCCCGCCGAAGGTGACCGCGTTCGACAAACTCGGCCCGACGGCCACCGACCGCGCCATCGTCGCCGCCTGCCCGGGCTGCTGGCCGTGGAACGCGCTGGGCTGGCCGTCGATCAACATCCCGGCCGGGTTCACCTCCGACGGACTGCCGATCGGGGTGCAGTTGATGGGGCCGGCGAACAGCGAGCCGCTGCTGGCGTCGCTGGCCGGGGCCCTGGAGTTGGTCAGTGGCTGGAGTTCCCGGGTCCCCGACCCGTGGTGGGAAGAGGGCTAAAACCCCAGCCGGCCGAGCTGTTTGGGGTCCCGCTGCCAGTTCTTGGCGACCTTGACCCGCAGGTCCAGGTACACCTTGGAGCCCAGCAGCTTCTCGATCTGGCCGCGCGCGGACGCTCCGACCTCGCGGAGCCGCGAACCGCCCTTGCCGATCACGATGCCCTTCTGGCTGTCGCGTTCGACGTAGATGATGGCGTGCACGTCGACCAGGGCCTGGTCTTCTGCGCGGCCCGGCCGCTCCTCGACGTCCTCGATGACGACGGCCAGCGAGTGCGGCAGCTCGTCGCGCACACCCTCCAGGGCGGCTTCCCGGATGAACTCGGCCATCAGGGTTTCCTCGGGCTCGTCGGTGAGCTCCCCGTCGGGGTAGAACGCCGGCCCCGGCGGAAGTTTGGCGGCCAGCACGTCGATCACCACGTCGACCTGTTCGCCGGTGGTCGCCGACACCGGCACGATCTCGGCGGCCTGCTCCCCGAATTCCTCTGCCACCGAAGCCAATTGGGCGATCACCCGGTCCTTGGACACCTTGTCGATCTTGGTGACCAGCACCACCAGCGGGGTTCGCGGGGCGACGTCGCGCAGCTGTTGGTAGATCCAGCGGTCACCGGGGCCGATCGGCTCGTCGGCCGGGACGCACATCCCGATCACGTCCACCTCGGAATAGGTGTCGCGGACCAGGTCGTTGAGCCGCTTGCCCAGCAGCGTGCGCGGCCGGTGCAGCCCGGGGGTGTCCACCAGGATGATCTGGAAGTTCTCCCGGTGCACGATGCCGCGGATCGTGTGCCTCGTGGTCTGCGGCCGGTTCGAGGTGATGGCGACCTTCGCCCCGACCAGCGCGTTGGTCAGCGTCGACTTGCCGGTGTTGGGCCGGCCCACCAAACACACGAAACCGGAATGGAATTCAGTCACGCTCGGCCCCGTCGTTGTCTTCGTCAGGTTCGGGCAGCCGGTCCACCTTGACGGTGTTGATCCGCATCCGGCCGCGGTGGTCCCGGCGGCCTTCGGCGCGCATCCGCAGGCCGTGGCTGATCACCTCGGCGCCGGGCAGCGGCACCCGGCCCAGGTCGACGGCCAGCAGCCCGCCGACGGTGTCCACCGACTCGGCGAGGTCCTCGTCGAACTCCAGGCCGAACAGCTCGCCGAGGTCGTCGATCGGCAGCCGCGCCGACACCCGGTAGGAGCCTTCGGCGATCTCCTGCACCGGAGCGACCTCGTCGGCGTCGTACTCGTCGTTGATCTCGCCGACGATCTCCTCCAGCACGTCCTCGATGGTGACCAGGCCGGCGATGGCGCCGTACTCGTCGACCAGCAGCGCCATGTGGTTGCGGTTGCGCTGCATGTCGCGCAGCAGGGCGTCCAGCGGTTTGGTGTCCGGCACGAACACCGCGGGCCGCATCACCGCGGCGACGTTGGTGCCGCGGCCGCCGTCGGTGGCGGTGTAGGTCTGCTCAACGAGGTCCTTGAGATAGACCACGCCCAGGATGTCGTCGACGTTCTCGCCGATCACCGGGATGCGGGAATGCCCGGAGCGCACCGCCAGAGAGGTGGCCTGGCCGGCGCTCTTGTCCTGCTCGATCCACACCATCTCGGTGCGCGGCACCATCACCTCGCGGGCGACGGTGTCACCGAGTTCGAAGACGGACTGGATCATCCGGCGTTCGTCGTCGGCGACGACGCCGCGCTGCTGGGCGAGGTCGACGACCTCACGCAGCTCGGTCTCCGAGGCGAACGGGCCGTTGCGGTAGCCGCGGCCCGGTGTCACCGCGTTGCCGAGTAGCACCAGCAGCCGGCTGATCGGCATCAGCAGCACCGAGATCGCCTGCAGCCCAACCGCAGACATCAAGGCGATGGTGTAGGCGTTCTGCCGGCCGACGGTGCGGGGGCCGACCCCGACCAGCACGAAGCTGGTCACCACCATGATCACCGCCGCGACCAGCAACGCCTTGGAGAAAGACATGTGCTGGGCCAGGTAGGCCACCAGCAGCACGGTGGCGGTGATCTCGCAGACGATGCGCAGCAGCACCACCAGGCTGATGTAGCGGGGCCGGTCGGCGACGACGGCGGCCAGCCGGACGGCGCCGGGCCGCTCGTCGCGGACCATTTCGGCGACGCGGGCCACCGACACCGTGGAGATGGCGGCGTCGATCGCGGAGAACAGGCCGCCCAGGGCGATCAGGGCGATCGCGCCGAGCAGCGGCGTCAGGCCGCTCACAGGCTGTCGGGGTGGTTGTGGAAATCGCTGGTGCGATCCAGCAGGTGCCGGTCCCGCTCCCCCTGCCGGGTGCGGTGATAGAGCGCCGCCTGGTCGTCGTACCAGTCGGCGAGCAGTTGGCGTTGCAGGCCGAACATCTCCTTCTCCTCGTCCGGCTCGGCATGGTCGTAGCCGAGCAGGTGCAGCACGCCGTGCACGGTGAGCAGAGCCAACTCGTGGGCCAGCGGGTGGCCGGCGGCCTTGGCCTGTTCGGCGGCGAACTGCGGGCACAGCACGATGTCACCCAGCATGGACGGGCTCGGGTCGGCGGCGTCGGGCCGCCCGCCCGGCTCCAACTCGTCCATCGGGAAGCTCATCACATCCGTCGGTCCGGGCAGGTCCATCCAGCGCACGTGCAGATCAGCCATCGCCTCGAGGTCCAGCAGGATCATCGACAGTTCGGCGGCCGGGTTGACATCCATCTGGGCGATGACGAACCGGGCGACGCTGATCAGCTCCTCCTCGCTGACGTCGACGCCGGACTCGTTGGACACCTCGATGCTCACGATCGCGCCTCCCGAGTGTTCCTGGGCTGCCGGCGACGCTGCCCGCGGTTGGCCGGGGTGGGGCCTTCGGCGCGGGCGTAGGCGTCGACGATGTCGGAGACCAGGCTGTGCCGGACCACGTCGGCACTGGTCAGCTGGGCGAAATGGATGTCGTCGATGCCGTCGAGGATATCCATGGCCGCGCCCAGGCCGGAACGCGCCCCACCGGGCAGGTCCACCTGAGTGATGTCGCCGGTGACGACGATCTTGGAGCCGAAGCCCAGCCGGGTGAGGAACATCTTCATCTGTTCGGCGGTGGTGTTCTGCGCCTCGTCGAGGATGATGAACGCGTCATTGAGCGAGCGGCCGCGCATGTACGCCAGCGGGGCCACCTCGATCACCCCGGCGCTCATCAGCTTCGGGATGGCCTCGGCGTCCATCATGTCGTGCAGCGCGTCGTACAGCGGCCGCAGGTAGGGGTCGATCTTCTCGCTCAGCGTGCCGGGCAAAAAGCCCAGGCGCTCGCCGGCCTCCACCGCGGGGCGGGTCAGGATGATCCGGTTGACCTGCTTGGACCGCAGCGCGTTCACGGCCTTGGCCATCGCCAGGTATGTCTTGCCGGTGCCGGCCGGCCCGATGCCGAAGACGATGGTGTGCGCGTCGATGGCGTCGACGTAGTGCTTCTGGTTCAGCGTCTTGGGCCGGATGGTCTTGCCGCGCCGGGACAGGATGTCCAGGCTCAACACTTCGGCCGGGGAGGTGTCGCCGGGGGCGGTGACCATCCCAACGCTGCGGCGCACCGCGTCCGGGGTGAGCGGGTTCCCACCGGCGACCAGGGCGATCAGCTCGGTGATCACCCGGTCTGCCAGGGCCACATCCGCCGGAGACCCGGTGACGGTCACCGTGTTGCCGCGAACGTGCAGTTCGGCGACCAGCGCCTGCTCCAGGGCGAGCAGATTCTCATCATGGGAGCCCAACAGGCCCACGACGAGGTCGGACGGTACTTCGATGGTGCTGCGCACCGACGGGCCGGGCGCGGGATCGCGGGACGTCACGTGGGGTTTTATGCCTGCCTGTTGGGTTGTCCGGACGGGCCCATTCTACCGTCGGCGCCCGACACGGCAGCCTGGTCAGGATCAGAACGCGTCGAGCCTTCCCCAGCCGATGTTGATCATGTTGGTAAACTCACAACATCACCAACATAGGAGGTGCGGAGATGTCCGTGACCCAGGTTGACCTCGATGACGATGCCCTCGCGGCCGTGATGAGCATTGCCGGCGTGCATACGAAGAAGGAAGCGGTGAACCTCGCCTTGCGCGCCTACGCCGAGCAGCACCGACGCATCGCCGCATTGGCGACGTCTCAGCACCAGGCGCAGAACTGGGACTACGACGGTTGGCTGCAGGTGCGGGCCGACGAGAAGACCGCCGGGGCGTGAGGCACTTCCTGGTGGACTCGTCCGCGGTGTGGCGCATCCAGCGCCAGCCGGAGCGCGTCGAGCGGTGGCGGCCGGTGTTGATCGCCGGCGCGATCGGCTCGTGCGAACCACAGCGTGCCGAGTTTCGGCGGTCGGCGCGCAACGCCGACGAGTTCACCCAGATGAACCAGATGTTCACCGAGGTATATCCCGACGTGCCGGTGCCCAAGCGCGTATGGCAATGGATCGACTCCGCGCAGTATCGGCTCGCGGCAGCCGGAGCTGCGCGCGCGCTATCGGTCGTTGATCTGTTGGTTTGCGCCACCGCCGCGACACAGGGCCTGGTGGTTCTGCACGACGACGCCGACTACGAACTTGCGGCACGCCATCTGCCCGACGTTCGGGCGCAACGAATCGTCGACTAGAAGCCGGACTCCTCGGCCTGCTCCCAGCGTGAGGTCAGCACACCCAACGCGCCCAAGGCGACGGCGGCAGCGGTAGAGGTGCGCAGCACGGTGGGGCCCAGCCGCACCGGGTGCGCGCCGGCGGCGATCAGCGCGTCCAGTTCCTCGGCGCCGATGCCGCCCTCCGGGCCGACGATCAGCGTGATCTCCGACGCGGCGCCGGGATCCAGCTGCGCCAGCGGGACGGCGGCGTCCTCGTGCAGGACCAGCGTCAACCCGGCGCCGCCGGAGATCTGGCGGGTCAGCTCGGCGGTCCCCAGCACACCGGACACGACGGGAATGTGCGCGCGGCGGGACTGCCGGGCGGCCGAGCGGGCCACCGCCGACCAGCGCCGCAGCCCCTTCTCCGCGCGCGGGCCGTCCCAGCGGGCCACACAGCGCGCCGCCTGCCAGGCCACGAACTCGTCGGCGCCGGCTTCGGTGGCCAGCTCGATGGCCAACTCGGAGCGCTCGGATTTGGGCAGCGCCTGCGCCACGGTCACCCGCGGCGTCGGCGCCGCGACGGACCGTCGGGCGTCCACCCGGGCGGTCAGCTCCTTCTTGGCGACCTCGACGACCTCGCAGTCGGCCAGCTCGCCGCTGCCGTCGCCGAGAACGATCTGCTCGCCGACCCGGATGCGGCGCACCGACGCGGCGTGGAAGCCCTCATCGCCGTCGAGCAGCACCAGCGCGCCGTGGTCGGGCAGCCCCGGAACGTAGAACAGCGGCCGGGACACCGCTCAGCGGCCGCTGAACGTTTCGCGCAGCCGGCTGAAGATGCCGCCGCCCTGCTCCGAGGCGCCACCGGAGCGCGCGGACTGCACCTGGGCGCGGTCTTGGCCGCGGTGATTGCGCAACTCGGTGAGCAGTTCGGTGTCGCGGGCGTCCAGCCGGGTGGGCACCACCACGTTGACGTGCGCGTGCAGGTCGCCGCGGACCCCGGAACGCAGATGCGGCATGCCGTGGCCGCGGACGGTGACCACCGCGCCGGGCTGGGTGCCCGGGGCCACCGTCAACTCGGTCGCCCCGTCCAAGATGGCCTCGACGGTCACCGTGGCGCCCAGCGCCGCGTCGGCCATCGGCACGTCGATGGTGCAGTGCAGGTCGTCGCCGTCGCGGATGAAGTGCTCGTGCGGCTTCTCGTGCACCTCGACGTACAGATCACCGGCCGGTCCGCCGCCGGGGCCGACCTCGCCCTGGGCGGCCAGCCGCACCCGCATTCCCTCACCGACGCCGGCGGGGATCTTCACGCTGATCTCGCGGCGGGCGCGGACCCGGCCGTCACCGCCGCAGTTGTCGCACGGGTCGAGGATGACCTCGCCGACGCCGCGGCAGGTCGGGCAGGGCCGCGAGGTCATCACCTGGCCGAGCAGGGAGCGCTGCACCGACTGCACCTCGCCGCGGCCGCCGCAGGTGTCACAAGTGCTGGGCCGGGAGTCGCCGTGGGTGCCGCGGCCCTGGCAGCCGTCGCACAGGATGGCGGTGTCGACGGTGACCTGCTTGGTCACCCCCGTCGCGCATTCGGTGAGGTCCAGGCGCAGCCGCAGCAGCGAGTCCGAGCCGGGCCGCACCCGGCCGATCGGGCCGCGGGCGGCCTGACCGCCACCGAAGAACGCCTCGAACACGTCACCGAGACCGCCGAAGCCACCGAACCCGCCCCCACCGCCGGCGGCGCCGTTCTCCAGCGGGTCGCCCCCGAGGTCGACGATGCGGCGCTTCTCCGGATCGCTGAGCACCTCGTAGGCGACCGAGATCTCCTTGAACATGGCCTGCGCCTTCTCGTCCGGGTTGACGTCGGGGTGCAGTTCCCGAGCCAGCCGGCGGTAGGCGCGTTTGAGTTCGGCGTCGCCGGCGTCCTTGCTCACGCCGAGTAGACCGTAGTAATCCCGTGCCACGCTATTTCTCCAGGTCTTCGCATTACCGAGGCGAGGCGGGCGCTATCGCGCGCCCAGCACCTCACCGATGTACAACGCAACCGCGGCGACGCTGGCCATGGTGCCCGGATAATCCATCCGGGTCGGACCGAGCACGCCCATGCCGCCGTAGACGGTGTCCATTGTGCCGTACGTGGTGGTCACCACCGACGTGCCGGCCATCTGCTCGGCGCCGGAGGCCACCTCGGTCTCATGCCCGATGCGGACCGTCACCTTGCCGAGCTCCTGCTGGGCGGCCAGCAGCTTGAGCACCACCACCTGTTCCTCGAGCGTTTCCAGCACGGCGTGCAGCGACCCGCCGAAATCCGCGGTGTTGGTGGTCAGGTTCGCCGTTCCGCCGGTGAACAGCCGCTCCTCGCGGTGCTCGACGAGGGTCTCCACCAGCACGGTGGCGGCCCGGCCGACGGCGTCGGCCAGCGGATTGCGGCCGCCGCCGGCCTCGGCGAGCTGGCCGGCCAGATCAGCGACCGCGATGGAGGCCGCCGACAGCCGTTTGCCGTCCAGCGCCTTGCACAGCAGCTCGCGCAGTTGGCCCAGCTGGGCGTCGTCGAGCGGGTTGCCGAGTTCGACGATGCGCTGGTCGACGCGGCCGGAGTCGGTGATCACCACCAGCAGCAGCCGGGCCGGGGTCAAGGCGACGACCTCGAGGTGCCGGACCGTCGACGCCGACAGGGTCGGGTATTGAACGACGGCGACCTGCCGGGTCAGTTGAGCCAGCAGCCGCGTGGCGCGGCGCAGCACATCATCGAGGTCGACGCCGGATTCCAGGAACTCCAGGATGGCGCTGCGCTCCGGGCTGGACATCGGTTTGACGTCGTCGAGCCGGTCGACGAACTCCCGGTAGCCCTTCTCGGTGGGCACCCGGCCCGAGCTGGTGTGCGGCTGGGCGATGTACCCCTCGGCTTCCAGCACCGCCATGTCGTTGCGGACGGTGGCGCTGGACACCCCGAGGTTGTGCCGTTCGACGAGGGTTTTGGAGCCGATCGGTTCGCGGGTGGCGACGAAGTCGGCCACGATCGCGCGCAGCACTTCGAAACGACGGTCGTCGGCGCTGCCCACCTCCGCACACCTCCCTCGTCACCGAACCCGACCAGTTTACTGGCGGGCCTGCGGGTTCTCGACGCGGCGGACACCGGGACGCACCACGCGTTTGAGTCCGCCGCTGGAGGCGTCGAGCGCGTCGACCACCTGCTCGATGCCGTAGACGTGGGTCACCAGCGAATCGAGGTCCACCTGGCCGGAGGCCACCAGCTCACGGGCGATCGGCCAGGTGTTGGTGTAGCGGAAGATCCCGGTGACGTTGAGCTCGCGCATCGCGATCTCCGGCACCTCGAACGGCACCACGTCGGCGCTGCCCACCAGCACCACCGTGCCGCCGGAGCGCAGCGACCGCACCCCGTTGAGGATCGCCGGGGTGGCGCCGGAGGCGTCGATGAACACGTGCGCGCCGAGGTCCTCGGTGGATTCGGCGGCCGGGTCGACCACCCGCGCCCCGAATTTGGCGGCCAGTTCCCGGCGCTCGGCGCTGATGTCGGCGACCACCACGTCGGCGGCGCCGAAGGCGCGGGCCACCTGCGCGGCGATGACGCCGATCGGGCCGCCGCCGGCGATCAGCACGGTGTCACCGATCTTGATGCCGCCCTTCTGCGCGGCGGCGATGCCGACCGACAGCGGCTCCATCAGGGCGGCGGCGTCGTCGCTGACGGCGTCGGGCACCTCGTAGGCGAAGTCGTCCTGGATCAGCACGTATTCGCAGAACGCGCCGTCAATCGGCGGGGTGGCGTAGAACGCCATCTTGGGGCACAGGTTGTAGGCGCCGGAGCGGCAGAAATCGCACACCCGGCAGGGCCGCTGCGGTTCGATGGACACCCGCTGGCCGATCCGCGCCGGGTCCACGTCCGCGCCGACCGCGACAATCCGGCCGCCGGCCTCGTGCCCGAGGATCAGCGGCTGCTCGACGACGTAGGGGCCGATGGCGCCGTGGGTGTAGTAGTGCGTGTCCGATCCGCAGACCCCGACGCTGGCCACCTGGATCAGCACCTCGTCCGGCGCGCAGCGCGGCACCGGCCGTTCCTCGAGGGTGATCTCGCCGACCTTCTGCAGCACGCTGGCGGTCATCGTCTCGGGAATGTCATAGGCGGTGGTCATGGCTCATCAGGGTACCGGCAAGTGACCTGGCCCACACCGGCTCGCGTGGCCCGCGGCCGGTTGTGGACCAACTGCCGCCGACGCCGAGCCGACCGCACTAATCTGGCCGGATGCCCACTCCAGACGCCGAAGCGGCCGGCCGATGATTTTCAAGGGAGTTCGCGAGGGCAAGCCCTATCCCGCGCACCAACTCGATCACCGGGACTGGGCGCGGATCCCGCCGCGGCAGGTGCGTCTCGACGAGATGGTGACCATCACCAAGGTGCTGGAACTGGACAAGCTGCTGTCGGAGGATTCCACCTTCTACGGCGATCTGTTTCCGCACGCGGTGCGCTGGAAGGGCGTGATCTACCTGGAGAGCGGACTGCACCGGGCGGTGCGGGCCGCGCTGCGGAACCGGACAGTGCTGCACGCCCGGGTGTTCGACATGGACGGTTCGGCTCCCCGGACGGGGCCGACCCCGTCGGCGCCGCCACCCCGTCCCGGCTGGTAGCGCTACGGGGCCAGCGACTCCCGCAGGCTGCGTGGACGGATGTCGGTCCAGTTGGTCTCCACATAGGACAGGCATTCGGCGCGGGAAGCCTCGCCGAAGACCGTCGTCCAGCCGGCCGGGATGTCCGCGAACGACGGCCACAGGCTGTGCTGTTCCTCGTCGTTGACCAGCACGTAGAAGGTGCCGTTCTCATCATCGAATGGGTTGACGCCCATGGCTTCTCCTTCGGTTGACGCTCGGTGGCCGCTGGCCCAGGTCTGCGCCGAGCACCCGGTCGGACAGCAGCCCCAAGCAGCTGAGGTTCGGGAAGCCGGGCCCCTGATTGAGCCCGGACAGGTTGGGCAGGAACAGTTTCGGCGCCAACTGCGCGACCGCCAGGTCGTAGCCGATCGACTCCTGCAGTCGATCGCCGGTCATCGGCCCGCCCAGGCTCAGCTCGATCATGTCCAGCGCGTCCTGACTGAACAGCTGGGTGAACCACAGTGCGTCGGCGCCGGATCCGTCGATCACCAGGTCGAATCCGTGCACGGTTTCCAGGGGTTCGCCGGCCCGGTCGCTGTGCAGCGTCACCCGGATCTGCTCGTCGCGGGCCACCGCGTGCGCGACGCGGCCACGCAGGTGCCGGATCCGGTCGTCGGCCAGCAATGAGTCCTGCACCCGCGCGGAGAACACGCCGCGGTCGGTGCGGGCGATGGCGTCGCGACGCTCGGCCGGGGTGAGGCCGGACCAGCCGGTCGGGTCGGAGAACAACGCGTTCTCGAAGTACCCCTCGCCTCGGGTGAACAGAGTGACCTGCGGGGAGATGACGGTGATGGTCGAAACGCGGTGCCCGAACAGCTCATTGAGGATCGCCGCGGCGGTCTCACCACCGCCGATCACCACCACCCGTTCGGCGCAGATCCGCTCGTGCGCGGCAGCCCGGTGCCAGAACTGGGCGATCGAGAGCACCCGCGGATTGCCGGGCAGGATCGAGCGTTCGGACTGACCGGGCCCGGTGACCATCAGGGCGTCGGCGCTGACGGAAGCGCCGCCGTGTTCGGATTCGGTGGCGAGTGCCCAGCGGTCGCCGTCGACGCCGATCTCGGTGACCTCGCCCGACAGCACGGTCATGCCGACCTGGTCGGCGACCCAACGCAGATACTGCGCCCACTTCCGGTGCGGCGGCGCGGGCCGGCCGCGGTCGACCCATTCGGCGAACTGCCCGGTCGAGACCAGGTGGGACTGCCAGCTGTAGCGCATCATGCGGGCGTCCAGATCGGCGTTGCGGCGCGGCGCGGCCGAGGACCGGTACGGGAAGCCGATGTCCTTCTCCGGGCCGGTGCCCAATCGGTGGTTGCCGTCGGTCCATCCACCGCCGGGCAGCCAGTTGGCCGCCACGCTGGTCCGTTCGACGGCGACGACCTCCGGGGTCGGGACGCCCATGCCGCGCAATGCGGCGGCCTTGGCGGCCACCGCGACGGCCTTGGGTCCGGCGCCGATAATCGCCAGCGTCGCGGTCATGACAGTGCGCCTTTCATGACAGTGCCTCCTGCCACAGTTGCTGCATGACGGCGATGTCGTCGTCGGTGAAAATCTCGGGCAGCCAACGCCATTGGGTCGCCAGCACCGGCTCGCCGGAGCCCGCCGGGTCGAGCATGACGGCGGCGATGATGGTCAGTTCGTGGCGCACCGCGAGGTTGGGCTCCGGAATGAGCGACGCCCCGGCCAGCAGGCTGCGGTCCTGGGTGGCCGCGCCGCCGCGGCCGATCTCGGTGCGGCCCAGGTAGTTCAGCATCAGCTGCGGCTCCGGGAGCGCCGCGAGCCGCTGCGCGGTGTCGTCCCGCAGATAGCGGAGCAGGCCGTAATCGATGCCGTCACCGGGGATTTCGGGCATCCCGTCGACCGGCGAGACGCGGACCGGGTAGATGGCGCTGAGCAGGCCGAGGGTTTCGGCGGTGTCGGTCGCCCCGTCCGGGTCGACGACGGCGTCGGCCCGGCCGTGGGTTTCCACCGCCAGCAGCGGGGTCGGGGTCGCCTCGCCGCGCCGGGCCCGCCATCTCATGATCATGATCGCCGCGGCCCTGGCCAGCCGGTCGGTGATCTCCCCCGGATTCGCCAGCAGCGCGGCGCTGAGCTGTGGGTCGCTGATGGACACCGTGACGCGTAGCTCGGCCGCGCGGTCGGTGTCCGGGCGCAGCCTGCGGGCGCCCAGGGCAGGGTCGGGGCCGTCGAGTTGGCCGGCCCAGAAGTCCACCGAGTCCAGTTGCCGGGCGCGCTCACCGAGCAGCGTCGACCACTGCCGGTAACTGGTGCGTTCCCGGACCGGCCGGGCCGCACCGCCCCCTGCCAGCGCGTGCCAGCCGGCGTCGAGTTCGGCGATCAGGATCCGCCAGGACGCCGGGTCCAGCGCCAGCACGTGCCCGGTGAGCACCAGCACGCTGTGCCCGGACCCGCGCAGCCAGATCGGGATGAGCAGCCGGCCCGCCACCGGGTCGAGGTCCTCCACCGCGGCCCGGGTCGCCTCGGCGACCGCGGCGCCCAGGTCACCGGTGACCTCCACCTCGCGCAGTTGCGGGCCGTCGGCGTCCGGGATCAGGGTGGCGGCGCCCGGGTCGTAGCGGCAGCGCAGCACCTCGTGCGCGTCGGCCGCGGCGGCCAGCAGAGCGCGCAGCTGATCGCCGGTGACGCCGTTGGGCAGTCGGATCGCCTCGGTCTGGACCAGCCGGCGCGGATCGCCGTACTGGTAGAGCCAGCGCGCGTTGGGCAGCGCCGGGATCGGGCCGCCGCCGGGTTCGACGAGCGAGGAACGAGCGAGGAAGAGGCCCGGCGCGTCAACACTGCCTTGCGCCGCCGGCGCCGGGGTCGGGTCGGCGTGCGCGGTGTCCTCCTCGTCGATGGCGGCGGCGAGGTCGCGGATCGAGTCGCATTCCAGCAGCAGCCGGGCCCGCACCGGGATGCCGCGCCGACGCGCCGCCTGGACCACCGACAGCGCCACGATGCTGTCCAAGCCCAGCGACAGCAGTTCGGCGGTGACGTCGACCGACGGCGCTTCCAGCAACTCGGCGACGATCTCCGCCAGCGCCTTCTCGGTGTCGGTTTCCGGGGCCGCGCCGGATCCGGAGTCCTCGGTCCCGTCGAGGGCGGCCAGCGCGCGGTCGTCGACCTTGCCGTTGACGGTCAGCGGCAGCCCGTCCAGCGTCAGAATGCGGTGCGGGACCAGGTATCTCGGCAGCCGCGAGCTCAGCATGTCGCGGATCTCGGCGACCGACGGGTTCGCGTCGCCGGTGTCCAGGTAGGCGACCAGCCGGGGCCCGCTGCGGTAGCGGCGCACCGCGACGTGCGCGGCGCGCACCTCCGGGTGGGTCATCAGCACGGCGACGACCTCGCCCGGTTCGACGCGGTAGCCGCGGATCTTGACCTGTTCGTCGCTGCGGCCGAGATAGCGCAGGGACCCGTCGGCGCCGCGGCGCGCCAAATCGCCGGTGCGATACATCCGCTGTCCCGGGCGGGTCGGGTCGGCGACGTAGCGGGTCGAGGTCTCCCCCGCCCGGCCCAGGTAACCGCGGGTCAGCTGGTCCCCGGACAGGTACAGCTCGCCGGCCGCCCCGTCGGGGACCGGGCGCAGCCAGGAATCCAGGACCGCGGCCCCGGTGCCGCCGGTCGGCGAGCCGATCACCGGATGGTCGACGCAGTGGATCTCGGCGACCACGGCCTCCACGGTGGTCTCGGTGGGCCCGTAGCAGTTGTAGGCCGTCATCCCGGCGCGCGCGCAGGCGTCCCGGATCGCGGCCCAGGTCGACGTTCCGATGGCTTCCCCGCCGAGGGCCAGCACCGGCAGCGGGACGCGGGTGAGCAGTCCGGCGGCGTGCAGCTGGGCGAACATCGACGGGGTGGTGTCGATGAGGTCGATCCGGCGCTCGTCGATGGTGTCGACGAGTTTCTCGGCGTCGCGCTGGATGTCGTCGCCGATGATGTGCACGCTGTGGCCGTCGAGCAGGCCGGCCAGCGGCTGCCAGGCCGCGTCGAAGGTGAACGACCAGCCGTGCGCGATGCGCAGCGGACGGCCCAGCCGGTCGGCGGCCGGGCGCAGCACGTGCGCGGCGTGGTCGACCGCGTACGCCAGCACGGCGCGGTGAGTTCCGATGACGCCCTTGGGTTTTCCGGTGGTTCCGGAGGTGAACACGGCGTAGGCGGCGGCATCCGGCGCGGTGCGAACGGGACGGTAGTCGCCCAGATCTGTGGTGCTGAGGGGCCAGCTCTCGTCGATCACCAGTTGCGCGCCGCACTGGGCGAGGATGTCGGCGATCCGGTCGGCGGGCATGCCGGGCTCAAGCGGGACGATCATCGCGCCGGCCTTGAGCACCGCGAGCATCGCGACCACGTAGCGCGGCCCGCGGCCGAGGACGATCGCCACCGGCTGCTCGGGACGCACCCCCCGGTCCAGCAGGTCGGCGGCCAGCAGGTCGGCGGCGCGGTCGAGTTCGCCGTAGCTCATCGACCCGCCGTCGAAGGTCAGCGCCACCTGATCGCTGCGCGCCGCGGCGATCTCGGCGAAGCGCAGGTGGATGGCCGGGGATCCGGCGGCGTCCATCTCCGCGGGTGTGCGGGGCGCCGGCGACTCGCCGTCGGCCAGCAGGCTGACGTCGCGCAGCGGGGCGTCCCAGCCGTCGAGCAGCCGGCCGACGACGTCGACGACGCGACGCCCGAGGCTTTCTCGGCTCATCTCGCCGAGGGCGCCGGGCAGGGATTCCACCAGCACGGTGAGTCGGTCGCCGGCCAAGTGCGCGGCGATGGTGACCGGAAAGTGCGCCAGGCTCTCCAACGCGGCGGGCGCGAAGGTGGCGCCGCCCACGGTGAACGATCCGCCGCCGACCAGCCCGCCCGGCGGGAAGTTCTCGTAGACCAGCAGGGTGTCGAACATCTCGCCGACGCCGGCCAGCGCCCGCAGGTCGGTGTGCGACAGGTAGCTGTGGTCGCGCAGCGCCGCGGCCTCGCGCTGCAGGGCCAGGCAGGACTGCCCGACGGTGGCGGCGGGGTCCAGCCGCACCCGCAGCGGGACGGTGTTGATGAACAGCCCGATCATCGACTCGACGCCGGTGATCTCACCGGGCCGGCCCGACACGGTCACTCCGAACACCACGTCGCTGCGGCCGACACAGGACGACAGGATCAGCGCCCAGGCCAGCTGCACCAGGGTGTTGACCGTGACGCCGCGCGCCCGGGCGGCCGCCACCAGCGACGCGGTGGCCGCCTCGTCGAGGCGCACTTCGGCGCGAACGGGGAGGCCGGGCGCGGGTTCGGCGGAGGTCAGCGCGGGGGTGAGCAGGGTCGGCTCGGCCAGCCCGTCCAGGTGCGACCGCCACAGCGCGAGGCTCTGCTGCTCATCGCGCCCTGCCAGCCAGCCGATGTAGTCGCGGTACGGCCGCGGCGCGGGCGGCAGCGCGGCGGCGTCGGCGCCGGATTGGTAGAGCGCGATGAGTTCGCCGACGAACAGCGGCAGTGACCAGCCGTCGATGACGATGTGGTGGGCGACCACCGCGAGCCGCCAGTGGCCGTCGGGCAGTTCGACGAGCAGGAACCGGATGGCGGGGCCGCGGGCCAGGTCGAATGGCCGGCGACGGTCCTGGGCCTCCAACCGCAGCGCGGTGTCGCGGTCGGGCGCGGTGATGTGCCGCCAGGGCAGCCGCACCTGCCTCGGGATGACCTGCACGGGTTTGCGGAGATCGCCGCGGAAGAAAGCGGCCCGCAGGTTGGGGTGGCGGACCAGCATGGCGGTGGCGCAGTTTCGCAACAGGTCGACGTCCAGCGCGCCGTCGATGTCGGCGGCCATCGCGATGATGTACGGATCGGCGCGACCGGTGTCGCCGTCGGACAGCGCCGCCATGGAGTAGAGCCCGAGTTGCAAAGGGCTCAGCGCGAGGACATCCTCGATCGCCGGCGCGCGCTGCGCTCCGGCGGTCTGCGTGTCGGTCGAGGTCACGACAGCTCGGCTCCGGAATCCGCCCACACCGAGGCGAGTTCGGCCAGCTCGTGCTCCGACAGGCCCGAGGCGCTCATCGGCGGGTGGTGAATGTCGCCGGCCTGCCCGTCGGGGTCGGCGGCATCGACCGCGTCGGCCAGAGCGGCCAGCACCGGGTGCTCGAACACCATCCGCGCGGTGAGCGCCAGCCCGGCGTCGCGGGCCCGGGATGCCAGTTGGACGGCCAGGATGCTGTCGCCGCCGAGGGCGAAGAACTCATCGCGGCGTCCGACCCGGTCGGCGTCCACGAGTTCGCCGAGCAGCTCGGCCAGCAGGCGTTCGGTGTCGGTCACCGGCGCTTCGAAGGCCACCGGTCCGGCCGCGGGCGTCACTGTCGCCAGGGCCACCGCGCCGAGGTGTTCCAGGACGCCGTCGGCGCGCCAGCGGGCCTGCGTTCCGGTGCGCAGCAGCCGGGAACCGGGTTGTCCGCCAACGGGATCGGCGACGATCCGGATCGCGGTGGTTGCGGCGTCGGGGTATCGGCCGTCGGCCAGCACGCCGCCGACGTACAGCTCGCCGACCACCCCGATCGGGGTGGGCCGCAACGTCTCGTCGAGAACGTACCCGCCCGCGCCCGGTGCGCCGCTGAACTCTTCGAGGATCTGCCGTTGTTCGTCGGCGTCGGCGATCGACAGGTCCGCGAGCGTGATGTCGGGGTCAGCGGCGAAGGCGCGCAGCACCCGGGTCAGCCAGCCGGCGAAGCGTTGCACGGTGGCGCGTTCGTACAGTTCGGGCCGGTAACCGATGAGTCCGCGGTATCCCGCAGTGCTGACGAAGAAGGCCAGCGACACGTCGGCGTGCGCGACGTCGAACACCGGCTCCAGCGCGGTGAAGGTGGTGTCCCCGTCGGGTCCGCTGGTCAGCACCCGGTCGACCGGGGCTTCGTCGCGCACGTGCACGACCACCTGGAAGAACGGGTTGCGCGACAGCGTCCGCTCCGGCCGGACCGCGTCCACCACCTGGTCGAACGGCAGGTCCTGGTTCTCATACGCCGCCAGCGCCATATCCCGTGCGCGGTCCAGTATCTGGCGCAGGGTGGGATTGCCGCGCAGGTCGTTGCGCAGCGCCAGGATATTGACGAAGAAGCCGATCAGCTGGTCCAGCTCGGATTCGCCGCGCCCGGCGACCGGGGTGCCGACGAGCACGTCGTCGCCGCTGCCGGCCTTGCTCAGCACCACCGCGACTGCTGCCTGCAGCAACATGAACTCGGTCGCGTTCTCGCCGCGGGCCAGCTCCAGCAGTTGCTGGCGGATCTGCGCGTCGAGTTCGAACTCGACCGTTTCGGCCTTGCCGGTGGGCACCGGGGGCCGGGGAAAGTCCGGGCGCAGCCCGGTCTCGGCGGGCGCCGCGGCCAGTTGGCGTCGCCAGTAGTCGCGTTGCGGTTCGGCGACGCCGGCGTCCTCGGCGAGCAGCTCGGCCTGCCAGGCGCCGTAGTCGCGGTATTGGATCGGCAGCGGCTCCCAGTGCGGGGGCTGCTGATTGACGCGGGATCGATAGGCGGTGAGCAGGTCGGTGAACAGCACGCCCGCCGACCAGTGGTCGCCGGCGATGTGATGCACCAGCAGGGACACCACCGTCTGGCCCTGTCCCGCCGGGAAGATCGCGGCCCGGATCGGCCATTCGTTCTCCAGGTCGAAGGCGTGCCGGCGCTGCGCGTCCAGCGCCGCCATGGCCGCGTCCAGGTCGGCGCAACGCTCGACGCGCACCTCCATGGCGCTGTCAACGCGCCGGGCCTCTTCCTCGCTCGTCCCTCGCTCGTCGAACCCGGCGGCGGCGGCGGGGTGGATGACCTGGTGCGGGACACCACCGTCGACCTCGCGGTAGGTGGTGCGCAGGATCTCGTGGCGGGCCACCACGTCGCCGATCGCCCGACGCAACGCGTCGAGGTCGCACGGGCCGCTCAACCGCGCGGCGAACGGGATATTGCCGACGGTGCTGCGGCCCTCGATCCGGTAGGCGAACCAGCTGCGCAGCTGCGCCGAGGACAGCGGCGCGGGACCGTCGGCGGCGCCCGCGCCGAGCGCGGGCCGCGGCGAGACCGGACCGGCGAGGGCGAGGGTGTCGATGTGCCGGGCCAGTTCGGCGACGGTCGGGTGTTCGAAGACCTCGCGGACCCCGATCTCGACGCCGCAGCCGGCCCGCACCGCGGCGACCAGCCGGGTCGCCAGCAGCGAGTGACCGCCGAGGTCGAAGAAGGAATCGTCGGCGCCGACGGCGCCGGCGTCCCGGCCGAGCAGGTCGGCGAAGATGCCGGCCAGCCGCACTTCGGTGTCGTTGCCGGGGTCGCGGTACGCCGCGCCGGAGCTGATCTGCGGGTCCGGCAGCGCGCTGCGGTCGATCTTGCCGTGGTTGGTCAACGGAATCTCTTCCACCACAACGTATCCGGCGGGCGCCATGTATTCCGGCAGCGCGGCGGCGACCCGCGCGCGGATGCGCTCGACGTCGACGTCCTCGACGCGCTGGCCGGCGACCGGGGTGAGGTAACCGACCAGACTCTTGCCGAGCCGCGGCAGTTCGCTGACCAGCACCACTGCCTGCCCGACGCTGGGGTCGACCGAGATCGCGGACGCGACGTCCCCCAGTTCGATGCGGAACCCGCGGATCTTCACCTGTTCGTCGGCCCGTCCGACGAACTCGATGTCGCCGTCGGCGTTGCGGCGGGCCAGGTCCCCGGACCGGTACATCCGGGCGCCCGCGACGAACGGGTCGGCGACGAAACGTTCCGCGGTCAGTCCGGGCCGACGGTGGTAGCCGTGCGCGACATGCGTTCCGCCGATGTAGATCTCGCCGATCACTCCGACCGGGACGGGCTGCAGGGAATCGTCGAGCAGGTACATGGCGGTGTTGATCTTGGGTGTGCCGATCGGCACGATGCGGGTGCCCTGCTTGCCTTCGACCTTGAACCGGCTGGCGTTGATCACCGCCTCGGTGGGCCCGTAGAAGTTGTGCAGCATGGCGTCGAAGGTCGCGTGGAAGCGGTCGGCGACCTCGCCGGGCAACGGCTCGCCGCCGATCGGCACCCGCTCCAGGGTTCGCCACTGGTTGACGCCGGGCAGCGACAGGAACAGCCCGAGCAGGGACGGCACGAAGTGCATCGCGGTGATGCCCTCGTCGCGCAGCAGGTTGGTGAGGTAGCCGATGTCGTTGAGCCCGCCCGGCTTGTGCACGACGACCCGCGCCCCGCAGGCCAGGATGCCGAACACCTCGGCCAGCGAGATGTCGAAGCTCGGCGAGGCGACCTGCAGCATCCGGTCACCGGCGTCGACCTGGTAGTCGCCCTTGAACCAGACGAAGTACTCCGAGATCGGGCGGTGCGGCACCGGGACGCCCTTGGGCTGGCCGGTGGTGCCGGAGGTGTAGATCAGGTACGCGGTGTTGCCCGGGCCCAGCGGGCGCACCCGGTCGGCGTCGGTGGGGTTGTGGGCGGGAAACCCATCGAGCTCGCCGACGCCGGATTCCCGGATGACCAGTTTGGCGTCGCAGTCGGCGAGGATGAAGTCCAGTCGGTCCTGCGGGTAGGTCGGGTCGACGGGCAGGTACACCGCGCCGGATTTGACCACGCCGAGCGCGGTGACGACCAGTTCCGGCGACTTGTCCAGCAGCACCGCGACGCGGTCCTCGGTCCCGATGCCCGCCCCGATCAGCCAGTGCGCCAACCGATTCGCCGCCTCGTTGACCTCGCGGTAGCTGTAGTGCCGGCCCTCGTAGACCATCGCGACGGCATCCGGGGTGCGCTGCGCCTGCGCCTCGATCAGGTCGACCAGGGTGGCGGCGGGGGTCTCGAACGCCTCGCCGTTGGAGACCTCGCGCAGCCAGGCAGATTCCTCGTCGTCCATCAACCGCAGCCGGTTCAGCGGCTCGTCCGGCCGGCTCAGCGCGTCGTCGATGAGGACCGCGAAATGGTCCAGCAGCTGGCGGGCCATGGCCGGGGTGAGGATCTCGATCAGGTGCTCGGCTTCGATGAGCACGCCGCCGTCGGCGCCGAACTCGACCATCAGCTCCAGCGGCAGTTGGGTGAGGTGGCCGCGCAGTTCGGCGCGCCGGCAGGTCACCCCGGGCGGGCAGAAGCCGTCGCCGTCGAGTTCGCGGAAGCCGAAGCTGACTCGGGTGAGCCGTTCGGCGCCGTGCCGGCGGTCGACGTTGAGTTCGCGCACCACCCGGTCGAGGTTGACCCGCTGGTGGCTGAACGCGCCGATCGCGGTCTCCCGGGTCTGGGCCAGCAGCGCACGGAAGGTCATGGTCGGCTCGGGGCGCAGTCGCATCACCACGGAGTTGCCGTAGTAGCCGATGACGTCCGCGGTGTCGGCGTCGCGGTTGATGACCGGGGCGGCGACCAGGAAATCGTCGCTGTGGGTGTATCGGTGGGTCAGCGCGCCGAACAGCGCGAGCATCACCATGTACGGGGTGGCGGCGGTCTCCCGGGCCAGTTCGGCGATCCGCTGGGCGGCCCGGTTCGGCAGGGTCACCGCGGCGCGTCCGCTGCGCCAGCTGGTCGGCGCCGCCGAGCCGTTGGGGCCGGGAAGTTCCAGCGGCTCAGGCGGATTCGCCATCACCTCGCGCCAGTACCCCAGGTCCGCGTCGGCGCTCTCCGGCGTGCTCGGGCGCGCCGGCCGGGCGGGGGCCGGGGTCAGCTCGGCGCCGGTGTAGGCGCGGGTCAGGTCGCCGAAGAACACCCGCCAGGAGGCGTCGTCCCAGGCGATGTGGTGGGCGACCAGCAGCATGACGTGCTCGTCGGCGCCGAGGCGCACCATGGTGATCCGCAGTGGCGCGTCGGTCCTCAGGTCGAACGGCGCGGCGAAGGCCCGCTGTGCGATGACCTCCAGGCGCAGTTTCCGGGCGTGCGCGGACGCCCCGGACAGGTCGTGTTCGGCCCAGCCCGGCGTGAGGTCGTCGTGGACGGTGGCGACGGGGTCTCCGTCGGCGTCCTCGCGGTAGGTGGTGCGCAGCACCGGATGGCGGCGCGCCACCGCGTTCACCGCGGCGCGCAGTGCCGCCAGGTCGATCTCGCCGGTGATCCGGTAGGACACCGGAACATTGAGCAGCGCGCCGCTGGGGTCCACCGATTGCACGAACCACATCCGGCGCTGCCCGTCGGTGAGCGCGTCGGCCGGCGCCGCGGGTTGTTCGGCTGCCGCGCCGAGTCCGCGCTGGGCGATTCTGCGGCGCATCAGCTCCAGCCGCGGGTCAGTCGTTTCAGTCACGCGAGGATTCCACTTTCTCCGGCGTCGCGGCTTGCTGCGCGGCGCGACGCACTTCTGCGATCAATCCGGCGCCGGTCATGCCGCCGAGCAGCGCGGCCAGCGAGACCCGTCCCCCGGTGGCCCGTTCCAGCCGTTTGCGCAGGTCCAGCGCGAGCAGCGAGTCGATGCCGAGGTCGAACAGCGAGGCCTCGAGGTCGACGTCGTCAGGGTCGGCCAGCCGCAGCACGGCGGACAGTTCGGCGCGCACCGCGGCGGGGGCGTCGAGGTCGGCCGTCGGGTCGGGTTGCCCGGCGGGTTCGGCGTGCCGGGTGTCGACGAACACCCGGAGTCGCTGCGCGTCGGCGGCCATCACGATCGGATCGCCCGGGTGGTCGTGCAGGGCGGCTTCGATGGCGGCGGCCGGCGGCATGGGCCGCAGGCCGGAGCGGGCGATCTGGGCGACCTCGGCGGCGTCGGCGATGCCCTCGACCTGCCACAGCCCCCAGCGGATCGACGCGCACCGCTTGTCCTTGGCGCGCAATTGTCCGGCCAGCACGTCGAGCATCCGGTTGGCGCCCGGGTAGGCCGGATGGCCGCGGCCGCCCCAGACGCCGGACACCGAGGAGCACAACAGCATTCGCGCGTTCGGGCGCAGCGGCCACAGTTCGGCCATCCGGGCGCCGCCGACGACCTTCGCCCCGAAGGTGTCGGCGCACTCGTCGGCGGTGAACCGGCCCCCGGTCCCGAGGGTGGCGACCGCGGCCGCGTGGATCAGCAGGGTGGCGCCGTCGCCGGCGTGGGCGGCGGCGACCGAGCGGACCGCGTCGGCGTCGGTGATGTCGCACGGCGGCGCGACCACCGCGGCGCCGCTGCGCTCGGTGAGTTCGGCGATGGCCGCCGGGTCCGCGCCGCGCCGGCTCAACAGCACGATGCGGCGGGCCCCGCGGGCGGCCAGGTACCGCGCGAAGTGCATCCCGATCGCGCCGGCGCCACCGGTGATGACGACGTTGTCCAAGAGACCGTCGTCGAGGCGCAGCGCGGGGGCCGGGGCGGTCTCGGTCAGGGTGCGCCGGTGGGCTTGCGGTCCGGTTCGCCCGGGGCGCACGGCCATCTCGACGGCGTCGCTGAGCAGCGCCTCGACCGCGGCGGCGGCGGTGTCGTCGTCGCAGTCCCAGGACGGCAGGTCCAGGCAGCGGAAGGTCTGGTCGTTGTGGTCGAAGCCGATGGTGCGGTGCATGCCCGCCAGCGCGGCCTGGGCGGGCAGTGGGACCGGTTCGCCCTCGCCCACCTGTTGGCCGCCGACGGTCAGCAGGCAGACCTCGCGGCAGTCGGCGCCGATCTGGTTCGGGTAGTCCAGTCCCGCGGCGCCGACCAGCGTGACGAGGTCTTCGACGGCGCGGATCACGTCCGGGTGGTCCAGCGCGGGCGCGATGACCAGCAGGAGTTCGGCGTCGGCCGGCGGGGTCAGCCGCACGCCGTGGTGGCCGTCCAGGGCGGTCCGCAGCCGGTCTGCCAGCGCGGTGTCGGCGCCCGGGCCGGTTACCGCGACGCGGCGCAGGCCGGCGGGCGCGACGGTGGTGTCCTCGGGTGTCCACGTTTCGGCCGCGACGGTGATGTCGGCGGCGGGTGTGGCGGCCCGGGGAGCCAGCCAGTGGTGCTCGGATTTCATCGGGGCGTTGGGGAATCCGCGCAGCAGCGTCTCGGCGCCGGTGAGGTGCTCGCGCCACGGGTGCTCGGGGTCGGCGAGGGCGGCGGCGGCGATGCCGGCGCTCAGTTCGTCGATGGGCGCGGTGTCGCGCCGCCCGGAGCCGAGCAGCAGCGGCGAGGGCCCCGCGGTGTGCTCGGCGAGTTGGTCCAGCGCGGTCAGCAGCGCCGGGTGCGCGGACATCTCGATGAAGGCCGCGGCGCCGTGGTCGATCGCGCATTGCGCGGCGCGGTCGAACCGCACGGTGCTGCGCAGATTGTTCGCCCAGTACGCGGCGGTCTCGGCGCCGGCACTCACCGTGGCGCCGGTCGCCGACCCGATGAACGGCATCGCCGGCGCGGCGAACCGGGCGTCGGGAAGCTGGTTGATCATCTGTGCGGCAACGGGTTCCAGCAGGCTGGTGTGCGCGGGGAATTCGACGGCAAGTTCGCGGACGAATTCACCGTCGGCAGCCACCCGGGCGACCAGTTCCGAGACGGCCGCGCGGTCTCCGGAAACCACCACCGAGGACGGCGAGTTGACCACCGATAGCTCCAGCCAGCCCGAGCTGTCGGCGATCAGCGCTTCGGCGCGCTCCGGGGAGCAGCCGAGCACCGCCATGCCGTAGCCGCCGTGGAAGCCCTGCACGGCCTGGGCCCGGGCGATGACCGCGGCGACCGCGTCGGGCAGTTCGATGGCGCCGCAGAGGTAGGCGGCGGCGATCTCACCGAGGCTGTGCCCGACGGCGAGGTCGGGCTCGACGCCGTGCGCGCGCCACGAGGCCGCCAGCGCGATTGCGTGCAGGAATTGCGCGCCCTGGATCTCCACCTGCTCGGCCTCAGGCGGTTGATCGCCGGCGATCAGGTACGGCAGCGGGGTGGCCGCGCCGGCGGCGGTGAAGGCCGCCGCGGCGCGGTCGGCGGCGTCGCGGTAGACGGGCAGCTCGGCGTACAGATCGGCGCCCATGCCCGGCCACTGGCCACCCTGGCCGGGGAACACGAAGGCCCGTCGCGGGCGGGTGGCCGACGATGACCGGGCCACCAGCGGGTGTGCGACGCCGGCGACGACGGCGCGCAGCCCGTCGGCGAGTTCGGCGGTGTCGGCGGCGCGCAGCAGCACCCGGTGCCGGCGGATCCGCCGGGTGCGCAGCAGCGTCGCGGCGACGTCGACCGGCCGCGGGTCGCGGTCCAGGAACCTCAGCAGCGCGGCGGCGTCGGCGGAGAGCAGCGATTCGTCGTGGGCGCTGAGCAGCACCGGGTTCCGGCCGTCGGGCAGGGTTCGGGGGCCGGTCAGCACAGCGCCTCCACGCGGGGTCGGCGATCGGGCATGGCGAGGATGGTGTGCGCGTTGGTGCCGCTCATGCCGAACGCGGAGACTGCGCCGATCCGCCGTCCCGCGGTGGCCGGCCAGTCGGTCAGCGTGCGGGCCAGCCGAAGGCCCTGTGCGTCCCAGTCGATGTGGTCGCTGGGCGTCTCGGCGTGCAGGGTCGGCGGGATCTGCCCGTGTTCGGCGGACACCAGGACCTTGGCCAGGCCCATCGCGCCGGCGGCCGCCTGGGCGTGGCCGATATTGGATTTCACCGATCCCAGCACCGGCCCGCGCTCGGGCGCGCAGGCCCCGTAGGTGGCCGACAGGGACCGGAGTTCGGTGCGGTCGCCGAGGCGGGTGCCGGTGCCGTGGCCCTCGACCACGTCGACGTCCTCCGGGGCGACGCCGGCGCGGTCCATCGCGCGTTGGAACAGCCGGGCCTGCGCGGATTCGCTGGGCGCGGTGAGGCCGGGCGTGGACCCGTCGGAGTTCAGGCAGCAGGCCAGCACCTCGGCCAGCACCGGGCGGCCGTCGCGCTCGGCGGCGGATCGCCGTTGCAGCAGGAACATCGCGCCGCCTTCGGCCCACACCGTGCCGCCGGCCTGCGCGCTGTACGGGCGGCAGCGGCCGTCGGCGGACAGCGCGTGCTGCTTGGCGAATTCGACGAAGTAGCCGGGGGCGCCGAGCACCGCCACGCCGCCGGTCAGCGCGAGGTCGCAGTCACCGGCCCGCACCGCGGACACCGCGGTGTGCAGCGCGGTCAGCGACGACGAGCAGGAGGTGTCGATGGTCAGCGCGGGCCCTTCGAGCCCGAGGATGTAGGCCACCCGGCCGGAGATCACCCCGAGCGAGGTCCCGGTCAGCAGGTGCCCGCTGTGCTCGGAGTACTCCGACATCGGCGGGCCGTATTCGAGCATCGACGCGCCGATGTAGCAGCCGACGTCGTGGCCGGCCAGGTCGTCGGGGTTGACGCCGCTGTTCTCCACGGCGCGCCAGGCCAATCGGAGCGCGAGTCGTTGCTGCGGATCCATCGCGACGGCCTCCCGCGGCGAGATGCCGAAGAACCCGGGGTCGAAGTGCGTTGCGCTGGAGAGGAATCCGCCGAGATTGCTGATCGGGGTGTAGCCGTCGCGGAACGACCCGGCGAGCAGTTCGGCGACCGGCCAGTCCCGGTCGGTCGGGAACGGGGTCAGCGCGTCGCGCCCGCCGCTCAGCAGCGACCAGTACTCGTCGGGGGTGCTGACATCGCCGGGCCCTTCCACCGCCATGCCGACGATGACGACGGGGTCGTGATCGCTCGCGCTAGCCACGGCCGATCAGCTCCGCCACGGTGTCGATGTGGTCGTTGATGTAGAAGTGGCCGCCGTCGAACAGGGTGCAGGTGAACGCGCCGTCGGTGTGGAACTCCCAGCCGCGCAGCATGTCTTCGGAGATCCGGTGGTCGTCGCTGCCGCCGAGGGCGTGCACATCGGCGCCGATCCGGACGTTGCGGTCGCAGCTGTAGTTGTTGAAGGCGGAGTAGTCCGCCCGCACCGCCATCAGCAGCAGCTCGACGAAGTCCGGGTCGGCGAGCAGCCGTGGGTCGGTGCCGTCGAGGTCCACCATGTCGGCGAGCACCTCGTGATCGGCCAGCGGCGCCGGCGGCGATCCGGCCACCGTCCAGGGCGCCTGGCCCGCCGACACCCACACTTCCGGCACCGGGATGCCCTGGCTCTCGGCGCGACGGGCGAATTCGAAGGCGACCAGCGCGCCCATGCAGTGGCCGAACAGCCGAAGCGCTCCGGCCCGGCGCCAGTCGGCGGCGGCGAACAGTTCGTCGGCCAGCGCCTCGAGGGTTTCCGGGGCGGGGTCGGCCAACCGGTCGGCCCGCTGCGGGTACTGCATGACGAAGGTGTCCGCGCCCTGGGTGGACAGCGCCGTGGCCAGCGGCCGCAGGGCGGTGGCCGCTCCCCCGGCGTGCGGGAACAGCACGGTGGCGGCGCCGGGTTCGCCGGGGCTCGAAGATGGCGGGAAATGCTTCACCCAGGGTTTGAGGGTGGCGTGATGCGCTGCGGTCATCGGCACTCCGCTTCCAGGGCCGCGGACACCTGACCGGCGTCCATGGCGGCGACCTCCAGGTACACCTCGGCGACGTCGGCCAGCCGGGTCGGATCGGGTTCGCGGCCGGCCAGCAGCGCGGCCAGTCCGGCCGCGGTGCGGGCGGCGAAGACGTCGGCGACCATCACGGTCGGGGTGTCCAGCCAGTCCCGCACCCTGGCCACCAAGGCGGTGGCCAGCACCGAGTCGCCGCCGAGGTGGAAGAAGTCGTCGTCGGGCCCGACGGCGTCGGCGCCCAGCGCGCCGGCGAAGATGTCGGCCAACGCGGCCTCCAGCGGTGTGGCGGGTTCGCGTCGCCCGGCGGCGGGTTCGGCGTCGGCCCGGCGCGCCTCCTGCGCGAGCAGCGCTTCGGCGGCCTTGCGGTCGGTCTTTCCGCCGACGCCGTACGGGATCGCGTCGGTGAGCACCAGGACATCCGGAATCATGTGCGGCGGAACGAATCCCGCGAGCGCGCGGGTCAGCTGCGCAGCGGTCATGGCCGGATCGGTGACGGCGACCAGCGCGGCCAGCCGGACTCCGGCCCGCGCTCCGGCGGCGGGCACGACGGCGGCGACCGCGCCGTCGACGGCCTTGATCCGGTTCAGCGCGCCTTCGACCTCGCCGAGTTCGACCCGGTAGCCGCTGATCTTCACCCGGTGGTCGGCGCGTCCGATGAACTCCAGTGAGCCGTTGGGCAGGTAGCGCGCCAGGTCCCCGGTGCGGTACCAGCGAATCGAGTCGTGAACCACAAACTTCTCCGCGGTCAGGTCCGGTCGGCCGCGGTAGCCGTCGGCCACTCCGCGCCCGCCCACCCAGAGTTCGCCGGGAACCCAGTCCGGGCAGTCGGTTCCGTCGGCCGCGACGACCCGGCAGGCGTTGCCGGGCAGCGGCCGGCCGAACGGGACGGCCGACCACTGCAGCGGCAGGTCCCCGGGTTCGCAGATGGTGTTGTGGATGGCGGTTTCGGTGGCGCCACCGAGTCCGGCGACCCGTACCCCGGGCGCCAGCCGGCGCAGCGCGCGGACCATGTCGGCGCGCACCCAGTCCCCACCGGTGGGAACCACCCGCACGGTCGCGATCCGGCCCACCGGATTCAGCGCCACCAGCATCTCCAGCCAGCCGGACAGCCAGTGCAGCACGGTGATTCGGCGCGCCTGGATCAGGTCGACCCAGGCGTCGGGGTCGCGGCGCTGGTTCTCCTCGACCATCACGATGGTCCCGCCCGCGCTGAGCATGCCGAACACGTCCAGGACGCTGATGTCGCCTTCCAGCGTGGACAGCGCGAGCGCCCGGTCGTCCGGCCCGATCCGGAAGTGCCGGTTGATGAACTCGACGGTGTTCATCGCGGCGTCGTGGCTGACCTCGACGCCCTTGGGCTCACCGGTGGAGCCGGAGGTGAACAGCACGTAGGCCAACCCGGTCGGGTCGGTCGCCACCGGTTCGGTGTCGGCTGCCTCGGGCAGGCCGGCCGCGATGGCGTCGCAGACCCGCAGCGTCGGAATGTTCAGGCTCGAATCCGGTTGCGCCGCAGCGTCTTCGCCCCCGCAGCGCAGGACCAGCCGGACGTCGGCGCCGACCAGGATGCGGGCCGCGCGGTCGGTGGGCTGGTCGGCGCCGATGGGCAGGTACGCCGCGCCTGCGGCGTGCACGCCCAACAGCGCCGGGATCTGATCGGCATGCTTGGGGCCGACCACGGCCACCAGGTCGCCGGGGCGCACGCCGCGGCGGCGCAGCGTCGCCGAGACCGCCAGCGCCTGCTCGCGCAGCTGCCGGTAGGTCCATTCGGCGCCGGCGCCGATCACCGCGGTCGCGTCCGGCTGGGCCTGGGCCGCCCGGAAGAACCCGTCGTGCAATCGATCACCGCTGGGCCGGGGTGCGACGCTGTTGAGCGCGTCGCGGATGGCCTGCTGGCCGACCGGGACGGCCGAGCCCGCGGCGGTGTCCCAGGCGGCGTCGTCGGCGGCGAGCCGGGTCAGCTCGGCGATGTGGTCGGCGAACATGGCGTCGGCCACGCCGGAGCGGAACGCCTCCTCGCGCACGTCCCAGTTGATCAGCAGCCCGCCGTCGAACGGGGTGGCCTGGGCGTCGAGCAGCACCTGCGGCCCCTGCGAGATGTGCCACACGCAGTCGCCGAACGCGTCGGTGACCTCACCGGCGAACAGGTCGCCGAGGCCGAGGGCGCTGGTGAAGACGAACGGCGCCAGCGCGGGGACGCCGCGCAGCCGGGTCAGGTCGCGCAGCACCGACAGGCCCGAATAGCTGGAGTGCGCGGCGGAGGCCCGCATGGACTCCTGCAGCACCCGGCCGCGCTGGGCGGGGGTGTCCGCGTCGGTGAGATCGACGTCGAGCATCAGCGAGGTGGTGAAGTCGCCGACGAGTTTGTCGACGTCGCGGTGATACGGCTCGCGGCCGAACATCGGCAGGTTGAGCAGGAAGTGCTCGCTGGTGGACCAGCGGGCCAGGGTGCCCGCGTAGCAGCCGGCGATCGCCATGGCCGGGGTGACGCCGCGCCGCTGGGCGGCGGTGAACAGCGACTCGCGCTGCTCGGCGGTGAAGAAGTGCCAGCGCCGGACGGTGCGGCGCGGGTCGGTTTGTTCTGAGGCCGGGGTCAGCGGCGGCGCCGGTGGTTCCGGCAGGGTCGGGATGCGCTCGGCCCACCACTGCCGGTCGGCGTCCCGGACGCCGTTCTCGGCCGTCAGCGCCGCGCGGTACTGCCGGTAGGTGTATTCGAGGTCGGGCAGCTGCGCGCCGTTGTAGAGCGCGGCCAGGTCGGCCATGAAGTTGCGGTAGCTGACCGCATCAGCCGCCGACATGTCCATGTCGACGTGCAGCCGGCTCCGGCCGCCGGGCAGCAGGGACAGGGAGATCTGCAGCACCTCGCCGTCGAGCATCTGGTGAGAGTTGCGGTCCCGGATCTCGGCCAGCCGGGCGTCGGCCGTCGCGGTGTCCAGTTCGCGCAGGTCGTTGATGGTGACCGGCAGGCTGCGATCGGTGATGCGCTGCAGGCCGTCGGGCAGGATCTGCACCCGCAGCATGGGGTGGCGCCGCGCCAGCGCGGCCGCTGCGACCCGCAGCCGCTGCGGGTCGACGGCGCCGCCGGGTTCGAGGGGCGAGGTACGAGCTCCGAAGAGGCCCGGCGCAATGTCACCGCCGGGTTCGAGGGGCGAGGTACGAGCTCCGAAGAGGCCCGGCGCAATGTCACCGCCGGGTTCGAGGGGCGAGGTACGAGCTCCGAAGAGGCCCGGCGCAATGTCACTGCCGACGGAGTCGAACTCGACATAGAGGTGCGGCGCGACCCCGCCGAGAGCCTGCTCGGCGTTGCGTCCCAGCCATAGCGCGTGCTGGATCGGCGCCAGCGGGAACGGTTCGTCGAGGTTCTCATCGGCGCCATCGCGCTGCTCGGACGGTTGCGAGGGCGCCGAGTCGCCGGGTGCGCGGTCCCCCAGCAGTCGGGCCCAGGCGCTGATGGTCGGGTTCTGCGACAGCGCGGCGAACCCGACGTCGATGCCCTGCCGGCGCCACCGGCCCGACAGCGACATCATCCGGATGGAGTCCAGCCCGGAGGCGATCAGGTCGGCGTCGGGGTCCAGCGTCTCAGCGTCGACGCCCAGCAGTTCGGCGACCTGGTCGCGCACCGCGGTCGGAGTCATCGCCGCGCGACCCACGATTTCATCCTCCCGAACTTTCGAGTTGGGCCCGGCTGTTAATTGAGTTCAAGACCCAATTCTTAAGCGGAGGCTAAGCTAACTTTGTTGAGGCTACCCTAGCTAGGATCGTCCGGAAGCAGTCACCCGGAAGGTCGTCCACACGCCATCATGAGCACCAACTCCAGCCCCCGCATTTCCGCCGCAACGGTGACCGTCGAAACCGAACCGACTTCTCTCACAACCGGTTTCGCCCCGTTCCCGGCCGACCGGGCAGAGCTGTACCGGGCTGAGGGGCTGTGGGCGGGCCGTCCTCTGGACACCCTGCTGTCCGACGCCGCCGAGCACTGGCCGGACCGTCCCGCAGTGATCGATTGTCACATCAGTCACAGTTTCGCGGAGCTGGACGCCCTCGCCGACCGGACGGCCGCCGCGCTGACCGACCGGGGCATCCGGCCCGGCGACCGGGTGCTGCTGCAGTTGCCCAACTCCTGCGCTTTCGCCGTCACGTTCTTCGGCTTGCTGCGCGCCGGGGCGGTCCCGGTGATGTGCCTGCCCGGGCACCGGCACGCGGAGCTGGGCCACTTCGCCGCCGTCAGCGGCGCCGTCGCGCTGATCATCCCACCCCAGGCCAGCACCACCGGGTTCGACTACCGGGAGATGGCCGCCGGCCTGCAGGCCGAGCACCCGGGCCTGCGCCAGGTGCTCACCCCCGCCGATCTGGACGCCCCGGCCGACGGTTCCGCCGCGGCCCGAGGACCCGTCGACCCCGCGGCGCCGGCCCTGCTGCTGGTCTCCGGCGGCACCACCGGACTGCCCAAGCTGATCCCCCGCACCCACGACGACTACCACTACAACGCGCGGGCCTGCGCGCAGGCGTACGGCATGACCGGCGACGACGTGTATCTCGTCGCGCTGCCGGCCGGCCACAACTTCCCGCTCGGCTGCCCGGGCCTGCTGGGCTCGATGAGCGTCGGCGCGCCCACCGTGTTCACCGACGACCCCAGCCCGGAGAACACGTTCGCCCTGATCGACAAGCACCGGGTCACCGTCACCGGGCTGGTCAACGCGCTGGCCAAGATGTGGGCCCAGGCCTGCGATTGGGAGCCGGTGCTGCCGCGCACCCTGCGCGTCGTGCAGGTCGGCGGCTCCCGGATGCTGCCCGAGGAGGCCCGCTTCATCCGGCAGAACCTGTCGGAGGGAATGGGGCAGATCTTCGGGATGGCCGAGGGGATGCTGAACTTCACCCGCCCGGGCGACCCGGTCGACGTCGTGGAGCACACCCAGGGCCGGCCGATGTCCCCGCACGACGAGCTGCGCGTGGTCGATGAGAACGGCGACGAGGTGGCCCCGGGCGAGGAGGGCGAATTGCTGGTCCGCGGGCCGTACACGCTCAACGGCTACTACCGCGCCGACGACGCCAACGCCCGGTCCTTCACCCCGGACGGCTTCTACCGCAGCGGCGACCGGGTGCGGGTGTTCGCCGAGGGCCCGCGCGCCGGCTACGTCGAGGTGACCGGTCGGATCAAGGACGTCATCCACCGCGGCGGGGAGACCGTGTCGGCCTCCGACCTGGAGGAGCATCTGCTCACCCACCCGGCGATCGGCGCGGCCGCGGCTGTCGCGCTGCCCGATGAGTATCTGGGTGAGAAGATCTGCGCCGCAGTGGTGTTCGCCGGGCGCACGATCACGCTCGCCGAGCTGAACGAGTTCCTCGACGGCCGCGGCGTGTCCGCGCACAGCCGCCCGGACACCCTGGTTCCCCTGCCGACGCTGCCGAAGACCGCGGTCGGCAAGGTGGACAAGAAGCAGATCGTCGCCGGACTGACCGGCGGTTCGGCAGGCACGTCATGAGCGCGACGGCGCCGGTCGCGATCATCGGCATCGGGTGTCGGCTGGCCGGCGATGTCCGCACCCCCGCGCAGTTCTGGGACTTCATCACCGAGGGCCGCAGCGCGGTGACCGAGGTGCCCCCCGAGCGCTGGGAGCCGTATCTGCGCCGCGACGCGCGCAACGCGGCGGTGCTGGCCGAAACCACCCGGCACGGCACCTTCATCGACGACCTCGAAGGGTTCGACGCCGAGTTCTTCGGCGTGAGCCCGCGCGAGGCCGAGTTGATGGATCCGCAGCAGCGGCTCGCCCTGGAGGTCAGCTGGGAGGCCCTGGAGCACGCCGGGGTCGGCCCCCGCTCGCTGGCCGGCAGCGACACCGCGGTGCTGATGGGGGTCAACTCCGACGACTACGGCAAGCTGCTGATGGAGGATCTGACCGGCATCGAAGCCTGGACCGGGATCGGCACCTCGCTGTGCGGGGTGGCCAACCGGGTCTCACACCTGCTGGACCTGCGCGGGCCGAGCGTCGCGCTGGACGCCGCGTGCGCGGCCTCGCTGGTCGCCGTGCACCAGGCCTGCGCGATGCTGCGCTCCGGGGAGACGTCGCTGGCACTGGCCGGCGGGGTCAGCGCGCTGATCGGTCCGGGCCTGACCCGGGTGCTCGACCAGGCCGGGGCCACCGCCGGCGACGGCCGCTGCAAAACCTTCGACGCCGGCGCCGACGGATACGGTCGCGGTGAAGGCGCCGCCGTGGTGGTGCTCAAACGCCTCGACGACGCGCTGCGCGCCGGCGACCGGGTGATCGCCGTGGTGCGCGGCGGCGCCGTCGCCTCCGACGGCCGCACGGTCGGCATCATGAGCCCGAACGGCGCCGCTCAAGCCGACCTGTTCCGGCTGGCCTGCCGAGCCTCCGACGTCGACCCCGCGACGGTCGATTTCATCGAGGCGCACGGCACCGGCACACCGACCGGCGACCCCGTCGAGGTCGCGGCGCTGGCCCAGGTCTACGGCGCGGCCCGCGCTCCCGGCGCGCCCGCGGTGATCGGATCGGTCAAACCCAACACCGGCCACCTGGAGGGTGGCGCCGGCGCGGTCGGCTTGATCAAGGCGGCGCTGGCGCTACAGCACGGCGAGATCCCGCCGACCGCCGGAATCCGCACGCTCACAACGGAAGTCGACTGGGATACCAGCGGTTTGCGGGTCAACACCGTCACCGAGCCGTGGCCGGACGCCGGCGCGCGTCACCGGCGCGCCGCGGTGTGCAGCTACGGCTACGGCGGCGCGATCGCGCATGTGCTGCTGGAACAGGCGCCCGTCACCGCCGACGCCCCGGCGACGCCGGTCGGCGGACCGCTGCTGGTCCCGGTGTCGGCGCGCACCCCCGCGCGCCTGGCCGACCAGGCCGCGGCGCTGGCCGATCACCTCGACGACCACCCGCTGCCGGAGGTGGCCGCCACCCTGTGGCGGCGCCGGTCGGCCGAACCGGCGCGCGCCGCGGTGCTGGCGCACGACACCGCCGGGCTCCGGGCGGCGCTGCGCGGCCTGGCCACCGGGGCGCCCCACCCCGACATCGTGCGCGGCGAGGTGCTGCCCGGCGCCGCCGACGGCGCGGTCTGGGTGTTCTCCGGGCACGGCTCGCAGTGGCCGCAGATGGGCGCGGAACTGCTGGCCGGCGAACCGGCCTTCGCCCGGGTGATCGATGAGATCGAGCCGATCTACCAGTCCGAACTGGGCTTCTCGCCGCGCGCCGCGCTGGCCGCGGGCGACCTCGGCGACACCGACCGGATCCAGGCGCTGACGTTCGCCGTGCAGGTTGGGCTGGCCGCCGTGCTCCGCGAGCGTGGCCTGTCCCCCGCGGCGGTGATCGGGCATTCGGTGGGCGAGGTCGCGGCCTGCGTGACGGCGGGGGTTTTCGACCTGGCCCAGGGCGCCGCGGTGGCCTGCTACCGGGCGCGCGGTTTCCGCCGGGTGCAGGGCGCCGGCGCGATGGCGATGGTGTCGGCCGGGTTCGACGAGGTGCGGGCACGGTTGGCGGACCGCACCGACGTGGTGGCCGCGATCAGCTCCTCACCGACCGCCACGGTGATCTCCGGCGAACGCGCCGCGGTGGCCGACATCAGCGAGCAGTGGTCCGGCGACGGGTTGGCCGTCCGTCGGGTCAACACCAATGTGGCGTTCCACTCCCCGGCGATGTCGGAGCTGACCGGTGAGTTGTCCCGCCTGGTGGCCACGCTGCCGCCGGGGCGGCCGGCCGCGACGCCGCTGTACACCACCGCGCTGGCCGATCCCCGCTCGACGGCGCAACGTGGGCCGCAGTACTGGGCGACGAATCTGGCCGGCCGGGTCCGGTTCGCCGAGGCGGTCACCGCGGCCGCAGAGGACGGCCATCGACTGTTCCTGGAGGTGTCCGCGCATCCCGTGGTGGCGCATTCGGTGTCAGAAACGTTGCTGCACTTGGGGATCGAGGATTACGCGGTCACCGGGACGCTGCGCCGCGACGGCTCGTCCGCGGACTGCGTGGCCCGCGCGACGGCGACGCTGCACTGCCACGGGGCGCCCGTCCCGGCCCCGGTCCCGCCGGGGGCCCGGTGGGCCGAGCTGCCCGGCGCCCAGTGGCGGCACCGCCGGTTCTGGCGCACCCCCACCGCCCCGCCGGGGGGCCGCGGTTTGCACGATCCGGGCACGCACACGCTGCTCGGCGAGCAGTTCGACATCGCCGGCCCGGCGCCGGCCCGGGTCTGGGAGACCCGGCTGGACATGGACACCCGGCCGTATCCGGCCACGCACCCGGTGTACGGCGCCGAGATCGTGCCCGCCGCGGTGCTGCTGAACACCTTCCTGACCGCGGCCGGGACCGACATCGCCGACGTTCGGCTGCGCACCCCGGTGCCCCCGGGGCAACCGCGTGACATTCAGGTGGTGCGCCAGGACGGGTCGCTGAGCCTGGCCGGCCGACCGGACGGGCAGACCAGCTGGCTCACCCACTGCTCGGCGTCGATCCGCGAAAACGGTTGTCCCCCAGAACCGCTGGACATCCCCTCGGCGCGGAACCGCTGCCGCGAGGAGATGGCGCCGGAGTTCGTGGTGGACACCCTGGCCGGCCTCGGCGTCGCCGAGATGGGCTTCGACTGGCGGATCGTCGAACACCGTCGCGGTGACGGTGAGCACCTGGTGACGGTGCGCGCCGACGGCGCGCGGACCTGGGCCCCGGTGCTCGACGCCGCCACGTCGGCGGCGTCCACGGTGTTCGACGGGCGGCTGCGAATGCCGTCGCGCATCGAGCGCCTCACCGTGCTGAGCCCGCCGGCGGAAGACGCAATGCTGCATATCCGGCCGCGGCCGGGCGGCACCTGCGCGGACGTGCTGATCACCGACACCGCGGGCGAACCGCTGTCGGTGATCGCCGGAATGACGTTCGAGGAGTTGGAGAACTCCGACGGCGAGGTGACCCGGATGCTGCACCGGCTGAGCTGGCATCCGATGCCGTTGCCCGACCAACGTCCCCCGCGGGTGGTGCTGGTCGGTGGCGACGATCGCGTCGCGGCGTGGTGCGCGCGCGACCTGGACGCCCACGGCGTGGACTGGCGCCGGATCGCCACGGCCGCCGCCCTGCCCGACCGGCTGCCCGAGGGTTCTGCGGTGCTGGTGTTGCCCGCCGACGCGCAAACGCCCACCGACGCGGTAGGACAGCTGTTGAACACCCTGAAGGCCATGCGGGACAAGGGGGTTGGCGCACGGCTGTGGACCCTGACCCACAATGTCCGCGACGGTGCGGACCTGAACCGCTCCCCGCTGTGGGGATTGGCCAGGGTCGCGGCGACCGAGCATCCGCAGCTATGGGGCGGCGTGCTGGACCTCGACGCCGACGAGCTCCCGGTGACCGCCCTGAGCGGGCCGGCCGGGCACCCGGTGGTCTCGTTCCGCGACGGCGCGGCGCACACCGCGCGGCTGGCCGCCCCCGGCGACGCCGACGGTCAACCGCTGGCATGCTCACCCGCCGGCAGCTACCTGATCACCGGCGGCACCGGCGCCCTCGGGCTCCGGGTCGCCGAGCACCTCGCCGAACTGGGCGCCCGCCGGTTGATCCTGGCGTCCCGATCCGGGCTGCCGCCGCGGCGGGAGTGGGCCGCCCGCGACGACGACGTCATCCGCGCGGTGCTGGCGCTGGAGGAGCACGGCGTGACGGTGACCGGGCTGGCGCTCGACATCGGCGCCCGCGGCGCCGCGGACCGGTTGCGCGCGGCGCTCGCCGAGTTGCCGGAGGTGCGCGGCGTGGTGCACGCCGCCGGGGTGGACGCCTCGGCGGTGCTGACCCAGACCACCGAGGCCGACCTGACGGCCACCATGTCGCCCAAGGTCGACGGCGCGCTGGCCCTGCACGAGGTGTTCCCCCCCGGGACGCTGGACTGGCTGGTGCTGTTCAGCTCGTGCGGCTACCTTGCGGGCTTCCCCGGCCAGGGCGCCTACGCCTGCGGCAACGCGTTCCTGGACGCGCTGGCCCGGCATCGGCGCGCCCGCGGCGACAACGCCGCCGCGGTGGCGTGGACGGCGTGGCGCGGCCTGGGCATGGGTTCGGACTCGGCGTTCGTGGCCGCGCAGCTGGACGCGTTCGGGATGGGGTCCATCGCGCCCGATCAGGGCGTCTCGGCGCTGGCGGAGGCCATGCGCAGTGGGCTGGCCAACCCGGTGGTGCTGCCGGTGCTGCCGGCGGCCGCCTCGATTCCGATTTTCGCCGATGTGGCCGCTCCGGCCCGGCCCGACACCGAGCCCGCGCCGGCGCCCGGCCCGCACGACGGAATGGACACTGCCGAATGGGCGGCCCGACAGGTGCTCGACGCAGTGGCCGGTGAGCTCGGGTTGGCGCCCGAGGACGTCGACGTGCGGGCGCCGCTGGTGGAGATCGGCGTCGACTCGATCATGACGGTGGCGCTGCGCCGCCGGCTGGAGCAGCGCACCGGGCTGCGGCTGCCGCCGACGCTGCTGTGGGAGCACCCCACCGCCGCGGCGGTGACGGCGCGCATCACCGAGTTGTGCTCAGTCGGCGAGCAGGTCCCGGACGATGGCGTCGGCGAGCAGCCGGCCCCGATCGGTGAGGACGAGGTTTTCGCCGCTGCGGACCAGCAGGCCCGCGTCGACAGCGTCGTCGGCGCGACGTAGCTCCTCGGGCGCCAGCAGCGCGGTCGGCAAGCCGTCGCGCATCCGGATCCGCAGCAGCACCTGCTCGACGTGCCGGTCGTCGTCGTCGAGTTCCTCGAACCCGGCAACCGGCAGCCCTCCGGCGGCCAGCTCGTCGGCGTATCTGTTGGGGTGCTTGACGTTCCACCAACGCACGGCCCCGAGATGACCGTGCGCGCCGGGCCCCGCGCCCCACCACTGGCCACCGTTCCAATAGCCCAGGTTGTGCCGGCACTGTCCGCCCGGGCGGCTCCAGTTGGACACCTCGTACCAATCCAGGCCGGCCGCCGACAGGCGCGCGTCCAACAGCTCGTAGCGGTGCGCGAGCACATCGTCGTCGACGGCGGGCATCTCGCCGCGCCGGACCCGCCGGGCCAGCGCGGTGCCGTCCTCCACCACCAGCGCGTAGGCGGAGACGTGGTCGACCTCGGCGGCCAGCACCGCGTCGACCGAGGCGGCCAGGTCGTCGTCGGATTCCCCCGGGGTGCCGTAGATCAGGTCGAGGTTGACGTGGTCGAACCCGGCGTCGCGGGCTTCCAGCGCCGCGGCCGGCGCCCGGCCCGGTGAGTGCACCCGGTCCAGCAGTCGCAGCACGTGCGACGCCGCGGACTGCATGCCCAGCGACACCCGGGTGTAGCCGGCGGCCCGCAGGTCGGCGAAGAAGGCCGGCGAGGTGGACTCCGGGTTGGATTCGGTGGTCACCTCGGCGTCAGGGGCCAGGGTGAAGTTCGCCCGCACCGCGTCCAGCACCGCGGCCAGCCCGTCGGCGCCCAGCAGCGACGGGGTGCCGCCGCCGACGAACACGGTGTCCACCGCCGGCGCCTCCAGCGTCTGCGCGGCCAGGTCGAGCTCCCGGCGCAGCGCTTCGAGCCAACCCGCCACGGTCGAACCGGGCTGGCCTGCCAGCTCCGCCGGGGTGTAGGTGTTGAAGTCGCAGTACCCGCACCGGGACGCGCAGAACGGCACGTGCAGGTAGAGGCCGAACGGGGCGCCGGGCGTCGCCCGCAGTGGCGGCACGGCGACGGCGGTCATGTCCACCAGTCTCGCAGAGCACACCCGGCTCGCATTCCGCGCGCTCCCCTGACCTGCCCTGATTGGGTGTGCCGGGGGCTTTCGTGGCAGAATGGGCCAGGTGTCCGCAGCAACCAGCCCAGCCCCCGGGGATTCCTTGACGCTGCGCCGGCACATCGACCACATGCGGATGTCCAGCTGTTGCTGTCCGTGTTGATTCTGCGTTGATCTCGGAAACCCTGCCAACACTGCACGTTTAGACCGGCACCGAAGATCCGCGCCGCCGGATCAGCCCCGGTAGCGAGCGCGTTCGGTGTGTCGGCGACAACCGACTTGGAGCACACATGACGGAGACAGCGGAAAAGCCCGCCCGCCCGGCCCGACCCGCCCGGGCCCCCCGCGACGAGGGGCAGTGGGCGCTGGGCAGCACCGACCCGCTGAACCACAACGAGGCGTTCAAGAAGGAAGACGACGCCCTCAACGCCCACGACCGGGTGATCGAGATCTACTCGAAGCAGGGGTTCAGCTCCATCCCGACCGACGACCTGCGCGGCCGGTTCCGCTGGCTGGGCCTCTACACCCAGCGCAAGCCCGGCTACGACGGCACCTTCACCGGCGATGACAACACCGACATGCTCGAGGACGAGCACTTCATGCTGCGGGTCCGTTGCGACGGCGGCGCGCTGACCACCGCCGCGCTGCGCACCATGGCCGGGATCTCCACCGAGTTCGCCCGGGACTCCGCCGACATCACCGACCGCGGCAATATCCAGTACCACTGGATCCGGATCGAGGACATGCCCGAGATCTGGCGCCGGCTGGGTCAGGTCGGCCTGGGCACCACCGAGGCCTGCGGTGACTGCCCGCGCACCATGCTGGGCTCGCCGCTGGCCGGGGATTCCCTCGACGAGGTGCTCGACGCCTCCCCCGCGCTGCGCGAAATCGTCCGCCGCTACGTCGGCAACCCGGAGTTCTCCAACCTGCCGCGCAAGTTCAAGACCGCGGTGTCGGGGCTGCAGGATGTCGCGCACGAGATCAACGACGTCTCGTTCGTCGGCGTCAACCACCCCGAGCACGGCCCCGGCCTGGACGTCTGGGTCGGTGGCGGGCTGTCCACCAACCCGATGCTGGCCCAGCGTCTCGGCGTCTGGGTGCCCCTGGATGAGGTGCCCGACGTCTGGGAGGCCGTGACGTCGATCTTCCGCGACTACGGCTACCGGCGGCTGCGGTCCAAGGCGCGGCTGAAGTTCCTGGTCAAGGACTGGGGGCCGGAAAAATTCCGCGAGGTGATGGAGACCGAGTACCTCAAGCGGAAGCTGATCGACGGGCCCGCGCCCGAGCAGCTGGCCCATCCCGTCGACCACGTCGGCGTGCAGAAGATCCGCAACGGGCTCAACGCCGTCGGCTTCTCCGCCATCGCCGGCCGCGTCACCGGGACCATCCTGACCCAGGTCGCCGACCTGGCCGAGGCGGCCGGATCCGATCGGGTGCGACTGACCCCGTACCAGAAGCTGATCATCATGGACGTGCCCGACGACAAGCTCGACGAGCTGGTCAGCGGCATGGAGGCCCTCGGATTGTCGTCGCGGCCGTCGAACTGGCGGCAGAACCTGATGGCCTGCACCGGCATCGAGTACTGCAAGCTCAGCTTCGTCGACACCCGTGGCCGCGCCCAGGGTCTGGTGCCGGAACTGGAAGGCCGGCTGGCCGACCTGAACGCGAAGCTGGACATGCCGGTGGGCGTGCACCTCAACGGCTGCCCGAACTCCTGCGCCCGAGTCCAGGTCGCCGACATCGGCTTCAAGGGCCAGATGGTCGACGACGGCAACGGCCCCGAGGAGGGCTTCCAGGTGCACCTGGGTGGCAGCCTCGGCGCGGACAGCGGCTTCGGCCGCAAACTGCGTGGCCACAAGGTGCTGGCCACCGAACTCGTCGACTACATCGAGCGGGTCACCCGCAACTACGTGGAACAACGCGAAGACGGGGAGCGTTTCGCCCAGTGGGCGGTGCGCGCCGACGAAGAAGCGCTTCGCTGAGTTCTATAGAGGGGTAGGCCGCACGATGGCACTAGACACCACCACCGAAGACCAATTGCGCGAGATCGCCGCCCGCGGCGCCGCCGAGTTGGACGGCGCGGACGCCGAGGAACTGCTGCGCTGGACCGACGAGACCTTCGGCGGCCACACCGTCGGCGAGCGGTCCGGCTATCTGGTCGCCTCGAACATGCAGGACGCCGTGCTGGTGGAGATGGCCGCCAAGGTCCGCCCCGGCGTGGAGATCCTGTTCCTGGACACCGGCTACCACTTCCCGGAGACCATCGGCACCCGTGATGCGGTGGAAGCCGTCTACGACGTGCGGGTGCGCAATGTCGTCCCGGAACGCACCGTCGCCGAGCAGGACGCCGAATTCGGCGCCGACCTGTTCTCCCGGGACGCCGCGGCCTGCTGCCGGATGCGCAAGGTCGAGCCGCTGTCGAAGGTGCTCGGCGGGTACACCGCCTGGGTGACCGGCATCCGCCGGGTCGAGGCGCCCACCCGCGCCAACGCCCCGCTGATCTCCTTCGACGAGGCGTTCGGGCTGGTGAAGATCAACCCGATCGCGGCCTGGTCGGATGATCAGATGCAGGAGTACATCCACACTCACGGCATCCTGGTGAACCCGCTGGTCGACGAGGGCTATCCGTCGATCGGGTGCGCGCCGTGCACCGCCAAGCCGGCCCCGGGATCGGATCCGCGCAGCGGACGGTGGGCCGGGCAGACCAAGACCGAATGCGGATTGCACGCCTCGTGACCCTGGTGCTGACCGCGCACGGCAGCGCCGACCCTCGTTCGGCGACCGTGACGCGGGCGATCGCCGGGCGGATCCGTCGGATCCGCCCGGATCTGGACGTGCGGGTGGCGTTCTGTGAGCAGAGCTTTCCCGCACTGCCCGACGTGCTCGGTTCGCTGCGCGGGCCTGCGGTGGTGACCCCACTGCTGCTGGCCGACGCCTATCACTCCCGCGTCGACATCCCCGCGTTGATCGCTGCCTCCGGCGTCGAGGCCCGGCAGGCGCCGGTGCTGGGCAATGATCCGGCGCTGCTGGCGGTGTTCCGGCAACGGCTCACCGAGGTGGGAGTGTCCCGGCACGACGACGGCCTCGGGGTGATCGTGGCGGCCGTCGGTTCCTCCGATCCGTCTGCGAACGCCGCGACGGCAGAGGTCGCCCGCCGGGTGGCGTCCGGAACCCGTTGGGCGGCAAGCACTGTCGGCTTGGCCACCCGCCCGCACCCGTCGCTGGCCGAAGCGGAGGAGAAGCTGCGCGCCGCCGGCGCGCAGCGGATCGTCGTCGCCCCGTGGTTTCTGGCCCCCGGGGTGATCACCGACCGGGTGGCCGAGTTCGCCCGCGCCCGCGGCTTCGCGATGGCGCAACCGCTGGGCGCGCACAATCTGGTCGCCGCCACCGTGCTGGACCGCTACGAGCTGGCGCTGACTTCGGTCTCTGGGACTTGGTCGGTCGCGGCGCCGCCTGTTGCGGTCGCTCAGCGTCCTGGCGCCTGAACCGGCAACCCCATCTCCTCGGCCGCGACCGTGCGCCTAGCGCGCTCAGCCCTCGGCGGTCTGGGGCTCCCCAGCGACCGGCGGCACCCGGGTGGCCCGCACGTACACCGTCTCGCCGGGGGTGATCTGCAGCGCCTCGGCGTCCCCGCGGGTGATCTGGGCGGTGAACGGCTCACCGGTCAGCGCGCTGGTCAGCTCGACGCGGACCTCGAAGCCCAGCCGCACCACCCGGTCCACCACGGCGCGGGTCACCCCGGTGCTCTCCGCGGTGCCGTCGCTGGCCGCGATGGCCAACTCCGGGTTGCGGCCGACGCGAATATCGTGCGGGCGCACCAGGATTCCGTTCAGCGAGCTCACCGTGCCCAAAAAGCCCATCACGAAGGCGTTGGCCGGGGAATCGTAAACGTCATCGGGTGAGCCGACCTGCTCGACGCGGCCCTTGTTGAGCACCGCGACCCGGTCGGCGACGTCGAGGGCCTCGGCCTGGTCGTGGGTGACCAGCACGGTGGTGACGTGCACCTCGTCGTGCAACCGGCGCAGCCAGGTGCGCAGGTCGTCGCGGACCTTGGCGTCCAGGGCGCCGAACGGCTCGTCGAGCAGCAGCACCTCCGGGTCGACGGCCAGCGCCCGGGCCAGCGCCATCCGCTGCCGCTGACCGCCGGAAAGCTGGCTGGGGTACCGGTTCTGGAAGCCGGCCAGCCCCACCACCTCGAGCAGGTTGTCCACCTTCTCGGCGATCTCGTCCTTGGGCCGCTTGCGGATCTTCAGCCCGAACGCGACGTTGTCCCGCACGCTCAGGTGCTTGAACGCCGCGTAGTGCTGGAACACGAACCCGATGCCGCGCTTCTGCGGCGGCACCCCGGTGACATCGCGGCCGTTGATGGTGATGGTGCCCGAATCGGGGTGGTCCAGGCCGGCGATGGCCCGCAGCAGAGTGGATTTGCCGGAACCGCTGGGGCCCAGCAGCGCGGTCAGCGACCCGGACGGGACGACGAAGTCGACGTTGTCCAGCGCCGCGAAGTCACCGTAGTGCTTATTGGCGCCGGTGACCGTGATGGCGTTGTCGGTGGACATCGAGATTCTCCTTGGCAGCTATTCCGCGGCGGCTATTCCGCTGAGCTCTTGCGGCGGGCGTCGAGCACGATCTGGACGACCAGCACCAGCACCGCCACCGTCATCAGCAGGGTGGACAGCGCCAGCGCGCCGTACTCGTTGCCGAGGTTGTAGCGGTCGGCGACCAGCAGCGTCAGTGTCTGGGATTGGCCGGGCAGGTTGGAGGCCACCATGATCACCGCGCCGAACTCACCGAGGGTGCGGGCGACGGTCAGCACGATGCCGTAGGTCAGGCCCCAGCGGATCGACGGCAGGGTGATCCGCCAGAACGTCTGCCAGCCGGTGGCCCCCAGCGTCGCGGCGGCCTCCTCCTGATCGGAGCCCAGCTCGTGCAGCACCGGTTCGACCTCGCGGATGACGAACGGAACGGTGACGAAGATCGACGCCAGCACGATGCCGGGGAAGCCGAAGATGATCTTGATCCCGAAGTCGTTCTCCAGGAACCCGAGCAGGCCCGAGGATCCCCACAGCAGGATCAGCGCGACGCCGACCACCACCGGCGACACGGCGAACGGCAGGTCGATGACGGCCTGCAGCAGGCTCTTGCCGCGGAATCGCCGCCGGGCCAGCACCAGGGCGGTGGGCACCCCGAAGATGACGTTCAGCGGCACCACGATCGCCACCGTCAGCAGGGTCAGGTTCAGCGCGGAGATGGCCGCCGGGGTGGTGATCCAGGACCAGAAGTAGGCGAAGCCCGGTTCGAAGGTGCGGTACAGGATCAGCCCGACGGGCACCACCACGAGCAGGCCGACGTAGGCCAGCGCGGTGAAGCGCAGCAGGTAGCGGATCGCCGGGGACAGGGTCATCTACTGGGCCTGCTCTTCACGGCGCGCGGCCCGGGATCCGACGGTCCGCAGGATGAACAGCACGGTGAACGAGATGCTCAGCAGCACGATCGAGATGGCTGCCGCGCCGGTCGGGTCGTCGTTCTCGATCAGGGTGCGGATCCATTGCGAGGACACCTCGGTTTCGCCGGGGATGGCGCCACCGATGAGCACCACCGAGCCGTACTCGCCGATCGCGCGGGAGAACGCCAGCCCGGCCCCGGATAGCAGCGCGGGCAGTAGCGCCGGCAGCACCACCTTGATGAAGATGGTCCGGCCGTTGGCGCCCAACGACGCCGCGGCCTGCTCCACTTCCTGGTCCAGTTCGATCAGCACCGGCTGCACGGAGCGGACCACGAACGGCAGCGTGACGAACAGCAGTGCCACCCCGATGCCCCACTTGGTGTGCTGCAGCTGGATGCCGAGCGGGCTGTGCGGCCCGTACAGGGCCAGCATCACCAGGCTCGCCACGATGGTGGGCAGCGCGAACGGCAGGTCGATGACGGTGTCGACGAGCCGTTTTCCGGGGAAGTCGTCGCGGGTCAGCACCCAGGCCACCAGCAGCCCGGCGACCGCGTTGACCGCGGCGACGCCGAACGAGACGCCGATGGTGACCCGGAACGACTCCAGCGCGGCATTGGAGGTGACGGCCGCCCAGAACGCCGCCCAGCCGCCCTTGGCGGACTGCAGCAGAATCGCCGCCAGCGGCAGCAGCACGATCAGCGACAGCCACATGGTGGCCAAGCCGATCTGCAGCGACATCCGGCCGCGGCGCGGGCCGGGCGCAGGCGCGGAGACCGGCTCCGGCGGGATGGTGTTGGCCCCGGTGACGGCGGTCATCCGGTGGCCTGCTTGTAGATCGCGGTGATGGAGCCGTTCTCCTTGTCGAACAGCGCCGGGTCGACGACGTCCCAGCCGCCGAGGTCCTCGATGGTCCAGAGCTTCTGCGGGGCCGGGAACTCGCGGGAGTACTCGGCTGCCACCGCGGGGTCCACCGGCCGGAATCCGGCTTCGGCCCACAGTCGCTGGCCGGCCTGGGTGTAGAGGTAGTTGTTCAGCGCGACGGCCTGCTTCTGGTGCCGGCTGGTGCTGGTGACCGCGACCGGATTCTCGATCCGGAAGGTCTGGTCCGGGACGACGTACTCGATGGCGTCGCCGCGCCGTTTCGAGTTGATCGCTTCGTTCTCGTAGCTCAGCAGCACGTCGCCGGTGCCGCGCAGGAACACGTCGGTGGCCTCCCGGCCGGAGGCGGGCCGGGTGCGGACGTGTTCGTCGACCAGCGTGCGGACGAAGTCCAGTCCGGCTTGCGGGTCCTTGCCGCCGTCGCTCTTGGCGGCGTAGGGGGCCAGCAGGTTCCATTTCGCCGAACCGGAACTCAACGGGCTCGGGGTGACCACCTCGACGTCCGGCGCCAGCAGGTCGTCCCAGTCGTGGATGTTCTTCGGGTTGCCGGGGCGCACCACCAGCGCGACGACGGAGCCGAACGGGATGCCACGGGTCACGCCGGAATCCCAGTCCTCGGCCACCTTGCCTGCTTTGACCAGCCGGGCGACGTCGGGTTCGACGGAGAAGTTGACCAGGTCGGCGGGTTTGCCGTCGACCACCGAGCGGGACTGGTCGCCGGAGGCGCCGTAGGAGGTGGTGACGTCGACGCCCTCGCCCTCGGGGGTGGCGGCGAACGCCGGGATGACGGTGCTCCAACCGGGCTCGGGAACCGCGTAGGCGACCAGGGTCAGGATGGTGTCGGCGTCCCGGTTCTCCCCGCCGGGGACATCGCTGGGCCCGCCCCCGCAGCCGGCCGACAGCGTGACCGTCAGGGCCAGCGCGGCGAGCGCGCGCCGACGGGATCTGATTGGCAGGGTCATGCGGTGGGGCCTTCCGGTCGTCTACATACGTCAGCGGGCGCCCGGCGACGCGGAAGGAGCGAGGGGTGGACGCGACGCGGCACGGTCCGCGACGCCGCCGTCACCCGACCGCGCGGGCCAGGGTCAGCGACAACAGCAAGCGTCGGCGTCAACGCGTGAGGCGACGTCGCGACCTGCTGTTTTCATGGGGCGAAGGTTACCAGAGCCGCTGTTGGACGAGCTTGTGGTCAACCGCTGCGACGCCGGTCAGCGGGTGAACAGCCACAGCACGACGACGAGCGCCAACAACCCGATCAGCGCCAGGTGCACCCGGGACCGGGGCATGCCGCTCATGACCGCTCCGCCCGGCCGCGCCGCAGCCGATGGAGCAGTTCGATCGCCCGGCCGAGCACGGCGTCGCATCCCACCGCCAGGCCGTAGGCCAGCAACAACACCACCGGCATCACGACGATCACCTGCAGCACGAAGCCGAGGCCGGTGACCCACAACTCGACACCGTCCCACCAACCCAGGAATCCGTCCATCGCCGTCCACCCTACGGCGACCGGCGGTCGCCCGAGCCACGGGCATGATCACAAGTTGGGAGTTCGGTCGGCATTAAGTTCAGCGGGAGCCGATTATGTATCGATGAGCACCGAGCGTGACGCCGCCGAGGACGACGACATTTCGCCGCCGGCCCGCAACCCGTTCCCGCCGATCGCCGATTACGGATTCCTGTCCGACTGCGAGACCACCGCGCTGATCTCTTCGGCGGGGTCGGTGGAGTGGATGTGCGTGCCCCGCCCGGACTCCCCCAGCGTGTTCGCCGCGATCCTGGATCGCGGGGCCGGGCACTTCAAGCTCGCGCCCTACGGGGTGGCGGTGCCCTCGGCCCGGCGGTACCTGCCCGGCGGGCTGATCCTGGAGACCACCTGGCAGACCCACACCGGGTGGCTGGTGGTGCGTGAGGCGCTGGTGATGGGCCCGTGGCACGACGTGGACTCCCGGTCCCGCACGCATCGGCGCACCCCGATGGATTGGGACGCCGAGCACATCCTGCTGCGCACGGTGCGCTGTGTGTCCGGCACGGTCGAGTTGGCGATGAGCTGCGAGCCGTCCTTCGACTACCACCGGATCCCGGCCGCCTGGGAGTACTCCGGCCCGGCGTACGGGGAGGCCATCGCCCGCGCGTCGCGCAATCCCGACGAGCACCCGGAACTGAAGCTGACCACCAACCTGCGGTTGGGGCTGGAGGGGCACACCGCGCTGGCCCGGACCCGGCTCAGCGAGGGCGACAATGTGTTCGTCGCGCTGAGCTGGTCGGGCAATCGGGCGCCGCAGTCCTTCGAGGAGGCGGCCGGCAAGATGTGGCGCACCGCGGAGTGCTGGCGGCAGTGGATCAACGTCGGCGATTTCCCGGACCATCCGTGGCGGGCGTACCTGCAGCGCAGCGCGCTGACGCTGAAGGGGCTGACCTATTCGCCGACCGGCGCGTTGCTGGCGGCGTCCACCACCTCGCTGCCGGAAACCCCGCACGGGGAACGCAATTGGGACTACCGGTACGCCTGGGTGCGCGACTCTACGTTCGCGCTGTGGGGGTTGTACACACTCGGCCTGGACCGCGAGGCCGACGACTTCTTCGCGTTCCTGGCCGATGTGTCCAGCGGGCAGAACGGCAAACGCCATCCGCTGCAGGTGATGTACGGCGTGGGCGGTGAGCGCAGCCTGGTCGAGGCGGAGCTGCCGCACCTGTCCGGCTATGACGGCGCGCGGCCGGTGCGGATCGGCAACGGGGCGTTCGACCAACGCCAGCACGACATCTGGGGCACCGCGCTGGACTCGGTGTACCTGCACACCAAATCCCGCGACCAGGTGCCCGACCACCTGTGGCCGATGCTCAAGGACCAGGTCGAGGAGGCCATCAAGCATTGGCGCGAACCCGACCGCGGCATCTGGGAGGTGCGCGGCGAACCGCAGCACTTCACCTCCAGCAAGATCATGTGCTGGGTGGCGCTGGACCGGGGGGCCAAACTGGCCGAACGCCAGGGTGAGAAGAGCTACGCCCGGCAGTGGCACAAGATCGCCGCCGACATCAAGAACGACATCCTGGCCAACGGCGTCGACGACCGCGGGGTGCTCACCCAGCGCTACGGCGACCCGGCGCTGGACGCCTCGCTGCTGTTGGCGGTGCTGACCCGGTTCCTGCCGCCGGACGACCCGCGGATCCGGGCCACCGTGCTGGCCATCGCCGACGAGCTCACCGAGGACGGCCTGGTGCTGCGGTACCGCGTCGAGGAGACCGACGACGGGTTGTCCGGCGAAGAGGGCACCTTCACCATCTGCTCGTTCTGGCTGGTGTCGGCGCTGGTCGAGATCGGCGAGTTCAAGCAGGCCAAACATCTGTGCGAGCGGCTGCTGAGCTTCGCCAGCCCGCTGCACCTCTACGCCGAGGAGATCGACCCGGGCACCGGCCGGCACCTGGGCAACTTCCCGCAGGCGTTCACCCATCTGGCGCTGATCAACGCGGTGGTGCACGTGATCCGCGCGGAGGAGTCGTCGACCTCGGACAATTCCGGCGGGTTCCAGCCGGCGCACGCGCCGTGACCTAACGTCATCGCGAGCACAACCGGTCCGAGCGGCCCACCGGGTGGCGCAATGCCGCGGCCGGAGTGTTTCGTCTCTAGCGTCAATCCTCACACCGTCAGCCCACGGATGAGGACGTCCCCCGATGACCGCCGAGATCACCGCCGCCCCCGGGTCCGCGCCGCCGCGCCGGTCCCGGGCCGACCAGGCCCGCCTGGTCAGCGACGTGTTGTGGCACCAGATCCACTCCGGCGGGCACGCCGACGGGCTGCCCGGGGAAGCCGAACTGGCCGCGGGCTTCTTCGTGTCCCGCAACGCCGCCCGCGAAGCGCTGGCGACGCTGGCCGCCGAGGGCCTGATCGACCGGGCGACCCGGGTCGGAACCCACGTCGCGGTCCGCAAGTTCGACCACGGACTGGATGAGCTCGTCGGATTGAAGGAGACCTTCTCCGGCTACGGCGAGATTCGCAACGAGGTGCGCGCCGCCACCGCGGTGAGCGCGCCGCCGGCGATCGCCGAGCGACTCGGCGTGCCACCCGGGGCCGAGGTGGTGTTCATCGAACGCCTGCGGTTCCTGGGCGACCTGCCGTTAAGCCTGGACACCACCTACCTGGTCCGTGAGATCGGCGCCGAGGTGCTGCGACGGTCGTTGGAATCCAACGATGTCTTCGCCCTGATCGAACAGGTCACCGGACGACGGTTGGGCGCGGCCACCCTGGCGGTGGAAGCGGTTGCCGCCGACGCGCATTCGGCAGCGCTGCTGCGACTGCCGCCCGCCGCGCCGGTGCTGTTGATGGAACGCCTCACCCACGCCGACGACGGAGCCCCCGTCGACCTGGAATACATCCGGATGCGCGGCGACCGGATCACGCTGCGCGGCAACCTCACCCGAACGGACGGAGAACAGTCATGAGCCTGGTCAATCAGCGCGTCGACGTGCCGGTCACCATCGATGAGTCACTGTGCATCGAGGGCTGCAACCTCTGCGTGGAGGTCTGCCCACTGGACTCACTGGCCATCAACACCGAAACCGGCAAGGCGTTCATGTACGTCGACGAGTGCTGGTACTGCGGACCGTGCGCGGCCCGCTGCCCCACCGGGGCCGTCACGGTCAATATGCCCTACCTCATCCGCTGACCACTACCGGGAACACCACCATGAGAACCTCTCTGCGCCTGAAACTCTCGGCCACCGCCCCCCACCGAACTCGGCGCGAAATCCTGGACCGAAGTGCTCGCCCAACGTCTGCGCTGCTCCCGCGGCGAAGCCCGCCACCGCATCAACGACACCCACACCTTCGGACTACGCCACACCCTCACCGGAGACGTGTTGGAACCCCTGCTGCCCGAAGCGGCGGCCGCCATCGCCGACGGCCGCATCGGCCCCGAACACACCACCATCCTGCGCGACTTCACCACCCACCTACCCACCACCATCGACCCGAGCGACAGATGCGAGGCACTGCGCCAACTCGCGCACATCGCCGCCGACTACACCCCCGAACAAACCGGCTCTTCCGGAATGACGGTGCGTGGATGGGCGCTGCGGTCGGGGTGAGGGTGGGGATGTAGGCGGGCCCTGGGGTGTGAGGATGGGAGTTCCTACACAACCGTTCTCACTCCCACAGGACCCATGTCTGAGCCTACGTGCCTTGTTGCCGACACCATCTGCCGAACCGTCGAACTGGGGGTGACGATCACCGGCGCGGCGATCGCTGAAGAGCTGACCTGGATCGACTGCCGCCCCGTGGCCCACGACAGCAGGTGCGGCAAGTGTGGCCACGAGGGGTCGCTGCGTGATCATGTCCAACGGGTCGTGACCGATCTGCCAGTGGCAGGCCATCCCACCCGACTGCGGATCCAGGTGCCCCGCTTCGTCTGCGGCAACGACGACTGCGCCATGAAGATCTTCCGGCAGAAGACTGACCAGGTTGTTGCACCGAGAGCTGCCACGACACGTCGGTGTGCCCGGTGGATCTTGCAGCGATTGGCCATCGACAAGATGTCGATCTCTGCGATCGCCAAGGCGCTGAAAGTCAGCTGGGACACCGTCGAATCGGTCGCCGCCGAGGTGGCCCGCGACCTGGTCTTCGGTGATCCCCATCGCCTTGACGGGGTCCGCTACCTCGGGGTCGATGAACACAAGTGGAAGCACCGCCGCGGCCAGGGCGGCGCCGATTTCGTTACCGTCATCGTCGATCTGACCCCGGTCATCGACGGCACCGGGCCAGCTCGGTTGTTGGACATGGTCGCCGGGCGTTCGGCTGGGGTGTTCACAGACTGGCTGCAGGCCAGGGACCCGAACTTTCGCCGGCGGATCCAGGTGGTGGCCATGGATGGGTTCGCCGGGTACCGCACCGCGGCCGCCGAAGCACTGCCCACGGCGCGGGCGGTGATGGATCCGTTCCATGTCGTGCATCTAGCCGCCGAGAAGCTCACCGTGTGCCGCCAACGCATCCAACAGGACACCTGCGGGCATCGGGGACGCACCGGGGATCCGTTGTTCGGGATCCGACGAATCCTGTTGACCCGCACTGAATTACTCAGCACCAAGCAGAGAACCAAACTCGAGGCTGCCCTGGCTACCCATGACGCGCACACTGCAGTCGAGGTGACCGCCTGCTTCTACCAAGACCTCATCGCCGCTTACGCTCACCCCGATCGGCGGGCCGGCAAGCTCGCGATGTTCACCTGCCTCAAACGCATCCGCTCCGGCCTACCCAAGGGCCTCGAGGAACTGGCCCAGCTCGGCCGAAGCCTGTGGCGCCGCCGCGCCGAGATCTTGGCCTACTTCGACGTCGGGATCTCCAACGGCCCCGTGGAAGCCATCAACGGCCGCCTGGAACACCTGCGCGGCATCGCCCTGGGATTCCGCAACATCAACCACTACATCCTGCGAGCACTCATCCACTCCGGCCAGATTCAAGACCGCATCAACGCACTCTGAAACCGGAAGAGCCAACAAACCCGCCAATACGCCCACCGCCTCATGTCCCTCCTACACCCCGACGGGGTGTTGAGGATGCCCCCGTTCGGTAGACATCCCGATTGGTTTGGCAGCGTGCTGCTGGCCGGGAAAGGATGTTGTTGTGGGCACGAAGAAGAGGGCGTCGTATACGCCGAAGTATCGGCATGAGGCCGCGCATTTGGTGATTGACACCGGGCGCTCGATTGCCGAGGTGGCCCGAGAAATCGGGGTTGGTGAGGCGTTGCTGGGCCGCTGGGTGGGTATTGAGCGCGCACAGATGGATTCGGCACCGGAAGCCTTGGACGCTGATGAGCGCGCTGAGTTGGAGCGCCTGCGGGTGGAGGTTTCTGAATTGCGAATGGATCGGGAGTTTCTAAAAAAAGCCGCAGCCTTCTTCGCGAAGGAGACCGGTCCGAACCCGCCGAGGCGTTCGCACTGATCGACGCGGAGAAGGCCATGTTCGGTGTCAGCCGGTGCGCTCGACTGCTGGGGGTCTCTCGCTCGGGTTACTACAAGTGGGTCAAAGCCCGCGACGCCGGGCCCGGCCCGCGCGCGCAGCGGCGCGCCGAGCTCACCGTGGCGGTCAAGGCTGCCCATGAGGAATCCGACGGGGTCGACGGCGCTCCGCGGATCCTTGCGACGCTGCGCCGGCAGGGCGAAACCGTGTCTCGTAAGACAGTGGCGAAGATCATGGTGGACAATGGAATTGAGGGAATCAGCCCGCGCACATGGCGCCCGCCGACCACGATCGTTGATGATCGGGCGCACACGTTGCCGGATCTGGTGGGCCGGCGTTTCGACCAGGGCGCGTTGAACAAGGTGTGGACCTCTGACATCACCTACCTGGGTACCGACGAGGGCTGGTTGTACCTGTGTGCGGTCCGTGACGGTTGCTCGCGTCGGGTACTGGGATACGCGTTCGCCGAAACCTTGCACACCGACGTGGTGGAGGCCGCGCTGCGCCGGGCGCACCTGTTCCGGGACCCGGCGACGGGACCGATGGAGCGAGTGATTTTCCATGCGGATCGCGGGTGCCAGTACACCTCGGCGCAGATGTTCTCCGTGGCCGAGGAATTGAATGTGCGTCAGTCCGTCGGGCGAACCGGGGTGTGTTGGGACAATGCGCAGCAGGAGAGTTTCTGGTCGACATTGAAATCGGAGTTTTATCACCGATGGCATTTCGCCACGCACGCTGAAGCTATTCACGCGGTAGCGAATTGGATTGAGAACGTGTACAATTGGCGTCGGCTCCATAGTTCACTCGGGTATCTCAGTCCAGTGGATTTCGAGACATTGATGATCAACCAAGCGGAGCAAGCCGCTTAACCGGTGTCTACCGAACGGGGGCAACCCCACATTAGCTCCTACGGGCGCATAACGTGCGGGTCCACTAGCTTGAATGGACTCGTCATGCCGCCAGGCCGTGATGGTGGTGGGCGCCAGATATTTCATACTGGCGTGTTTGCGCTGACGTAGGCCCCGAGTCCGGTGGTGAACTTGATCGATCTCGCTATCGTTTCACCCGATCACACGGCGGGTGGCCGACTGCGGTCGTAGGTCCAGTCGACGCAGCAACTGCGAGTTCAGGGCGACAACAACGGTGGAGGCAGACATCAGCATGGCTCCAACGCTCATGGGCATCACAAATCCGACCGGAGCGAGCACTCCGGCAGCCAACGGCACGGCGATCAGGTTGTACCCGGCTGCCCACCAGAGGTTCTCCTTCATCTTGCGGTAGCTCGCACGCGACAGTTCGATGACAGAAATCACCGACCGGGGATCTGAACTGGCGAGAATCACCCCAGCCGACGAGATCGCCACATCGGTGCCGGCCCCGATGGCGATTCCCACATCAGCTTGAGCCAACGCTGGGGCGTCGTTGACTCCGTCGCCGACCATGGCCACCTGATGCCCCTCATCCTGCAGTTCTTTGACCGCAGCTGCCTTGTCTTCGGGCCGGACCTGGGCGAATACGCGGTCTACGCCGAGCTCATCGGCGACAGAGGCTGCGACCGCATGCGCGTCACCGGTGATCATGACCACTGAGATCCCCAGCTTGTGCAAGGCTTCGACGGTGTCGCGTGACTCTGGCCGAATGGCGTCGGACAGCCGCAACGCGCCCGCTACCCGCCCGTCGATGACAACGTGCAAGATGATGGCGCCTTCCTCTCGCCATTGATCGGCGATCGGCAGCTCCTGGCATCCCACCTGTTTCAGCATCATCGGTCCGCCGACCTTGACAGTGACGCCGGAGACGTCCGCGGTGACGCCCAACGCGGGTTCAGAGGAAAATCCCTTCGCGACCGGCAGATGCAATCCCCGTTGTTTTGCGGACGCGACGATCGCACGGGCTAGCGGATGTTCGCTGTCGACTTCTGCGGCGGCCGCCATGGCCAGCACCTCATTTGCGGGGGATTCAACCGAGTGGATGTCGGTGACGGTTGGAGCCCCTTCGGTCAGTGTCCCCGTCTTGTCGAAGAACACCACGTCGACGTTGCGCATTTGCTCCAGTGCCAACCTGTCCTTGATCAACACCCCGCCGCGCGCCGCGCGTTCGGTGGCTATGGAGACCACGAGCGGGATCGCTAGGCCGAGGGCGTGTGGGCAGGCGATCACCAGGACAGTGATCACCCGAACAACAGCCTCGTCAGGCTGGCCGATGGCCGACCACACCACAGCCGTGACAATGGCGGCGGCCAAGGCGAACCAGAACAGCCACCCGGCGGCCCGATCGGCGAGGCGTTGGGCACGCGACGTTGATGCCTGCGCGTCGGCCACCATTCGCTGAATCCCGGCCAATGCCGTGTCTTCGCCCACGGCTGTGACCTCGACCCGCAACCCCGAGTCGGTGGCCACCGTTCCTGCGACCACTTGATCTCCGCGTTGTCGACGGACAGGGCGGGATTCCCCGGTGACCAAGGACTCATCCAGATTCGCGGCGCCCTCCACGATCCGGCCGTCAGCCGGCACTGAGCCACCCGGGCGGACGACAACCACGTCCCCCGCGCGGAGTTCGCTGGGATCCACCTCGACAACCGCGCCGCCTTCCACACGTTCAGCCTTGGCGGGGAGCAACGCGGCGAGGGAGTCCAACGCGGAGGTGGTGTGAGCCAGCGAGCGCATCTCGATCCAGTGCCCCAACAGCATGATCACCACGAGCAACGCGAGTTCCCACCAGAAATCGAGTTGGTGGTCCAAAACGCCCAGGCTCGAACCCCAGGAAGCGACGAATGCCACCGTGATCGCCAGCCCGATAAGCAGCATCATCCCCGGTTTCCGGCGGCGAATCTCGTCGGCGGCACCCACCAGGAACGGACGACCTCCGACGAGATAAATCACGGTGCCCAGCAGGGGCGAGACCCACTGAACCCAGGTGCCTTCCGGCAACTGATACCCCAGCAGGTCCGCGAACATCCCATTGAAGCCCACCACGGGCGCCGCTAAGGCCAAGGCGGCCCAGAACAGGCTCCGGAATCGTGCGACGTGGTCTCCGTGGCCTGCGTGGCTTCCACGCTCTCTGTGAGGGTCAAGTGGGTGGCCCCGGCCGTGATCACCCGGTCCGGGGTGCGGGGAGTGATCATGTCCGTGCTGATGCGGCCCGTGGGTATGGCCGGCGGCCTTCGGAGAGTGGTCCATACCCGCAACATATACCCCTAGGGGGTATAAAGCAACGGCGTTGCGTCGGGAAAATCACGATCGGGTCTCATACCCCTCGGGGGTATCCGAATCGTGCTAGCTTGGCGGGCATGACCGTTGTGGCGCACCGCGAACCCCGCGGCGCGCAACGGTGGCTGATCGCGTTGATCGTGATCGTTTTCACTGCCATCCCGACCGCGCATTGCCTTGCCGGGGCCGGCCAATCGGCCGGCTCTTCCGCAACGTCCACCCATGCGCACGCGGTGGCCCCATCGTCGGATGGTTTCGCCGAGGCACTGTCGATCGCGGTGATCGACCACGCACACGCCGACCCCGTGCCGGTGGACGCCTGGTGCTCAGCGCTCGGCATGGTGGGCGTGCTGATCCACGCCGACAACCCCGGCCGCAATCTCCTGGTGCTGGCCGCTGTGCTGCTCACCCTCGGCGCCCTGCTGTGGGGACGCCAACCAATCCGAGGCCCGCCCCGGGGCACTCAGGTCGCCAGCTCCGGCCGCGACATCCTGCATCGCCACTGCGTCATTCGGCGCTGATCCGGCTCTCCGGGCACGGCGGCACACCGCCACGCCCAGATGAGTCCACCTCAGCACCCGGCCACCCCACGGCCACGACGCAGGAAACAACCATGACCAAAACCTTCTCTCCACATCCGACACTTGACGGCATCAGGCTCAGGGGCTTCCCTCTGCGCGCCGCTTCAATGGGAATCGCCTTGGTGGCGGTTGCTGCCACCGTGTCCTTCGCAGGCGGAGGCATCGCGATCAGTCTCGCCAACCACCAAAGCGCACTCGAAGAGCCCCGCGACCAAGCGCCGAAGACTGCGATTCCAGGTCCGACAGCTCGCGAGGGCAACAGTGACGCCGGCCAGATGGCGCCGCGGAGCAAGCGAAAGCGTTACAACGCCAACGGTCGAGTGTTCGTGCCTCGGCATCCCTACGCCGACACCGACCCGTCGGCCGGCAGCTCCAACTTCTAATCGCAGAACTCGAAGGCGACCTGTCTCAGGTCCGCCGATCGAACGATGCTGCCCAACATGCGCTGACCACGCGCCAACCACCAAACCATCACTCGCGGTCTATTTCACCGACCGCGTCACCGAAAGGGACACCGTGTACACCCCCAGAGAAAATGCGCGCGAGAGCAGTTCCGGCTTCGGCCGTGAACTGTCGCGGCGAGGATTCCTCATCACCGCTGCAGGCGGCCTCGTTTTGGCCGCCGGCTGCGGGCAGACGTCTGATACCGCGGACTCGACGCCCACATACGCCGACGCCATCGAGCAGGCGGAAGCCGCACGCCCCCGTTCTGGCCGCACCGTCCAGGCCGTGTTGACCGCGAAACCGCAGGCGGTGGATCTGGGCGGCGTTATCGCGCAGACCCAAGCTTATAGTCCAGAGTTGCCGGGTCCCCTACTTCGCGCGAAGGTGGGCGATCAGTTGGAGGTGACCGTCGTCAACGAGCTGAGCAAGCCAACGTCGTTGCACTGGCATGGGCTTGCGCTGCGAAACGATATGGATGGGGCAGAGCCAGCAACGCCGAATATTGCGCAGAGCGAACGTTTCACCTACCGATTCACCGCCCCGCACCCTGGCACCTATTGGGCGCATCCTCACACGCCACTCGACGCCGACCGCGGACTGTACGTGCCTGTGGTGATCGACGCCGCCGACGAGGCGACCGACTACGACGCCGAGTGGATCGTCATGATCGACGATTGGACAGACGGTGTGGGCCGATCACCGGAGCAGGTGTTCGAGGACCTGAACAAACCCATGGGGCACATGCCTGGGATGCACTCCATGGAAGGGATGGGCGAGCAAAGCGACAGCCTCCTCGGCGCAGGCGGGGACGTCACCTACCCCCATCATGTGATCAATGGCCGCATCCCGTCAGCGCCGACTTCATTCCGCGCGACACCCGGCCAGCGCATCCGGATGCGAATAATCAACGCCGGAGCCGACACGGCGTATCGGATAGCGCTGGGCGGCCACACCATGACAATCACCCACACCGACGGGTTCGCGGTACAGCCGGTGGAAACCGATGCGGTCCTCGTCGGGATGGGCGAGCGCTACGACGCGATAGTGACTGCCGGGGACGGAGTGTTCCCGTTGGTCGCCGCCGCCGAAGGAAAGGATGGTCTGGCGCGGGCGAATCTGGTCACCGCCGAAGGCCACGCGCCCGAAGCCGGGTTTCGGCCGGCCGAGCTCACGGGTCGAGTCCTAACGATCGACGAGCTGCGCTCGGACCCATCGGTCGATCTGGGCGCACTGCAGGACCCAGTCGAGCTGTCGGCTGCGCTGACCGGAGGCATGGGCAGCTACGACTGGGGAATCAACGGAAAGCGTCACCCCGACATCGATCCTTTCCGGATAGGAATGGGCGACAACGCGGTGATCACCTTCGCGAACCACACGATGATGTGGCACCCGATGCACCTGCACGGCCACACCTTCCAGGTGCTGAGGCCCGACGGCAGCCGCGGTCCACGAAAAGACACCGTGATCGTCAAACCCATGGAGGCCGTCAAGGTCGCCCTGGTCGCCAACAATCCGGGGACCTGGCTCCTGCACTGCCACAACACCTATCACATGGACGCCGGGATGATGACCCAACTGAACTACACCTAGCCAGTCCGATTAGGAGCCTCGAACAGGGGCGCGGACGACCGACGAAGATTGGGCCGTCCGCGCCCCTACCGATGACGTCTAGCTTGTCGCCGAGACTTCAACGGACGTCGGCTCTTTCCGGCCGGCCAGCATCCCCGCGTGCCGAAGCGTGAACACCGCGAACGCACTCAACAGCCCGACAGCGGTGAGCGCCAGCCAAAGCAACGACGGCGCGCCCTTCTCCTGTGCGATCTCAAAAAGTCTGCCAGCCAACAGATTTCCAGCGAGGATGCCAACCCCGACGATCGTGTTGTACAGGCCGTAGTGGGTCGCGACGAGCCGGTCACGCGCCAGCATGACGACACTGTCCATCTCGAACGGAAACGTCGCAATTGTGCCGAGCGCCAACAACGTAGCCGTGGCCATCAGCGCCAGAACCGCCACAAAGGGCCCAAAGGTCGACGAGGTCGGTGCCAATGTCAACGGCAAGAAGGCGGCCGCGGTGACCAGCAGGCCTAGTACCAGGGAACGACTGGAGCCGAATCGCTCTGCCAACCACCGTGTCAGGCGCACCTGCCCCAGGATCGAAACCAATCCCGAGATCACGAAGATTCCCGTCACCAGGGCAGTGTCGGAGACGTTGACCCCGGTGAGGGCCTGCGCCTGCAGCGGCAATGCCAGATAGACCTGGAAGGTGAGCACGTAGAACCCGATCATCGCCGCAGCGAACAGCAGGAACGGCTTATTAGACAGGACCGAACACCACTCCGCCAAGACCGGCTCCCGCTCCCCTGCGCTGCGGGCCGGATGCGGGGGCAGCGCGGTCAGCTGCAGTACCGCCAGCGCTGCGAACACCAGAGCAGCCACTGCGCATGTGATCCGGAAATCCCAGGCGACCATGGTCAGACCGAGGACCGGGCCCAACAAGATACCGGCCTGATAGAACACATTGAAGACGGCGAAAGCCTCTACCCGCCTTGGACCCGAGTCGGCAGCCAGGTAGGCCCGCACCGCGGGATTGAACAGCGCCCCAGCGAAACCTGTCGCCGCTGACGCGATCAGGATCGCCGGGAGGGTGTCGCTGAACGCCAGCAGCAGGAACCCCGCCGTGCGCAGCACGCTGCCGGCGACGATAAGGGGGCGATACCCGAAACGATCTGCCAGCGTGCCTCCAATCAGGAACATGCCCTGCTGGGAGAAGTTTCGGACACCCAAGACCAGTCCAACAATCCACGCCGCCATACCCAGGGGGCCGGCGAGGTAACCGGCAAGGTAGGGCATCAGCATGTAGAAACCGACGTTGATGCCGAACTGGTTGACCATCAGCACCTGGCTGGGTCGGTCGAAAGACTTGAACTCCCGAAACGTGGAGATCACTTCGACCGGCCAATCGGATCGATGACCTGAGTCAGCCGCGTCCACCGGCCGACTATCCGCTCCCCAGGATCGCCGACCACATCTGGCGACGCCGCCGGAGGACGATCAAGCAAGTCGTGCCGGGCGCAGTAATCGTCGTCGTAAATGGTGCCGTGGTAGCGCAATGGATTGTCCGGAAACACCGCAGCGACGGTGGTCTCTGGCGATGATGTTCGCGCAACCCACGCGGCCACCAACGCGACGGCGCCGACACTCCAGCCGCCGGTGGCGTGATGGGTGGCCGCTAGAGTGCGGCAGGCCCACACGGCCTCATTCGGCGCGACCCAATGCGCCTCGTCGAACGCCTCGTAGTCGACATTGCCGGGATAAATACTTGATCCCAACCCGCGCATCAGTCGTTCGCTCGCGGGCTGGCCAAAGATGGTCGAGCCAATCGTGTCAACGCCGACCAGGCGCAAATGCGGGTTGTGTTCACGCAGAACCCTCCCCACCCCAGCAGAGTGACCACCCGTGCCAACCGAGCAGACCAAGGTGTCGACGACGCCAAGTTGATCGATGAGTTCCTCGGCCAACCCCCGGTACGCAGCTACGTTGTCGGGGTTCTGATACTGATCAGGGCACCACGAGTTCGGTTCGTCGGCGAGGATCTCAGCGACCCTGTCCTTCCGGGCCTTCTGCCAGCCACCCACAGGGTGCGGTTCAGCGACCGTGACCACCCGAGCGCCGTACGCGGTGAGCATCCGGTGGACGATCGGCTCAAGCCCCGGATCGGCCACCAGCACCACCGGATGCTCATGGAGGATCCCGGCCAACGCTAGGCCCAACCCGAGCGTGCCACTGGTGGATTCGACGATGGTTCCTCCGCGCCGGAGATCGCCCCTCGCGCGCGCCTGTTCGACCATGTGCAACGCTGGTCGATCCTTCATTCCGTTGGGATTGTGGCCCTCTAGCTTCGCCCAGAAACCAGCCTGTCCGCCTGCTGGATGTGGGTCCGCCAGAAGGTCGGAAATCCAAAGCACCGGCGTGTTGCCGACAAGTGTGTTGGGGTCGTGAAACCGCGGCCCTCGATGGGTGCAGCTGCGACGTGACGATAGAACGGTTTTGGTCATGGTTGTTTCCTGCGTCGTGGCCGTGGGGTGGCCGGGTGCTGAGGTGGACTCATCTGGGCGTGGCGGTGTGCCGCCGTGCCCGGAGAGCCGGATCAGCGCCGAATGACGCAGTGGCGATGCAGGATGTCGCGGCCGGAGCTGGCGACCTGAGTGCCCCGGGGCGGGCCTCGGATTGGTTGGCGTCCCCACAGCAGGGCGCCGAGGGTGAGCAGCACAGCGGCCAGCACCAGGAGATTGCGGCCGGGGTTGTCGGCGTGGATCAGCACGCCCACCATGCCGAGCGCTGAGCACCAGGCGTCCACCGGCACGGGGTCGGCGTGTGCGTGGTCGATCACCGCGATCGACAGTGCCTCGGCGAAACCATCCGACGATGGGGCCACCGCGTGCGCATGGGTGGACGTTGCGGAAGAGCCGGCCGATTGGCCGGCCCCGGCAAGGCAATGCGCGGTCGGGATGGCAGTGAAAACGATCACGATCAACGCGATCAGCCACCGTTGCGCGCCGCGGGGTTCGCGGTGCGCCACAACGGTCATGCCCGCCAAGCTAGCACGATTCGGATACCCCCGAGGGGTATGAGACCCGATCGTGACCGAGGCCCGTCCGGTTTGGCGCTGTAGTCACTTCGACGAACCGGTTTGAGGGTCATCCAAGTTTGATTGCTTGGGTATAGCCGAAAAGTTCATTGGCCCGCAGTTTATGACCGGCTAGCAGGCCGTTGATGGCGTCGGGCTGATCCCAGCGGCCCGCCGTGACGAGGGCGTCCGCAAAATTACACACCGCAGATCTCAGGGCACCCATGCGGGTGTCCGTGATGACGCGCGCGCCGTTCGGAGCGCTGGCGTCCTTGGCCAGGGTGTTCGATGGGTGGATCAAGATCGGCAACGCCGAGCTGCTGGCGTCGTACTGCCTGTTGAACCAGTTGATAGAACCGGCCAGTTGGTTGATGTATCCCTTCTGGATGTACTTCGCCGTCGAGCCGCTCTTGGCTTCGATCACCCAGTATTTGAGTTGCCCGAGTGCCCAGAGCCCGTCCGGCCCCTGCCCGATGTCGTGTTCGGGTCGCTGCGCGGCAAGTCCGATGTGCATCGCGAGGTCAACAAGCGCTCGCTCGAATTCGACAGTTCGCTCAGGGTCGAATCGCAGATCTTCGATCAGAGCTTCGATACCCATCCTGATCTCGACCTTGTCCTTGTATCGCCGTGTCAGATAGTCACTGGCGGCAATCGCCTGGTGGTCCGACCCAGACAGTTTTTGGTAGGTGTTGCCCACCAGCGGCCGCAGTACTGATGTGTTCTTGGCTCGCGCAGCAGTCAGAATTTTCTGCGCTTCAGCAGGATTGGTGCGATCAACATAGGTCGCCTTCTGTTCGAGAAGCCATCCCTGGAGGCGGGTGTCACTGGTGCCAGCGATGCCCACTGACAACGCCTCCCCAGCTGCGGCGAGGTCTCCCGCCACAGCCCGGTCGAATGCAGTCCGACGGGCGATAGCAGCTGCGCTGACGTGGCCCGGCGAGGGGGGCACATGAGCCAAACCTCGGCGAGCGTAGGCGACCCATGCCGGGTCGCGATCCAGTGCCTGTCGCGCGACATCGATGATCGCCGGCAGTGGTTGGTCTTCTAGACCTCCGGCCAACTGCCGCGACTGCTGAAGCTGAGCTTGAGTCGCCGGGCTGAAACGCGCCAGCGTATCCGGGTTGTAGACAAGTTGGGTCAGCCGCGCGCCCAGCAGGAAGACAACGCAGTGGTCCTCGTTGCTTCGCACACCACGGCCCATTCCCTGCTCGATGCGCTGCACCTGTCGGTCGTCAGTGCCCGATGTGTGCGTGGTCAACTGGGTTTCAAGGCGTTCTTCGCCGCTAAATGCCTCCGGCAGCCCATCGATGACCAGGACGCGGCATGCTTCACCAGGCAGGTCGATCCCGTCGTACTTGCCGACCAACACGACCAGGCCGACCGTTCCGCTGCGCAACTGCTCAACCGTGTCAGCGACGGCATCTGCGCGCACGATCTTGCTCTCATCGATGTGGGGTAGCCACAACTTGGCTACACGCTCACTCGGTGCAATCACGACAACGTTGCGATTGTCGGCCAGTTCTGCGATGCCCGCCCGCACGTCCTCGACGGCCAGCTGCGGGTTCAGCTCCATCGGCGCCAAGATCATGCGCTCACCGATGTCGCCGGCAGTTTGCGGCGTGATCGGTGTAGCCACGCTGCCGGGATCGGCGCCGAAGTCTGTCACCAGCACGGAATCGTCAGCCAACGTGGCGGTCAGGTAGATCCGCCGTTTGGCCGCGTCGAAGTTGACGATGTGCCCGACCGGGCTACACAGCGGGGTGATCGTCACCTGCCTACCGGTGAACACGGTCCTGCTGTACTCCAGCACGTCCCTGACCGCCGCCCATGACCAGTAAATATGCTGGTGTTCCTTTGCTTTGTTCTGCGCAG